>JAGCNI010000091.1 GCA_017646015.1 Lentisphaeria bacterium
TGTCGGCAGAAGTGTTTCTGCAATCACACATTTTCTTCAGAAAAATCACAATACAAATTTCAAACGCCTGCTCATTGAAAAAAGATTGCAGAATGCAGAAAATCTCTTACGGAAAAATCCGGGTCTGACCATCAAAGAGGCAGCAGACCTTTCCGGATTTACCGATCCTTATTATTTTTCAAGGATCTATCATAAATACAGAGGGATCCCGCCGGGAACATTCCTGAAAAAAATCAGAAATGCCGGAACATAACGCATGGATTCATGTTTCATCGTCAGACATCAATTCTGCGATGAACTGTTCCAACTGTTTCCCCAGCATTTTCCCGAACTCCGGCGTAAAGGGAGCATTGACCGGAGGTAATTCTGCGGCAAGGTCATGATCCTGACGTACAGCCGCATCCGCCCAGGTCTGCATAACTGCGAGATACTCCGATAAAGCATCTCCCGGTGTCGGCATGTCAGTATCCGCAACAAAATACAATGCGGGAAAATTGCCGCTGATCACCCAGAAATACTCCTCCACATCCGGAGCAGACGGTTTGATCTGAATGAAATAGACCGCAAAAATCCGTCCGGCACCAAACCCGAACATGCTTTTGACGATCCCGCTGCACCATTCATGAGAAAGCAGATACGCCTCGGCTTCCCCTTGTAATATCTTCAGTTGTTCATGCTCATTTCTGTCGATATCCAACCCCATGACCTCACAGGAGGTCAAAGCGGAAAAATCAATATTCAAAGACATGGAACAGTATCTCCTGTTAAAAAAAATCCCGCACGGAGCGGGATTTTTTCAAAGTTTCAGAAAGAAAACGGAATTTATTTTCCGAATTCATCTTCCTTGATCGCGAACTGCGGATTCTGTTTTTTGACGATTTCCGTAACGCGAACGACTTCGTATGCTTCTTCCGATTTGATCGGATAGGGTTTCCCTTCACGGATAGCCTGATAAAGCACATGATAAATATCTGTCAGCTGCAGACCGTTTTCCGGTTCGACCATGATGGTCTTACGAATGAATTTCGGAGCAACAACTCCGCTGAAATTCTGTCCCAGCGGCGGAGTTTCCGGATGAGCCGGATAATTCGGCATTTCCATTTTCGGATCAAGATATTTGAGCTTGATATCCATTTCATCTTCACTGATCAGAGAACCACGGGTACCGTACACAGCCACGACAGGAGACGGCAGAGAGATACCGCCGGAAATTTCCATATCGACAACACGGCGGTTTTCACCGCGGAACACGATTTTCAGATGGTCTTCAGCATCGCCGCGTCCGGTAATCAGTTTCAAATCGCTCCAGATGGATTCGACCGGAGATTCCAGGAAACGAAGGGACTGGTCAATGATATGCGGTCCCCAGTTGTTGAGCTGTCCGCCGCCGCAACCGATGATCGCCTGCCAGTCTTCACGGAACTGATAGGAATGACGACACAGTTTGATTTCAAAGACTTCCCCGAGAACACCGCTGTGAATGATGTCCATCACATGGCAGAAACATGCTTCAAAACGGCGATTGTGACGGAAGAAGAGTTTTCCAGGATATTTCTTTTCAGCTTCTGCAAGTTTCGCAGTACCGGCAGTTGTCAGAGCGATCGGTTTTTCCAGGAACACCATTTTACCGGCTTCCATGGCACGGATCGCATAATCAACATGCTGAGGGGAACGGACAGCCACACTCACCAGTTCGATATTGCTGTCTGCCAGAAATTCATTGCCATCCAGATATGCTTTGGCGGCAGGATATTTTTTCTTGAAATTTTCAAGACGGTCTGCTTCCAGATCGCAACCGGCAACAACGTCAAATTCATCTTTGTATTTATCCAGTTCAGAAGAGTGCATGCACCAACCGGCACGACCAAGTCCCCAGATACCAACGCGGATTTTATTTTTTGCTTCAGACATAATTTTTCTCCATGATTTATTTTTTTCAGCAGAAAATTTCTTTCAGACAGTCCAGACTGATCTTCAAATCGATCAAAGGTTCACGCAGATGGGTATCATGTTCGACCAGAACCCATTTATCATAACCGAGTTTCTTCAACAGAGCGGCAGCTTCACGCCACGGTTCATCACAATTTCCGGCTCCGAGTTCGCAGAAACGGAGACGTGCAGACCAGTTGTCAAGACCGATGGAAGCGTCTTTGATAAAGACATCTTTGAAGTGGACAGCTGCAATGCGGTCATAATATTTTTCAATTGTACCCAGGATATCGCCGCCTGCACCATGCAAATGACCGATATCAAGCAGCAGAGAAGCACCGGGAACTTCTTTCATGAAACGATCCAGTTCTTCCTGATTTTCAATACGGGCACCAAGATGATTGTGCAGAGCCACTTTGATACCATACGGAGCAGCACATTCAACCATGCGGTTGGCACGGCGAATGTAAGTGTCCATATCAACAGTGCGAACAGCAGATCCGGGGGTCAGCCACACATATTCTTTGCCCAGAGCGGCAGAGAAACGAATCGTTGCATCAACATTGGCACTGCGGCAGGTTGCAAAATCCATGCCGAGCCGACGATAAATCGCAGCTTTATACATTGCATCCGCAGCATCAATCGCTTCCAGACGTTCTGTACCGTCATACCCGATCGAACGCAGTTCTTCCAAGCGTTTTTCAATGCTGTAACAATCTCCATCCCAAACATTCATTCCGTAGTCAGCTACTCCGAATTTCATAATTTTTCTCCTTGTTTTTTCAATAAAGGGGTTGAAATATTAATAATTTGATGAATATTATACATGCAAATCTCTAATAAGAGAATGGATAAAAACAACAAAAATATGGACTTTTTGATCAAAAGATTATGAAATATTACGAAGAACTGGTTTTCAATACCCACGGCGAAGTTCCCCGGGCGGGGGGAATTTCCAAACAGGGAACATTCAAAGGATACTGGGGGATCCAATATAATCATGCAGGGACTCTGCTCTTTTCTCTGGGAAAAGAACAACCTGTGATCGTGGAAGGACCTCATGCGTTCATTTCATATCCGGGCGAACATTTTCTCTATGGCTCACCTCCGGGAAAGACCCGGCATCACTGCTTCATCTGTTTCAGCGGTAAGATCGTACGCCGTTTCATCTCCGGGGGACTGCTGGTTCCGCAACGGAAAAATCCATTGATACAAGTAGTTCATTCTGAGCGGTTCTATTCGGTTTTCTGCAAATTGCGTGAAATGATCCAGCAGCCGGGCGGAGCCATGCAGCCGCGTGCAGGCTGGATGCTCGAAGACCTTCTGCTCCAACTGCAGGAACAACCCGGCACACAAATGAAGATCAATGCCTTTTGCGAACATAATCTGCAAACTCTCCGGCAGGAGATCTGTAACAATCCGTTGGAAAACTGGGATTTTGAAGAAGAAGCACGGAAACTTTCGATCTCCTACTCCCATTTCCGGAGATTATTCAAAGAGTTGACCGGATGCGCCCCCAATCACTTTCTGATTGAAGCCCGGCTCAATTTGGCAGAACAACTCTTGCAGAATGATGTTCTTTCCATTGCGGAAGTTGCACACAAATGCGGATTTCCGGATGAATTTTATTTTTCAAGATTGTTCAAAAAACACCGTATGATCTCCCCTTCTGCCCTGCGGAGTTTCAATCGTTAAGATACAATAAAAAATATGATAATTTTTTCTTTCATATTTTGAATTTTATCCCTTGGGGATTATATTATAAAATCCATTCAGAAATATCAGAAAAAATGAAAGGGCTGATACAATGGGAAAACTTTTTGGAACTGATGGAATTCGCGGGAAAGCGAATGTATATCCGATCACTCCGGAAACTGCACTGCGCGTGGGAAAAGCAATTGCACATGTTTTCGGAACACAGGGAAAAACCGCACCGAAAGTTGTGATTGGAAAAGATACAAGACTTTCCGGATACATGTTGGAAACAGCATTGACCAGTGGATTGGTCGGTATGGGGGCAAGTGTTTTGGAAATCGGTCCGATGCCAACTCCCTCTGTTGCTCACCTCACCCGCTCCATGTGTGCAGATTGCGGGATCATGATCACCGCATCCCACAATCCTTCTTCTGATAACGGAATCAAAATTTTCAGTTCAGACGGATACAAACTGCCGGATGAGATCGAAAATAAGATCGAACAATACATTCTCGCTTCCGAAAAAGGAAATGATCTTGTCGGTTCCGATCAAATCGGAAAAGCATACCGTATTGATGACGCACGCGGACGTTATATCGAATTTGCAAAAAGCTCCATCCGCAACACCTCGCTCCGCGGCATCAAAGCAGTTCTGGACTGCGCCAACGGTGCAGCTTACAGCATTGCTCCTCTCATCCTGCGGGAATTGGGCGTGGAAGTGATCACCGAAGCAATCAATCCCGATGGTTTCAATATCAATGCAGACTGCGGCGCAACTCATCCGGAAAATGTCGCAGCTCTTGTCAAAAAACATGGTGCCGATATCGGAATTTCTCTGGACGGCGATGCTGACCGCGTGATTTTCTGTGACGACTGCGGCGATGTGGTCAATGGCGACAGAATCATGGGATTGTGTGCGCTCGACTACAAAGCCCGGGGACGTCTCTCCTCGAATGCGATCGCAGTGACAAGTATGAGCAACCTCGGTTTACTCGCTGCCATGAAACAGGCTGGAATCAATGTGGAAATCACACAGGTCGGAGACCGTTATGTCATCGAACGGATGCGGGAAAAGAATATCAATCTGGGCGGCGAACAGTCCGGACATCTTATTTTCCTTGACTATGCAACGACCGGAGACGGCATCATTTCCGCACTCCATGTGCTCCGTCTCATGAAACAGAAAGGACGTTCTCTCCGGGATATGGCTGACTTCATGGAAGAATATCCGCAGAAACTCGCCAGCATCCCTGTCAAAGCAAAAATCCCGCTGGCAGATCTGCCGCTCCTGACATCCACCATGACAGAAGCGGAAAAAGCATTGAATGGAGCCGGACGGATCAATGTCCGTTACTCCGGAACAGAAAACAAAATCCGTGTTCTTGTAGAAGCGAGATCCGTTTCCGATGTGGAATACTGGCAGAAAAAATTGACAGATGCTGTCAACAAGGAGTTGTGCTGATGCTCACACTGATCCCGGCTCTCAATGAAAAAACACTGGAACCGCTGACCTGTCTCCGCTCCATGCTGGAAATCGAAGTCGCCGGCTCCACTTTGCAGGAAGTATTGGAAGACCGTTGGAGTTCCGTTTCCGCAGAGACAGATCTCTCGGCTGCCGCCGATTTCTGGCCCTCCCGGGAACTGATCCGGAAAATCTTCAGACTTAATGGCAATTTTTCTCTCCGCTTCAACGGCAGAGAAGTTGCACGGGCAGGTCTCGGCGAACAACTGATCGAACCGGAAACGGATGATAAAAACAGTTTTGAGATCCGTTATCCGTGGAACATTCTTCAAATCAATGAAGATGCTCTGGCTCAAATCACTCCCAGGATCCTCGGAACTGTCCGCGAACAGGTCGTTGTCGATGGAATCCTTGTACTGGGTGAAAATTCTGTGATCCTTCCCGGTGTTTACATCGAAGGAACGGTCGTGATCGGAAAAAACTGCAAAATCGGACCGAACTGTTACATCCGCGGTACCACGTACCTCGGAGATAATGTTCATGTCGGACAGGCAGTTGAAGTCAAAAATTCGATCCTGATGCACAAAGTCGCAGCAGGACATCTTTCTTACATCGGCGATTCGATCATCTGTCCCAACACCAATTTCGGGGTGGGTACGATCCTCTCCAATTTCCGCCATGACGGAAAAAATCACCGTTCCATGGTCAATGGAGAACTGATCGATACAGGCCGCCGCAAATTCGGTGCCATCCTCGGCGACGGAGTCCATACAGGCATCCATTCTTCTGTCTATCCCGGCAGAAAAATCTGGCCGAAAGTTTCTCTCCGCCCCGGGACAGTTGTCCAAAAAGATATTACGGAAGAACAACTTGTATAAACAGCTATTGCAGGAACGCAGACCATGGCGGAAAAAACTTTTTATGATGAAATCGTGGAATGTCTGAATATTCAGCGGAAACAGTTGTCCGGTGTAACGATCTCAGAAGAAGTCCTGAAGGAATTTTTCAGAGATATGCCCCGACAGCAGACAGCCCGCCGACAGGAAACTGTGCAGCCGATTCCACCCGCCATCTCTGCTCCGGCAGTACACCAGCAAACAACACAATATCAAACACCGCCCCCCGCAGTTCATATTCCGCCACAACAGGAGATTTGCGGAGCGTCACCGGATGAGATCAGCCGGATGAATTGGGATGAACTGGCAGCAGCCGTTGCCGCCTGCAGAAACTGTCAGCTCTGTGAAAGCAGGCTCAATACAGTTTTTGAAGATGGCAGCCGGACAGCCCGCTTGCTTTTCTTCGGAGAAGGTCCGGGCGCAGATGAAGATGCTCAAGGAGTGCCGTTTGTAGGCCGTGCAGGAGAACTCCTGACGAAAATGATCAATGCAATGCAGTTTTCCAGAGAGGAAGTTTACATCTGCAATACAGTCAAATGCCGTCCTCCGAACAACCGGAATCCGGAACCGGCGGAAACAGAAGCCTGTCGGGCGTATGCCTTGCGGCAGATCGAATTGGTAAAACCGGAAGTCATTGTGGTACTCGGGGCTGTCCCCCTCCATTTCCTTTTCCCACGGGTCTATGGCGGAATCAAAAAATTGCGCGGCAACTGGTTGGATTACAACGGGATCAAGGTCATGCCGACCTATCATCCAGCTTATCTTCTCCGTGATCCGAAAGCGAAAGGAGAAGCGTGGAAAGATCTTCAACAGGTCATGGCTGTATTCGGGAAAAAACACACTCCGGAAAAACGCGCCTGAACGTAGAAAATAAACGCTCTTTCAAAGTCTCCATATTTTCCCCGCGCAGACGGCATACATGAGCATATACTGCAGAAATATCCAGTACAGGATCATCATCGGTTTCCAATACAAAAGAATCATCCGGCAGCCATTGCGGAAATTCATTCAGATGCAGCAGCCAGACAGGTGAAAGAGAAAGAATACATCCATATTTCAAACAATCTCTGCCGATATTTTCATTGGCTCGGAAACCATGGAGCAACCAGGGGATCTCCGGATTTTTCCAATATTTTTTCCGGAATGACAACAATTCACTGTAACACCGGACACAATGGATCACCATAGGCTTCTGTTGTTTCTGTGCTATTTCCAGTTGGGCGAGAAAACACTCAGACTGAATTTCAAGCGGGATCGACAGGGAACGGTCAAGTCCACACTCTCCAATCACATGGATCCGGGGATCATTCCATTTTTCTGTATTTTTTTCCAAATTGCAGGTGGCTGATTCTGCTGGATGCACACCATACGAAAAAAGCAATCGGGAAGACAGTGTTTCATCCGGAAAATGCTCTTTCTCAGCAGAAAGATCGATCAAAGCAAGGATATCTTTCTGCGCGGGAACGAAATGCGTATGAGCGTCGATCCAGGGAATCATACCGGACGGGCTTTCCTGCGGATATTCTCCAGAACACTGTCCGGAATATTCAAACCACCGCCGCCGCTTCCGAGTTCGATACCGGGATGATGGATGCCGTGATAATCGGTTCCTCCGCATATCAGCAGTCCGAATTCTACCGCCATCTCTTTCAACATCTGATGCTGTCTCAGAGAATACAAAGAATAATAGGCTTCGATCCCATCCAGTCCCAACGGGACAAGATGTCTCAAATAACGTCTTACAAATGAACGTTCTCCGGGTTTCTGATAAACGGGATGAGCCCAGAAAGCCAGACCGCCTGCGGCATGGATCGCCTCAATACTCTCTTGGGGCGAAGCCGGTTGACGCGGTGTATAAGCCCGTGCACCCCGTTTCAAACAATGTGCAAAAGCCTCCTGAATATCTGCAAAATATCCTTTTCGCACCAGGATTTTGGCAAAATGAGGGCGTCCGACACTCTCGCCGCCAGCCTCATTCTGCAACTCTTCCTCTGTGATCTCATACCCGATCGCATTCAATTTTTCAAGCATGATCTGATTGCGCCGGTTACGGTTTTCTCTTGCCTGTGCAAGAAATGTATGCAGGGATTCAGAGGAGGGATCAATGAATAATCCAAGAATATGGATCTCTTTGTTATAGAGAAACGAAGAAATCTCCACTCCGGGAACGGCTTCAATATTTTTTCCTTCCGCCGCCGTCATGAAATCATGCAAGCCGGAAATAGTATCATGATCGGTCAAAGCAACTCCGGAGAGTCCTTTTTCAACAGCACGGCGGAGAACATCTGCCGGTGCATCAGAACCATCCGATGCAAGACTGTGTGTATGCAAATCAATCATTTTCCATTTTTCCTTTTCAACTCTTGAATTCATTTCCGGGAGCCCACAATGTAACTCCGGAAAACACTTCCGTCAAGTCCCCTTTTCTGATTTCTTGCGAATTAACGCCTCTTCTGTAAAAATATTTAATAAAAAACAGAGTTTTTTTATTCAATCAACTGGAAAAAAAGCCGTTTCCGTGCTATCATACTGTTTTGCAAGGAGAATTACCAATGCCGTCTTTGGAATATGAGTGGAACGGGCGCACCAGAAAACTGGAGCTGTCACCGGAACAAGAATATTATATCGGCCGTGACCCGGAATGTGCTGTGTGCCTCGACGGGATCGGCAAGGTAAGCAGACGTCACTGTATAATCTATTACAATCGTAACAACAAATGTTATACTCTTGCTGATATGTACTCCACCAACGGGACAGGATTGAACGGGCGCAAGATCGGACGGAATGATGTTTTTCTCCATGATAAAGATGAAATTCAGGTCGGACCGGTACGTTTTCAATTTCTCATGCCGGAAATTCTTCAGACTCAATCCATCTCAACCGCCAGCACAAAACTGCCGTTGATCTCAACACAGCCGCTTTCCCGTGGGAAAATCAATAACGAAACTCTTCCCGGAAATGAACTCTATCAACTGGGAGACAGAATCGGAGAATATCAGATTTCACGGATCATTTCTGAAAATGAATACCGCGCGATTTATCTGCTGGAAGACGGCAGTCAGTCATCCATCTGCAAAGTTTTCAAAGAACTGCCATCTGATTTTTCTGCAGGCAAAGATTTGATCCGTACCATTGCCAAACTTAAAACGGATCTGCCGGGGCTGATCCCGTATCAGGACTGCGGTTCTCTGGATAACGGGCTCTGTTACTATACGCTGCCCTTCCGGGAAGAACCCTCTTACGCACAATTGATTTCTGTCATGGCTCCGCTCCATGAAAACAAGGCGATTCCCCTGCTCTATTCGGTCGCATTGCTGTTATACAAAATGGAACAGATGGGAATGATCCATGGAGATCTGAATCCCGGAAATCTCTTTTTCGTTTCAAAAGCCGGTAATTCTGTGGAGGGATACGGTATTTCAGAATGGCAGCAGAAATATTTTCCGGAATATGTCAAACGTCCGCGGCAATGGTATGCAGCCCCGGAAGTGACCGCAGGTGAAAAGGCAACATGGCAATCAGATCTTTATTCATTGGGGATCATCATGTTCCAAATGCTGACCGGAGTTCTTCCATTCCGTTCGGATTCCGCAGAAGAACTGGCGGCAATGCACAGAAATCAGCCCTTGCCGCTGCCACGGGAACGCAATTCTCAAGTCACGGTTTCCCCCTCGGTATGCGGGATCCTGACAAGAATGACTATGAAAGATCCGGCAAAAAGACATTCTTCCTGGAAAGATCTTCTTGCCGCTCTGGAAAAAGTCAATAATCAACTGACCAAACAGGAAAACATGAGCAATTCATAAATAAAACACACAAAAAAAAGGGAGTGAATTTATGACAACACAACATTTGAACGTTCCGCCTGCGAACCATGTAAAAGTTCTTGACGGACAGGGCTGGGTCGGTCTGATCGACCATCTCGGAAGCGAAGCTACAATCGTCAATGCTGCACGGGTTTCTTTCGGAAAACTGAAAACAGAAATGAGCGATAAAGATGTGAAACTTCTTCACTATCTCATCGAAAATAAACATACCAGTCCGCTGGAACATCTGGTCTTCACTTTCAGCATCCATTGTCCCCTCTTCATCCGCGGACAGTGGCACCGTCACCGGACATGGTCTTACAACGAAATTTCCCGCCGTTATACCGAAATCGACCTCGAATTCTACACACCCAACGGACTCCGCCGTCAGGCAGAAACCAACCGTCAGGCATCCGTGGATTCCCCCGATTTTGACAGCTCCGCCATGACGGAAGAGATCCGTCAGCATAATCTGAAAAGCCTCGAACTCTACAACTCTCTTCTGGAACGCGGTGTCTGCCGGGAACAGGCTCGCGGAGTTCTCCCGCAGAACATGATGGTCACATTCTGGGGTACAGTTGACCTCAACAATCTGCTGCACTTCCTCGAACTGCGTGACAGTGAACATGCACAATGGGAAATCCGTCAGTATGCTTCTGCAATCAAACAACTGATCAAACCGGTCATTCCCAATGTGGTTTCCTATTTTGAAGCCAAAGGACAGGTCTGGTAAAATATAATGTCTGCTTATCAAAAACTTCTTCTGGAATGTTATTTGATCCGTGATCTGCAGAATATCTATGCTCTGCTGGATTGGGATCAGCAAACATATATGCCCCTCAATGCGGCAAATGACCGGGCGGCACAACTGACAACTCTTGCGGGGTTGGTACATGAAAAAACAGTATCCTGCGAATTCGGGCGTCTGTTGGAACAATCCGAAAAAGAGATGAAAAATGCCGATCCGGATTCCGATGAGAAAGCGTTACTGCGGGTTCTCAGAAGAAGTTTCGATAAGGAACAGAAAGTCCCTCAGAAGCTGATCGAACAACTGGCGGAAACAGCATCCAATGCACATCAGGCATGGGTCAAAGCAAAAGAAAACCGTCATTTCCCAACGTTTGCTCCCTTGTTGGAAAAATTGCTCGATCTGCGGAGAGAATATGCCGCCTGTTTTGCGCCCTATGACAATATTTATGATCCGCTGCTGGATCATTTTGAAGAGGGATGCACCAGTGCGGCTCTGGATGTACTGTTCCAACAGATGCAGCAGGAACTGGTTCCGCTGATCCGTCAGATCACAGACGCACAACAGGCAGATGATTCTTTCCTGCATCAATATTATGATCCGGAAAAACAACTCCGTTTTTCAGAAGATATCCTGCACCGGATCGGATATGATTTCACCAGGGGCAGACAGGATCAGAGCGTACATCCATTCACAACCGGATTCGGAATCAATGATGTACGCATCACAACAAAAATCATTCCTGATCAACCAACATCAGTATTGCTCAGTTCCATCCATGAATGCGGACATGCTCTGTATGAACAGGGGATCGCTCCGCATCTCAACCGGACACCATTGGCGGAAGGAGTCTCGCTCGGACTCCATGAATCACAGTCAAGGCTCTGGGAAAATCAGGTCGGACGCTCCCTGCCATTCTGGGAATATGCCCTGCCCCTCTTCCGCAACTGTTTTCCGGAACAGCTCCGGGGAGTATCCGCCAGACAACTCTATGCAGCTGTCAATAAAGTACAGCCCTCCCTGATCCGGACAGAAGCCGATGAAGTCACGTACAATCTCCATATTATCCTGCGGTATGAAATGGAAAAAGAACTGCTCACCGGCAAAATTGCTGTCAGGGATGCTGCAGAGGCATGGAATGAAAAATCCCGAAAATTACTGGGGATCACTCCGGATCATGACAGTGACGGAATTTTACAGGATATTCACTGGTCCATGGGTGAATTCGGATATTTCCCGACGTATGCACTCGGAAATATTTATGCAGCTATGATTTGGGAGAAAGCAGAAGAAACCATTCCCGGACTGAATGATTCGATCCGGACTGGAGATTTCCAACCGCTGCTCACATTCCTGCGGGAAAGAATCCATTGTCACGGTGCAAAATACACTCCGCTGCAAACTCTGAAACTTGCAACAGGAAAAGACCATATCGAACCGGCTTGTCTGATCCGACAGTTTAAACAAAAATATTTTGCGTTGATACAGGAATAAAAATCAACTCTTTTTTTTCTGTTCAAGTGTGCGGGAAAGCCAGGTATTTTTCTCAAACAAAGCAAATGCGATCGCATCCATAGACTGTCTGCGGCGACGTCCGAGTTCGCTGCCCTGATGTTCTTCTTTGATCCCATTCTCCACGGTTTCCAGAAAAGAGTGGATCTCACCTTTGGTCAACGGTTGCGGATTGGCAGCCCATTCCCGCATGAAAAACTGTTCCGGCAATTCTGGTTCACCCTGCCGGGGAATGGTAAGCTGTCGTGCATGTGTTCCGAACTGATACCCTTTCAAGGCAGTGATCAAATGAGAATAATCCGTTTCTTCACTACGTAAACGCATAAATTTGTATTCCATCACATCTGCGGCTTCATCCTGACTCTGCTCCGGACGACTGTAATGATATTTCCGGGAAGAGAAGTTCAGGGAGTTCATCATATTGGTATCCAGTTCTTTATTGAAGATACGCCATTCCCGCAGATCGCCATTTTCATCCCGGCGCAAATCCCCGCCCAACATCAGCAGACAGACTAAATCGCTCTCTTTATGGGGATTGACAGAATTCTGCAAGGCTTTATTTTTCGGCAGTTCCATGGAAATATGCAGACTGTGCGGCGGAATATCCAGGAAACGGACAGCTTCGTTGATCAATTTAGACATGCCCCACGGACAATCAAAAAGAGGTCGGGAAAGGTCGCCCACGATATTGAATCTGCCAAACGCATATTCCAAAAACCCCCGGTGACGTTCATTGGCGGCAATCACACTGTGATGAGAGTCAACATGTCCCCCCATGCGCCATGTGCGACGCTGCAAATCGAAGTCATTGAACCAATAGAAACCATCATAATACGGATCTTCTCCCGGTTCCCCGACCACAGCTCTCGCCCCCAGATAACTGAATTCCAATTCAGCCCCGAGCGGTGTCGGTGTGGAATGCCAGTTCTGTTCCACATACTCGCAAATCTCACGCATCTCCTCTTTGGAGTAAATCTCTTCCACAAGATTGATGCAGAGAACAGCATAATCCCGGTACAATCTGCCGGGAACAATGCGGTCGAGAGATTTTTCTTTCATCATTGCAGCAATTCTGTCGCCGTGACGGTTGTAATACAGAAAGCCCAACAGGATCGCAAGGCCATGACGGAAATATTTTTTAGAAAGTCGAACTGCATCCGGGAAGTGATGACGGATCAATTCAACAAACTGATTGAATATGATGTGTTTACATGCAAACTTGATATAGTTGTCCGCATAAGGACGCAAGGCTTCATTCTGAAGAATATCCGCCAGCAACGGCGGCTTGGCATCGTTAAATGTCTGCACCATGATGTAGTTGCAGATATAATTACCGTCGAAATGAGATTCTATCAGAGAATCGACCGCTGAACCCATCAACTCGCGCGACGCACGGCGTGTGATCTCACGACGATCCGGATCGATCTTTTCAATCGTCTGATCAATTTTCCGTTCAAGATAAAGGCTGTAACGGTCTTCAAACAGAATTTCTTTTCCGAACGAACGCTGCAAAGCAGGAATATTTCCGATATACGTCATACAACGTCTGCGCCGGTTGTCCTGAGTCCGAACGACCACCACTTTGCGGTAATAGAGATTTCCTTCATCTTCAAAGGCATCCAGACGCGCCAATTCTTCCGGAGAAAGATCTTTCAAAATCCGTCCATGCGAAGTTGCACCATGCTGCCGGACAACAAAATAAAAAGCACCCGGCGGCACTACACGCATATAGTTGTGCAGGATCGCAGGTTCACTTTCCACCCGACGGTTCAACAGGAGCCGGACATGATGATCATTCATCATAGTCCCATATACGAACAAGTCCACTTTATCGCTATGGACATGATTGAAATCATCACGGATCTGCTGCGCTTCAGCCGGATCGTGATGCGATGGAATCACTCGACTTCCAGCAGAACTGCTGTCTCGTCGCATTTCTCTTTCTTCGGACATACTGAACAATCGCTCCAGATTTTCTGCGGGAACAACTCTTTGCTGACGATGCGGAAACCGAGACGGCAGAAGAAATTAGCCCGATAAGTGAGAGCAAAAACTCTGGCAGGAGTCAATCCGGCAGAACGTAAATGCTCAATCGCGCCAGACACAAGCACCGAACCGTAACCGCGGTTATTGAATTCTTTTTTCACAGCCAGAGAACGGACTTCATACAGGTTATCGCCGAAATCACGCAGGGCAAGACAACATGCAAACATTCCGTCCACTTCCCCGACCCGGAAATTTTTCAATTTTTCAAGGATATCTTCCCGGGTACGACCGAGCAGCAACTGTGCCTGAGCATACTCAGCAAGCAAATCACGGATATGATCCACATCCGCTTCAACAGCCGGACGTACACACAACTGACCGGTCATCTCATTCATCTTTCTTTACTGCACCTTCGCTGTAAAATGCGATATTGCGGAATCTTTCATAACGGGATTTCTTCAATTCTTCCGGAGAAATACCATTCAGAGAATCCAATGTTTCCAACAACGATTTTTTCAGCAATGCCGCAGCTTCATCATAATCTTTATGTGCGCCGCCGAGCGGTTCGGGGATCGTTCCATCTACCAGGCCGAGTTTGGTCAGATCTTTGGCAGTCAGATTCAAGGCTTCTGCCGCTTTTTCGGAATAAGCACGGTCTTTCCAGAGGATCGCAGCACAACCTTCCGGTGTGATCACAGAATAATACGCATTTTCCATAATCAGAACTTTGTTGCCGACTCCGATACCGAGAGCTCCACCGCTGCCGCCTTCACCGATCACAATACATACAACAGGAACGGTCAAAGCAAACATATCACGCAAGTTGACAGCGATCGCTTCTCCGATATGACGTTCTTCAGAAGCAACACCGGGAAATGCCCCGGGAGTGTCAATCAAAGTAACCACAGGAACATGCGCCAATTCTGCAAGCTGCATCAGACGCATCGCTTTGCGGTATCCTTCCGGATGGGGACAACCGAAATTGCGGAACACATTTTCTTTCGTATTACGCCCTTTCTGCGTTCCGATCACCATCACAGGCTTATCATTCAAACGAGCAAAACCACCCACGATCGCAGGGTCATCCGCATAACGGCGATCCCCGTGAAATTCCATAAAATCGGTAAATATACGCTCAATATAATCAAGTGCATAGGGACGGTTCGGATGCCGTGCAAGCTGTACCCTCTGCCACGGGGTCAGATTGGAATATACTGCAGCTTTGATCTCGTTGATACGTTGTTTCAGTCCATTCAACTCATCAGCAAGTTCAGGGTGACAGCTCAGAGACTGCTCCAGCTCCTCCTGACGGGCGACCATCTGTTCGATCGGTCTCTCAAAATCCAAAACAATGTCAGCCATAATCGTCCTCCATATATGATTCTGTAAATCTTTCGGGCATAATATAGCACACTTTATATCTATTTTCCAGTGTATCTGAAAATAAAATGCAAAATCACCCCTTTTTCAGCCTCAGAATATCAGTTCCACGGATAAGAAAATGAAACAGACTGCATATTGATCTCCTTATGAATTTGCGGAAATACAATATGCAGCCCTGCAAATAAAAATTCAAGTTTTTTAGAAATTTATTGATGGGATGCGTGATAATTTTTGATTTCTTCGACCCAGGCAAGAATCCCGCCTTTCATCCATTCAACAGGGGCTTTTTCCAATTCTTTCAAGGTCTCTTCAACCATGGGACGGGTTCGGATCGCCATCAAAGTTGCATTACCCAGAGTTGTATAAGTAATCAGATTTTTCTCCTCCAGGATCGGACGCATTTTCACCATATTAAAATAAGGCCACGGTCCGGGCTGAAGATCATGCGCCAAACGCAAACGGTATTCCTGTCTCAATTCAACCGGAAGCAGAGAAAGATATTTATCGACAAAACGCCCCTCGATCAGGTGTTTCATGGTGCAGACATTCAAGTCCACCCCGATAAATGTATAAAGAGCATTCCAAGTGTAGAATTTTGTCCACGGAGAAATTTCCGCAAAAGCCTCATCATCCCAAGGGGTCGCGTATTTTTTCCCCTCTCCATGATTCTCTGTCAACTCAAATTTTCTTACACCGACTGCATTGACGGAATGAGAAAAATTATTGCTCCGGACAGAACGGGGATCAAGACGCATAGCTTCCGCCATTGCGCCATTGTAAGCCGGACTGGTGGCGATATCAAATTTTTCAGGCGGACGTTCTTCCACTTTTCCGTTATACCACAATGTACCGATCGCAGCAGTCCCTCCGGGGGCAGCGGAATTCAAAATACCGTCAATAAGAGCGACAGCTCCTCCCTCCACATATCCGATGCTTTTCATGGAACCATGATATACGATCGTATCGCCGGGAACAGCTCCCGCCCGTTTATAGGCTTCTGTAATGTCATTTTGAGTAACTGCGGACATGAACAACTTCTCCTTTCCTTAAGCTTTATGCAAATGATCTTGTTTCCTTATCTTAACCTCTGTCAAAATATTTATCAAGCGGAATGGAATATAATATTTTCACTATTGGATATAAAAATATAGGATTTTTCAGAAAAAGTATTGTCTCAGGATTGAAAAAATGTTTCCGGGAATTATATTCTCCGCATTGGAAATAGCAGATTCACAACGAAAAGTTTATACAACACATGACAGAAGAAGAAAACATTTTCAAAACATTGCGTGATCTGGTTCTCAAAATTGAAGATATCAGCAGTATTCTGTATCTTCCGGCAATTCAGGTCGATCCGTCACAAGCAAGTCAGGAAGATTCCGCGATCACACAACAACTGCATGTCCATGATGATCTGGAGATCCGTTTCCTTTTTGATGAGAATAACAACTTGCAGCTGAAACGTATTGCGATCATTCCTCCGAACACACCCCATACAGCATTGACTCAGGAAGAACTGTATCGACATCTCTCGATCGGAGCCAATGAATCTGAATTTTATTGTATGAAAAGGAATATGCCGGTCATTACAGCTGCCTTGAAAAAATTGGAAGATTTTGAAGGTTTCCAAGCGAGGGCATTATTCAAAGCACTGAAAAAACACGGTACAAATCCGATCCATGATCCGAATCATATACGGATCCTTCTTGCAGCTCTACTCAGTCTGCTTTACAAATGTCTATGCGATAATACAAAACCGAAAGAGTATCACTCGGCGGAAGTGATCGCCACTTACATCCGCACAAATTATTTCCGGAAAGATCTGACAATCAGCGAAATCGCACAATATCACAGAATGTCTGCCAATTATATCCAACAGGTGTTCCGTTCCTATTGGGGATGTACCCCGGTTCAATTTCTGAATAAAATCCGTTTGGAAGCTGCAAAAATCCTCCTGAAAAAACATTGCTGGCAAATCAAGGAAGTCGCTTTCATGTGCGGTTGGAACTATCCTCATTATTTCTGTAAAAAATATAAAGAACATTTTGGACACAGTCCGTCAGAAGAAGAATAAAATCTGAAAAAAGTGTTATCATTCCTATTTTTATGTTATCTGATAACACTTGCAATACCATGTTTTTTTGTTATATTCAATAACGATAGAAACAATTTCTGAATAATCTAAAAAACAGGAGTTATTGCAATGAGCGAAGAATTCCGCGCAAAAGTCAGAGACGCATTTACAGGCCCAGTCTGTTCGTTACCGACCCCATTCAAAAAAGATAATACAATTGATTATGACACCGCCGCACAGATCATTGATTTCCAGATCGAAAACGGATTTAAAGTCATTTTTCTGACTCCGGGAAACAGTCATTACAACTGCATCAGTGATGATGAAATGGCAGAGTTGGCAAAATTCTGTGTCAAACACATCCGGAAACGGGCTCTGCTCTGCGCGACTGAATTCGGTCATGACACAAACAGAATGAAACAGCTTGCCTCGTACTGTGCGGAACTCGGAGTTGATCTTTTCGCCCCCTACTCGGCAAACTGGGGAAATTCCCTGACTCGGGAATCTGCAACAGAATATTATCTGGAAGCGGCAAAAATCCTCCCTCTGCTGATGATCTTCCCCGGCCCGGTGCCGCATGATATGATCATGAACGTTATGAATGATGTCATGGAACAAACCGATCAGGTCATGGTGATCAAAGATGACCTCTGCAATCCTCTGGCCCGCCAGATGACACTCCGTTATGCCGACCGCGCTGCCATCTTCTCCGGCGGGCAGAAACAGAATTTTCTGAACATCTATCCCTATGGTGCAACCGGATTCCTCTCAACGCTGGGAATGTTCCGTCCGGACATCACCTGGAAATTCTGGGAGGCTTGCCAACAGAGAGATCTGGAAACCATGCGCACCATTGTCCGGGATTATGACATGCCTTATTTCGATCTTCTCCTGCGGCAGCCCGGCGGTTTTGATGCAGGGATCCATGCAACGATGGAACTTTTCGGCTTCGGATCGCGTCATAGAAGAAAACCGTATCGCACAATGACAGATGAAGAAACCGAAAACTTCAAGCAGAAATTGATCGATCTGAAATTGTATAAATGAA
>JAGCNI010000092.1 GCA_017646015.1 Lentisphaeria bacterium
GGCGCAGAGCTGAACAGCGAGCAGGGAAATTACTGCCATGCACCATTGATTTTCACTTCCAGTTTTTGTGAAATGACACAGCGTTCATTTACCGGAAATTCTTCAATGGTGACATGGGGAGTGTATTTCAAACATTCGTCGCGGAGATACTCCGCAGCCTGCCGTTCTCCGGCGGAACCGGCAAGACGGACACCGATTTCTTCGCTCAATGCCCGGACATGTTTTTCAAGATTAAGTGAGATATTGTTCATTATTTATCCTTTCTTTTCCGGCATGACATACCGGCTTGTCTGATGTTTTCTGAACCAGTTCCCGAAAGCAGCGGGCGAGGAAAAGCCCAGTGCATCAGCGATCTCTTTCTGTTTGCAGCCGCCGATCAATGCGGATCTGGCATAATCCAGCCTCACCCGGTTGATGAATGCCCGGATCGTTTCATTGGTTTCTTTTTGAAACATATGGGAAAGATGAGATGCACTGTATCCTGAGATCTTCTGCAATTCTGTGATCGAACAGTTGCAGCCGTAGCATGCCCGTATGTAGTCTTTGAGGAAATCCGACAACTTTTCTTTGCCTGGACTTATCAATGTGTAATTTTCCTGTAAGAAAAAGTCATCCAGGAGCATTTCGATGGGCATTTTCATAAAGTCCATCACTGTTTGTTCAGAGGCACAGATCTGCCGGTTCAACTGATCCCAGCGGAAGTGGATAAGATTGCCCAATTCCATGGGGAAATCAATCTCCTGCCTTATAAAGTCATATTTCCCTTCGCTGTAAACCTTGATCAGAGAACCGGAAACCTTCTTGGCATGAAAACTGATCCATAATTGCAGCAGATGCTGGTCGTTTTTTGTGTAATAAGACGTATGCGGAACGAAACGCTCCACCATTCCGGCGGTTCCAGGTTCAAAATCGTATATCCTGTTATTCAGCATATAACGAGATGTTCCGGACAGCTGGATCATAATTTCCCGATATCGATGCTTGCTTACCTCCCAACGGGGCGGATCCGATATTTCTTCGGAAAAAGTTGAATTGCAGATGATTTTTCTGAGTGAAATTTTTTCGATCGTCTGTCTGATATCCATTGCCGCAACGCCCTTTGAAACAAATTGTCCTGCTCCGGTTTTCCATGCGGTCTGATGTGTCAGTACACATCAGACCGTGTCGTGCCGATTGTTTTTTTCAAGCAGATCCGGTTGTCCTGGAGTGTTTTCAATCCTTTACCAGCACGACCTGATCGAGGAAGATCCGGTTGGGCTTTTGGGAATTCTTCACATATCCCGGACCGGTGAATTTGGCAGAGATCCATATCGTCCAGACATTGAAATCCTCAACGCCGTCAGCAGGAGTCCATACCTGGTCAAGTTTCACCTCCATCCGCCAGAAATATCCCCATACGATCGTACGGTCTCCGATCTCAAATTTTCCAAGACGGTACCAATGATATTTCTCATCCTGGGGGATTTTATTCAAATTGAAATGAAGACTTCTTTTGGATGTGTAGTCATAAACCCCGAACCAGCTGGGCATCAGAGAACCTGCCTGCTTTTTCATAATGTGCATATTACTGGGTCTTTCAGGAGGTGAAACCAGTGCGCGGCCTGTAACGGAATCTGCATCGGGAATGATGATGCTTCTGTAGGAAAAATTAGGAAATGCAAGCAGACGGATCTTGTCAGCAGGATACTTTTTAAAAAGGGCGGGAGTTTTCATCTTGAAACTGTATTTTTCCACATCCCGTTCCAGAGCTTTTATGTGTCCGGCTTTTTTTTCCGGAGCCGCATATTTATTGATCCGTGCCAAGCGGTAGCTCTTGTATTCGTCAGTCAGAGCCTGCCGGTTTTCCGGAGCCGTGAAACCAGAGTATGTCAACATTACAGCCATAGGCGTCTGCAGTTCTTTTTCCACGCGGAACCGGTAA
>JAGCNI010000093.1 GCA_017646015.1 Lentisphaeria bacterium
CGGCTGATTCCCCTGAAATGTATCAACATACATCATAAAACCATTGCCCTGATTTTTCATATTGCCGAGACAACTGATCGTGCGTGCTCTGTCTCTGGCAGAATTCAATGCGGGGAGCAACATCGCTGCAAGAATTGCGATGATGGCAATCACCACGAGGAGCTCTATCAATGTAAAGTTACGGCGCATAACATCTGTTATGTTGTGCGGTTGACCTGAAAAATTGTGCTTTTTGTTCATCATAATCTCCTTTTTACAGATAAATTTGTACTTGTTTCAACTTTACATAACAGATGTTATGCGTCGTTGTACTGGAAAACCGATTCCATCCCCGCTTCAATATTTTTCTGTAACCTCCTTTATTTTTATATTTTCTGTTTGCCGTTCTGTCGTTAAAAATGGTGAACTCCGTACGGTTTTTCGCTGGAAATCTGCAGGACTGCAACACTTCTTGGCTGCATGGTCACCGTAAAGCCGTTGGTGGAATCCCCCTGCGGAACAACTCTCGGTTTGCGTCCGTTACGGTATTCCAGCAGATATCCCTGCGAAGCCTGAGGAAGCGGATATTTATAATATTTTTCACCGCCGCGTTTGATGACGGTATCGCCCATCTGAATGCTTGGCATGACGATGGAGAAAGTCTGTTCCTCCTGCGATATATTGCAGAGAACGACCGCAATAGAAGCGTTATCGCTCTGCCAGACGGAGTTCAGGACAGCCGGGCGTTTGATGATCGCCCCTTCCATATCCATCCATGATCTTGCCCAGCGCAATTCGATTTCGGGAACATTCAATGTCAGAGGACGCAACATTTTTCCTGCTGCCAGATGTTTATAGTTGTCGTACCATGCCATTGCCATATCGCGGATGAAGACAGCTGTTTCCGGAGAAAAGTTCATGATCATATTCCACGGGACACGGGACCAACCGAACTGCATTCCCATGATAAACTGTTCGGCATGTTTTGATTCTGCTGCTCCGACAAAATTCGGATTATTGACTTCCTGAGCAAATGTATAACGCCCGTAGCACATGACATAATCATGATAAACAGCGGATAAGAGCGGTTTGAAAAAGGCACTGTTTGCATTTCCGATCAGCATGGAGTCAATGACTCCGATCAAAGGTTCTGCGGCACCTTCATTTGCGAAAACAGTTGTATCTCTGAATTCAGCAGCTTCCGCTTTGATGGATTCCAGCAGGGAACACCATGATTTGCTGAATACAGCCGGATCGCCGGGTTTGTGATCGTGATTTTCCGCACAGCATGCATAGGGCGGACTCATGCCGACTTCATCCACATAGATCCCGGCGACATCTGTTTCCAACATCCGTAAAGCGATCTGTTGTGTCATTCTCCGCCAGAGTTTATCTCCGGTGCACATTTCTGCCAATGCACGTTGCTGACTCCATACGGGTGCATGGATCTCGCCTTCTTCATTGATCTTCATGGCAGAGTGTTGCAGATAAGACCAATCATCTGTGGCTGTATCTGCGGAGAAAAAGTTGGTGTATGGAACAACCCGGATCCCGGCGTCTTTCAGTTTTTTCACATCCTCACGGAATCCGGGAACGGTCGGGAAAAAGAATGGATATTCCGAATCGAAAGCGGTTTTGTGATACATATAATAATGAGTCATGATCGGAACCTGGAAAAATTCAGCTTCCTGCAGGAGATCACTGACTTCTCTGCCGGAACCACGCTGAGATTTCAGGGTGAATAACGGAGTTTTCAACATCCATTCCGGTGTTTTTCCGCCATGTTCCAATGGTCCGCGTTTCATCCACGGGGCTGTCAGAGCAAATTGCCGGTAGCGCATGGCAGCATCGTACCAGTCGCCCTCATTGACTGCCAGGATCCAGGAGAACGATCCAACACTTTTACCGTATTCGCGGGCAGCATGCCAATGAGGTCTGACCCACAGAGCTTTTTCTTCGTTTTTACATTCCGTATTGAATGCTTTGACAAGTGCATCCGGATCATGTGCACCGCAATAAGCAAGGATCCCGTTCCGTTCCAGAGCAAAGAACTGCATCACAAAACCACCGTGGGGATAACTGCGTTTCTGAACTCTGGGAATTGTCAGATGGGATGCCCCGGAAACCAGGTTTTTCAGCGGATCCGGATAAACCGTACCCGCATCTTCCGGCAGAATCAGTTTACAGCTGTCATCTTCATCCAGAGCCCATGCAAAACAGGGAAAATAGATTTCACGGACAGAATATTTTTCAGCAAGTTCACTGACAGCGATCTTCAATTCAAAAGCATCTTCTCCGGAGGGAGCAGCAGTCACCGTGACTTTTGCCGTATTTCCGCACTGCCAGACCATGACGAGCTGTTCCTGTACGAAATGAGAATCCGGCATTCTGTCTGCAGAGAACGAACTGATTTTTTTGTCCTGATCGATCAGTTCGATTTTCCAGAGCGGCAGATTCCCCGTTGCAAAATTCACCCCGTCTTTCTGTTGGAAACGGGAGAGAACGAATGAGTTTTCCTGCAGTTGAAAAGCAAGCTCTGCATTGTGATTGCTGTATGATATCATGATCGGAATTCCTTTGATCTTTTTCGGGGATTTTATTTCATAATGACTTTCCAATGAACATCTTTCACAAATTCACTTTCGTTATTTGCGGCGACGTGACCATCGACAAAGAGAGCATTGACGCACATGTTATGACGTGCATTTGCTCCGTTGAAGTACCAGACAGAATTTTTATCTTTTGCCTGAGCATAGCTTTCTTTGACTCCGTCCCCGGAAAGGTCTTTTACGAAAGTTGCTCTTGCAACATACTGTTTTGTTTTGGGATTGAGATACCAGGGCGGCTGGATTCCGTTTGTGCCAGCCGGATGAGTCGGAAGAGCATGGTTGGCATCCATCACAGCAAAGAGATCTGCCGGATTTTTGATTTTGTCATAGGTGATCAGAAAAGGATATTCGCCTTTCGCATGAGGGAAGAGGTTCATCCGTACAGTTCCGTAGCTCATGGGATACCACTGATTGTCCTGAATGGCATCGCCGGGGCACATGAAGATAGAGGGGGCAGCAGTGATTTTTTTACGATATGCGAAACGTTTTGCATATTCCGGTTCGACATATTCAGCGATCTGGAAAGCATACGTCTGGCGGAATCCGGTTTCTGAACCTGTACTACCGTTATTTGTCGGTTGAACACCACGGTTGTCGGCAACATATTTGGCGATTCCCTGACCTTGCTTTTTCAGGTTGTCCAAGCATCCGGCAGCCTGTGCGCCTGCACGGAGAGTACTCATGACATTGATGAGCATGCAACCCAGAACAGCAGTTGCAAAAACCAACAATGCTAATTCGATCAAAGCAAAATTCATTTTTTTCATTTTTCAGTTTCCTCTTTCTTTACTTTCTTTTATTTGATTTTTACCTTTTTCAGTATCATCCGGCAGGATCCTGTTATACCTGCACTCATTTCAATAGAATACAAAAAAAATTGAAAATCAAACATATTGCGATATAAAAAAGTTACATTAGGTGTAATTTTTTATCTTTTTGAGGCAAATATGTTCAAAGTGATATGTTTTTTTATATTCCTTTTTTTTATGACAATAGATGAAAGTATGTTCCGGTAAAATTCTTTCATTTATACAATTTCAGATCGATCAATTTCTGCTTGAAGTTTTCGGTTTCTTCATCTGTCATTGTGCGATACGGTTTTCTTCTATGACGCGATCCGAAGCCGAAAAGTTCCATCGTTGCATGGATCCCTGCATCAAAAC
>JAGCNI010000094.1 GCA_017646015.1 Lentisphaeria bacterium
GCTCTTGTGACCAATCCTGCTTTTATTCTGTTGGATGAACCTTTCAGCGGAGTTGACCCGAAAGCTGTTTATGAAGTGCAGCAGATCATTGCCCAGTTGAAAGAACGCAACATGGGAATCCTGATCACAGACCATAGCGTTCGTGAAACACTCTCCTGTGTGGATCGGGCATATATCATGGCGGAAGGTGCGATTCTCTGTCACGGCAGCAGCAATTTCCTGATCAATGATGAGACTGCCCGGAAAGTGTATCTCGGACCCCGTTTCTCCATGTGATCTGTTTTCAGATTTTCTGTTGACAAAAAAACTCCGGCATTGACCGGAGTTTTTTTATGGGCGATTTTGTATGATTTTTATTTTACGGGGATCGTGCCGCAACGGAATGTTCCGAGCGGAAGACCGGCTTCATTAAAAAGATTTCCTGTGACAGTATGGTGCCACATATAACGGAGCATGACAGGAGCATTGACTTTTTCAGAAGAAATGAGCAATGTTTTTCCCTGAACTTTCATGGTTGCCGGCTGCCAAATCTGATCTTTTCCGGCGACTTCAAAATGTTTGACTTCACCTTTTGCGATCCATTTTTCCACGAAATCGAAATCCAGAATGACTTGATTTCCTTTGATTTGCCATTTTTTCAATTCCGGAGAATCGGCTTTGATCTCTTTTTTATTATATGTATAGCGGAGAGCGAGCAGTGCAAGACGGTTTCCGACCGTCTTTTTATCCCGGGGATGAATATCATCATAATCTCCGACATCATTGATTACCGCCATTTTGACTTGAGTATCTCTGTTTTTCTGAGCGAAAGAGTGCTGAGCCTCCCATGTGACCGGGAGTTTATAGGGATCTTTTTTGCCATAGCGGAACGGAGCGAGCTGGACGAAATAGAACGGCATATCCGGCTGTTTGAATACTTCACGCCAGCCATTCAGAAGAGCCTGCATTTTGTAAGCATACATCGGTCCGTCATATCCGTTATAGATATTGCTGCATCCCTGATACCAGATCACACCGCGGAAGGCGAAGGGGACAAGCGGATGGATCATTTTATTGTAGATCGAAGATGGCTGCAAATTCCCTCGTAAATACCGCAGTTCCGCCGGATATTCCGGGGGAAGAGGGGGGAGTTTTCCGGCGGCAACCGCTTTTTTGTATTCTTTCAGCCAGTTTTCATAAAGTTGTATTGCCTTGGCGTTCTGTTCTTTATATTCTTTTGTTCCGGGGATTTTTGCATTTCCTTCAAAGGCCAGTTGTTTCAGTTCCGGTACAGAGTTGAATCCTTCCTGTGGAGTCCAGGGTTCGATCCGGGTTCCCGGCCAGTTGGAGGCTACAAGACCAATGGGAACTTTGAGTTGTTTATATAATGCCTGACCGAAGTAAAAAGCGACAGCGGAGAAGGGCAGGCCTGTTTTTTCATTCAGTGGATTCCAGACAATGTGTTGTTGTTCGATGGGGAGTTTCGCAATACCGCGTTTTTCGAGAGAGACGATCCGGATCATCGGATTGACTCCGGCTTTCACATCTTTATCGCCGTTTGCCGCACGGTAATTTGGAGTTTTTGACCACATGGGCACGTGCATGTTGGATTGTCCGCTGCAGAGCCAGACTTCGCCGATCAGAATGTTATTGAACTTGACTTTTTCTGTTTTACCGAGGACTTCAAGAGTCTGCCCTGCAGCATTGGCTTTCATGGGGGCGAGATAAAGCATCCATTTGCCGTTTTTTGCTGTTGTTGTGGAAACAGTCTGACCGTCAAAACGGACTGTGATTTTTTCATTGGGCAGAGCTTTTCCCCAGACCGGGACTTTTCTTCCTTGTTGCAGCACCATGTTATTGCCGAATCCGGATTTCCGGTTGTGATCTTCTTTTTCCAAAAAGAGAAAACAGGAGTTGTGAATTGTTTCTTTTTCCTGCGGGGCTTTTTGTTGAAAAATTATGAAAATTTACCAAAAAAAAGGCGAAAAAAAGCAAGTTTCAGACTTTACAAAAATCAGGATGTGTGCTATTGTTTCATGTCGTAGATTTGATTTATATTTTTTTGTGCGGAGTGAACCTGGAAATGTCAGAAGAAAAAACAATTATTCTAAAATTCAGAAATATCATGGCAGGCTTGGCAGTCCTGTTGTTTCTTTTATCTATATTTTCGTATTCAAGCATGGATCTTGCCGTGCTTGATGGCGGAGTCAGTGAACCTTTGAACAACTGGGTCGGACCGTTGGGGGCTCATGTTTCAAAAATCTGTTTTTACCTGTTCGGAATTGCTGTTTATCCGTTGATTCTGCTGTTTGCTTTGTGCGTGATCCGCAGTTTTATGCCGTATCCGACCAACAGAAAAGGATACTGGCTTTTTCTGGTTTGTATCGTATTCGGGACATCCCTTTTGTTTGCGCTTTCTCCTGAAAAATTTGTAACAATGACCGATCAGCTCGGGATCGGGCATATCGGAGAGCCGGATCTTGCTCTTTCGGGCGGTACTTTCGGGGCATTGTTTGCGGCTCCGCCTGCGGCACATTTTCCTGCGGGGCTGATCCGCCGTTGTATCGGTCCGATCGGGACTGCTGTCTGTGCAACAGTCTTTTTGCTTACAGGGCTTGTTTTTCTCTTTCTTGCGGATTGGAAAGTCTTTTTCGCTAATCCGCAACGGATTTCCGGCAGAAAGAAAACGGTTCCCCGTGAGGAACCGGAGGAAGCAGTGCCGGAAGAGGAGGCTCCGCAAGAGGAGGTCCGTCCCCGCAAATGGCAGCTTGCTGTGCCTTTCCGTAAAAAAGAAAAAACAGCAGAACCTGCCCCTGCTGCTTCTGTTCCGGAAGAGATCCCGTCTCCGGATCCTCGACCTGTTCAGACACAAGCTGTTGTATCTGAAACTCTTTCGCCTGCTCCGGAAGAAAAAGTTGTTTCTCCTGTCGAAACGTCATCTGTTCCGTCTGCTGCATCTTCCCATGGCAATGTCCATGATCCCTATGCAGCGGATCAGGTTTCCACTGTAACAGTCAGTCGGCGGACAGCGGTCATTCCGAACAGCAATCTGGTGTATGAACTGCCGCAGTTCAGTCTGCTTGATAAACCCAAAGAGATCATGAATGAAGAAAGCGGTCATCTTGATCTTGCGATGGCGACATTGCAGGAGACCTTGAACAGTTTTGAAATCAGTGGACATGTGGAACGTTCCGTTGTTGGACCGCGTATCACCCGTTTTGAGATTGCGCTTCAGCCGGGAGTCAAGGTGGAAAGAGTGACCCAGATCCAGAACAATATTGCCAAGGACATGCGTGCGGAAAGTATCCGTATTCAGGCACCGATCCCGGGCAGTGATATGGTGGGGATTGAGCTGCCGAACAAAGTTTCCAATATGGTTTATCTGCGTGAACTTCTGGAATCGGAGGCATGGCGTAATTCCAAAGCCAGCATTCCGATCATTCTCGGGAAAGATGTGGCTGGAAAAGTGATGATCACCGACCTTGCAAAAGCTCCTCATCTGCTGATTGCCGGATCGACCGGTTCCGGGAAGAGTGTTTGTATGAATACTTTGCTGATCAGTATGTTGTATAAATTCTCCCCATTCGATCTGAAATTGATTCTGGTGGACCCGAAATATGTGGAACTGGCAATATACCGTCCGATTCCCCACTTGATCACACCGGTTGTCAATGATCCGACAAAAGTTCCTTATGCTCTGCGTTGGGGGGTCAATGAAATGGAACACCGTTATCAGATGATGGCGCGCGTCAAGGCGAAGAATCTGGAAGCATTCAATGGTCGTCCCCCTGATCCGGAACCTGTTTATGATGAAAAGGATGAAGTGATCCCGGCAAAATTGCCGCTTCTGGTCATTATCATTGATGAGTTGGCTGATATCATGATGACCGAAGCCAAGAAAGACGTTGAAACTTCTATCTGCCGTATTGCTCAGAAAGGTCGTGCCGCCGGAATTCATCTGGTCATTGCCACACAGACGCCCCGTAAGGATATTATCACGGGAACAATCAAGGCGAACCTGCCGACCAAGATCGCATTCAAAGTATCGACCCGTATGGACAGTCAGGTGATCCTGGATACTCCCGGTGCTGAAAAATTGCTCGGAAAAGGCGACATGCTTTTCAAAGGTCCTGCTGGAGAAACAGAACGTATTCAGGGGTCTATGGTTTCTGATCCGGAAATCCAGAAAATCGCAGATTGTGTATCCAATCAGGTGGAACAGCATTTTGATACAACGGTTGTTCTCAGCCCCGAAGAGGTTGCGGAAGAGGAGGCGGATGACGGTCAGAATTCTTTCCCGGAAGAAACATTTGATGATGGAGATGATTATATCCGCTCCACAGTTTCCAAATATCTGCATCCGGGAGATGATGCGAATCTCAAGAAAGCTCTGGAGATCATTCTCCGGGAGAATCAGGCGAGTATCTCTTATCTTCAGCGGCGGATGGGAATCGGTTACAATAAAGCTGCCGAATTGATCGATTCCCTGGAGAAAAAGGGAATCGTTTCCAAGCCGTTGCCGGGAGGACAGAAACGGAAAATTCTGATTTTTGATGAACTGAACCGTCCGGAAGATTGAGAATTTTTTGCGGGATCAATACTTAAAATAAGGTGATGAAATGAACCAGATCAATGAAAATAATACAGCGCAGACAACCGTGGCAGAGAATAATGATCTTTTTGATATGCCCTCTGCATCTGTTGAAAATACAGTTGCAGCTGTCAGCACAGAAAAGATCGAGAATACGATTGCTGAAAAAGTCAGCGAACAGCCTTTCCGCACTTATTCTGCTGAAAAAGCGGAACTTGCTCAGAATCAGAATACATCTGTTGTTCCGGCTCCTTCTGCACCGGCGCAGAAACATTCTGCACCGCAACAGATGATCCATTTGCAGTTGAAAGATAATGCCTCTTTGGGGATGATGCTGAGAGATGCAAGAAATGCCGCCGGTGTTTCGATTGAAACCGCATCACAGGCTACATTTATTCTGTCAGATATGATCCGGTATTTGGAAGCAGATCAGATGGATCGCCTGCCGGCTTTGGTATTTGTTCGTGGTTATGTCTTTGCTCTGGCAGATTATTATCGTCTGGATCAGGCATCCCGTGGCATGTTGGAAGATCAACTCAAAGAACTGGAACCGGTGCAAGATGTTCCCGAGGAATTACTGGAAAATATCGGTAAAACAAGACAGGTCAGTGAGGAGGAAGCCAAACGTTTGCGGATGTATTGCATCTACGGGGCAATTATTTTCTTCCTGCTGATCTCTTTGACTGTCACCAGTATCATTGCTTTCTCTTTCAGAAAAAACAGAATCAACGGACAGACTGATCCGGGTTCTCTTCCTGTCAAATCGTTTGAAACGCAGAAACTGGAAAAACTTCTGCCGCCGCAGGTTCCGGATAAACCGATCTTCCCGGTTCCCGCTCCGGCAAAAAATCAATAAGATTTTTTCATCACGATCCGGAATCTTCTCTCTTGCAGCAGAGAAACTTCCGGATCAAAAAAGATCAATCGGATCTCTTATTCTTCCGGAACTTTCTGACCGGGCAGAACAGTACCGACACTGACGATCAATTTCATGGCTTCCGCCACACTCATTTTGAGGAAAATACAATTTTCTCTGGGAATCAGAAGCAGAAAACCACTGGTCGGGTTCGGTGTGGTCGGAATGAATACACTGACCATCGGACACCCGATTTTTTCTGTTACTTCAAAACTTTCTTTATTTTCATTGGTCACAAAACCGAGGGCATACGTACCTTTCATCGGATATTCAAAAAGTACGACCTGATGAAACATGCCGCCGCTGGAAGAACGGACTGCATCCCCGATTTGTTTGCAGGTGGAATAGATGAAATTGACGATCGGAAGATGCAGCAACAGTTTCTGGGTCAGAGCGATCACTCTCTTGCCCAGGGTCAGTTTGGCAAGCTGTCCAATCAGAATCAGGACAACAATGATCAGGATCAGAGACAATATCCGAATCCCGTGTTTCAGCCAGAATGAGGTTTCTTCTCCATCCCAGCCGGGCAGTTTGATATGTTCTGCAAAATAAATCGCCCACACGGTCAGAATATCATACAGCCACCACGCCATCCAGAGAGCAACAGCAAAGGGGATCACCACAAAGAGACCTGTCAGAAGCAGCCCTTTCATGCGGACAATCAAAAATTCTTTTACTGTTTCCAGACGGCTTTTATTTTCTTTATCGTTCATTTTCTTCCTCCCAACGGATTTTCAATTTCAAAATTTTCCGTTTATCAGCTTTGACAACATACGCCACCAACGGAAGAGTTTCAAAGTGATATGCCTCCCCTTCATCCGGGATCCTGCCCAGTTCAGAACAGATGAATCCTCCGATCGTATCTGCCGCGTCGGTATCGGGGATCTCCACATCCAGGATCTCATTGACATCGGAAATCGGAGTTCTTGCTTCAAACATGACAGAACCGTCGGGGAGCAACTGCGGCTTGGATTTTTCTTTTTCTTCATTATCATATTCATCCTGCACATCCCCGACGATCTCTTCAATGATGTCTTCAAAAGTGACGATCCCGGATGTTCCCCCGTATTCATCAATGATAACGGCGAAATGATTATGCAGACGGCGTATTTCCTCCAAGAGGTCTCCGACTTCTTTGGATTCCGGAATGAAAAGCGGTTTATGAGAGAGTTGCTGCAGTGTTTTTCCTTTGATCGCCGCCTCATCCAGAAAATCCTTGGCATAGATGATCCCGCGGATCTCATCCACACTTCTGCCATAGATCGGAATACGGCTGTGACCGGATTTGATAAAAGCGGCTTTCGCTTCTTCAATACTGGAGGTCGCAGGGATCGCAGTCAGCTCTACGCGCGGTTTCATGATTTCACGGACAGACATATCCCCCAGATCCAGGATCCCGCGGATCATGCGTTTCTCACCTTCTGCAAGATCGTTGTCTTCATGATCTCCGTAATTTTCCACCACCGAAAGAATTTCATCTTCAGCACTGACACGTTGTTCCGGTGCTTCTTTGTCCCGCCATGTTTCCGCCTGTTTCCGGAGCAGTTCGTTCAAACGGATGAATGGGAGCAGAACTGTATTGGCAAGAAAGAGTACCGGAGGGACCGTGAAACGCAGAAACCAGGTGTCGATCCGGTAAAGCATCAGCAGAGAGATGATCTGTCCCAATGACCATACCACAATAATGGCACCGACAATGACAGAGAAGCTCCATTCCTGTACCCATTCTGTCCAGAGTTGACGCATCACAACATAGGTGAAGATCACAACAACAGAAATCAACAGGAAAAGCAACAGTTTGAAGACCGAGAGAATGGCATCAGACTGTTCCAGCCAATCGGACATTTTGGATGCAAGCGTCGGATTTGTATTTTCCAGTTTCATGATCTGACTGCCGGAAAGACGGTCAAATGCTTCAAATGCGATGAATACAATGACAAAAAGAATAAAGCAGATGATTGCGGCTGATAGTGTTGTGTTCATATATTTCCTGTTGCTGTGTTATTATCGACCGGAAAAAGAGTATCCGGATCATAGTTGTTTTCAATCAGACGCATCATGCTCCGGCGTTCCCAGCGACGCATGATCCGTTTCAATTCCGGTTTGAGATCATCTTTGCCCGCTGCATGAAGAAGCCCGTGTACGAGATACAACGCAACTTCGCGCGAATAAGGTAATCCGCGTTTGAGTGCTTCCTGTTCTGCAACCGCCGGACAGATAATGATTTCCACTTCCACTTCATCTTCATCCATGAATGAGGGCAGTTCACTTTCGGATTCCCGGTAATCAAATGTGATCACATCGGTCGGTCCGGTATGACCTACACAACTTTCATTGAGTTCAGCCATTTCTTCCAGATCGACAAACAGGAGCGAGAGAGTTCCCTGAATTCCGCATCCGGTTATTTCTGCCGCCGCAGCTGCAAATTCAGTCAGTCTTTTCTTACTGGGACGGCGGTATTTTTTCTCCGGCCGCCACGAATAAATCGTCTTCATCTGTTTTGTCTTCCTTCGGATAAGCTATCCGTCCATGATTGATATGTTCAAGTGTATTGATAAAACTTTTACGGATGATCGCCAGTTCATTCAGAGTCAACTGGGCTTCATCAAGCTGTCCGTCTCTGATTTTCTTGCGGAAAATTTCATTGACCAGCTGTTCCAATGCCGCCGGAGAGGGATGTTCCAGACTGCGTGATGCCGCTTCACAACAGTCCGCCAGCATGATCAATGCCGTTTCTTTTTCGGAGGGAAGCGGACCGGGATAGCGGAATTCACTTTCCGGAATATGGGCATCCGGACTCAAGGATTGCGCTTTTTTATAGAAATAAAGAATCAAATCGGTTCCGTGGTGACTGCGGATCGTATCCCGGATGATGGATTTCAATTTATATTTCCGGGCAAGTTCCGGACCGTGCTTGACTACATGATTCAGAATGATCATGGCACTCATCGTCGGATCCAGATCCTTGTGTATATCTTTCCCCGGATTGTTTTCAATGAAATATTTGGGCTGCTGCAGTTTTCCAATATCATGAAACATTCCGCATACTCGCGCCTTGACCGGATCCAAGCCCGCCGCAACTGCCGCCTGTTCCGCAAGAATGGATACCATCAGACAGTGATGATAGGTTCCGGGTGCTTTCAGCTGCAGTTCTTTCAATACTGGATGATTGAAGTCCGTGCAGAGATTCAGAGACATCGTAGTCGGAACATCAAACAGGATCTCCATGATATACAGCGCAAGCTGTGAAAGCATGGCTGTCAGCAGACTGGCAGAGAGCGGGAAGAGCAATAAGCCGGGAATGTAGGAGAGCTGCAGCTGCCAGTTGATGTTGGAATTTGCAAATTCTCCGGAAAGCATCTGCAGAAAAATCACACAGGACACACTCAAAGAAGAGAGGGCTGTTCCGAGAAAGGCACGGACAACGAAACTTTTATAGTTTTGAGCTCTGCGTACCGCCAGACTTCCCCCGGCATTGATCAGCAAACCGGTCAGCAGCATGTAAAATTTGTTGTCCACAGTCAATGCCGCCACAATGGAAATATACGCACCGATGAATATTGCCGGTCGGACACCGTAGATCACAGAGATCAGAACGGAAGCAAATCCTGCCGGAATGGCAAGATAGATCAGTTCCGCTTTGAAATAGACATGTTCCGAGAAGGTATAAAACATTTCGATACAGACTCTGTTCAGCAGGATCGACATGATCGTAATCAATCCCAGAAGCCACAGCGAACGGTTGCTGCGTGCGATTTGTGGCTGAACATGGTATAGATAGGAGCCCATGGCAAGCAGAATGACAATACATAAGAGGATATTTCCGCAGATCTTTTTCAGAACTTTGTTCTTATCCTGATTCAAACTCTGTTTCTGTTCGTATGCCTCAAGATGTTTCCGGTTTTCCTCTGTGACCGTAGCTCCTTTCTGGATAATGACTTCGCCGGCATGATATTTTTTCCGGATCGTTTTTTCCAGTCTGTTTCTGGTCTCTTCCCGTTTTGCATTGGTGAAATCGCGATCCGGAGAAAGATTGCCTCTGCCCATGATCTTTGAGAGAATGATACTGATTCCGTTGATCAGTTCCTGTTTCTGCGAATCCTCATAAAATTCCAATGCTTCCGCAGCGATTTTTCCGGCGATCCCGGAAATCAGGACATCCTGCACATTGACAATACGGGAACGTTTTTGCGGATCAATGATTCTGATTTGAGTATGATTCCGGGTGATGGCGTTCTCTTTGGGATATTCGTATAATCTGGCTTCTTCGCCGGAATAGAGAGTCAACGCATCAAATTTTGCCCGTTGTTTGGTGTTATCTGCGATCCGGAGCATCACATCCAGTTCTTTGCTGCTCATATCTGCAACAATTTTTTGAATGTCATTCAGCGGATCAGGAATATATTTTTTGCCGCGTTTTTCTTCCTGTTCCCGTTTTTTCAACTCTTCAAAAAAAGTAAAATAACGGCTTCTCAAAGATCCTGTATCCGGTTCCAGCCGATAATATGCCGGTTCCTGATTGAGCAACTGTTCAATTTGAGAAAGATCGGGCGCATCAAACGGAATATATGCGGCAACTGTCCGCGGGGCAATCTGTCCCGCAACCCATTTGGATGTATTGGATTTTTTCGGTTGCCAGATAATTACAAAAATAGATGCTGCAAGGATCAGAAGCAGGATCAGTACCCGGAGAAAACGGGAACGTTCAAAATAATCAGCAAACGGATTCCTGTCAGATATCGCTTTGTTCATCTGTATTCTCCTGTTCTTCCGTTCCGGCTTCATTGTAGGCATTGATGATTTTTTCTACAAGGGAATGACGGACTACATCCCGTGGTGTGAAACGGCATATTCCGATTTCTTCGATGCGGTTCAGACGGTGCAGAGCTGTTTGCAGACCGGAAATTTTTCTACCCGGCAAATCAACCTGAGAGGGGTCTCCGGCTACAACACATTTGGAACGGAATCCCAAACGGGTGAGGAACATCAGCATCTGTTCATTGGTTGTATTCTGGGCTTCATCCAGGATGATGAAGGCATTATTGAGAGTTCTGCCTCGCATGAATGCCAGGGGAGCCACTTCAATGATCCCGCGTTCCGTAAATGCTGCCGCCTCTTCCATTTCCATCATATCATACAACGCATCATACAAAGGACGCAGGTACGGATTGATTTTTTCTTCCAGTTTTCCGGGCAGGAATCCGAGATTTTCTCCGGCTTCCACCGCCGGACGGGTCAGAATGATCCGGTCAAATTTTCCTGCAAGAAATTCAGATACAGCCAATGCCATCGCCAGATAGGTTTTGCCGGTTCCAGCTGGACCGATCCCGAAAACAACATCTTTTTCCCGTATCGCTTTCACATAGGATAACTGATTGGCTGTCCGGGGAACGATCTCTTTTTTGCGGGGGCTGACTTTGATGCGCTGGGCAAAATAGTGGTGCAATTCATTTTCAGTAGAGGTCTTGTAGGCATTCAGGATCTGATCGAAATCCTGTTGATCCAAATGCATTTTCCCACTTTCAGAGCGGAGCTGTTCCAAACGCTTTACAAATGCCAGAGCCCGTTGAACCTGATCCGGATTTTCTGCAGAAATCAACATACGCAAATCCCGTACTCCGGCATCGACTGCCAGAGCCGTTTGCATTTTGATCAGATTTTTCCGGAAATTTCCGGCGAAAAGCGACTCCATATCAAGGGAAGTCGCAAAAAAATATTTCCCGGAAGATAAACTTCCAGGGTCCTCATCATTGTTATTCATTTCTTTTCAGACAGCGCAGGGATAGTCAGAACCATACCCGGTTCCAGACGATTTGCATTTTTGATCTTGGTTTTATTGGCATTGTAGATCACTTTCCATTGGCTGCCTTTGCCATAATATTTTTTAGCCATGATCCAAAGACTGTCATTGGTCTTTACGGTATGGTCACAAGGGAAAGTATATTTTGTTTCAACAACTTTTTTCTGTTCCGGTTTCTTTTCCGGTTCGGCAACTTTTTTCTGTTCCGGTTCCGGAGCGGTCACTGTTTTATCCGCTTCCTGAGACTGAACTTTTTCAGCAGGCTGTTTTTCTTCTTCAAATTTGATTTCGGTTTTGGGATCACCGGCAACAGGATCTTTGATTTGATCATTGTTGCCTTTGTCTGCAGTATCGACAGCCTGTTTTTCCACACGGAACGGTTCCGCAGCAGGATCTTTTTTGACTTCTCCTTCGAAGAAGCAGCAGGAGGAGAGGAGCAGGGCGAATGCGGAGCATGAAATAACACAAACAAATTTCGGGATCATCACAAAACCTTTCTTAATCTTCATTATGCAACGTCAACTCCCGGTACCCGTATGGATCCGGGAGTTGAGCGTATATTACACGAATTTTTTCACAACGATCGCACCATTGTGACCGCCGAATCCGAGGTTTGTGTTGACAGCGACATTGATCACACGTTCTCTTGCAACGTTGGGAGTATAGTCGAGATCACATTCCGGATCAGGGGTTTCATAGTTGATTGTCGGCGGAATAATACCTGTATTCATAGCCATGATACAGGCGATTGTTTCGATACCGCCGGCGGCACCGAGAGCGTGACCGGTAGTACCTTTTGTGCTGCTGAGAGCAACTCGGGCGATTTTGTCGCCGAATACAGTTTTCAAAGAAGCCGTTTCATATTTATCGTTCAGGGAAGTACTTGTTCCGTGCATGTTGATATAATCGACTTCATCGATATTGATACCGGCATTACCGAGAGCCATCTGCAAAGCTCTGGCTGCTCCTTCGCCTTCGGGAGCAGGGGAAGTGATATGATAAGCATCGCCGGTTGCACCATATCCGACCATTTCAGCCAGAATGGTTGCGCCGCGGCGTTTGGCATGTTCCAATTCTTCAAGGATCAGAATCCCCGCACCTTCCGACATCACAAAACCATCGCGGTCGCGATCGAACGGACGGCTGGCGTGGAGGGGATCATCATTACGTGTACTCATAGCTTTCATAGAGCAGAAGCCAGCCATTCCGAGTTTGGAAATACAGGCTTCGGCACCACCGGTGATCATGATATCTGCATCACCGCGCTGGACGGCACAGAAAGATTCTCCGATGGAGTGAGCTGCGGATGCGCATGCAGAAACCGCAGTAAAGTTGGGACCTTTTGCCCCGTAACGCATGGAAACAGCACCGGAAGCCATATCAGAGATCAGCATCGGGATCAGGAAAGGAGAAACTTTTCCGGGTCCTCTTGTGAGCAGGACTTCGCACTGTTTTTCGAGAGTTCTCATACCACCGATGCCGCTGCCGATACAGACACCGACCCGGTCAGGATTGACAACTGAACGATCCCGCAAATCCAAGGGGAGGTTTGCATTTTTCATTGCTTCATCACCGGCAGCAATGGCATACAATGTAAAATCATCCAAGCGACGGGCTTCTTTTTCCGGCATATACAAAGTCGGGTCAAAATCTTTGACTTCTCCGGCGATCTGAGTACGGTATTCGCTGAAATCAAACCGCTGGACCTTGCCGATTCCGCATTTCCCGTTTACCATAGCATCCCACATTGCACTGACGCTATTACCAACACTGGAAATTGCTCCGATTCCGGTAACTACAACACGTTTAGAGTTCATTCAATCCTCCTGATAAGAGAAAAAAGCGGGTCTCTCCCTTTGAAAGGGGGTGACCCGCAGTCTTAGCAAAATGCTGAAATCAAGCGTTCTGCTTGCCTTCGATGTATTTAATGGCAGCGCCGACTGTGGTCAGCTTTTCGGCATCTTCATCCGGAATATCGGAGCCGAATTCTTCTTCCAGTGCCATGACCAGTTCAACCTGGTCCAAAGAGTCTGCACCGAGATCTTCAATGAATTTTGCATCATCAGTAACCTGGTCTTCAGCAACACCGAGCTGTTCGACGACGATCTTTTTAACTTTTTCTGCTGTGGACATTTCGAATCCTTTCTATAGTTTAAGGTTTGGTTTTTACACCGCATGCACTATAATATCGCATGTTTTTTGAAAATGTCAAGTTTTTTTTGAAAACTTATGGAAAATTTCCTTATCAAGACATCAAAAATCCGCCGTCAACGTTCAAAACCTGACCTGTGATGTAGGCAGATTCATCCTGACAGAGGAAGAAAACGGCATTTGCAACGTCGGCGGGAAGACCTGCACGGCGGAGCGGAATGTTGACGAGGAACGCATCACGGGCAGCTTGCGGCAGCTTTTCGGTCATATCTGTCTGGATATAACCCGGAGCGATCGCATTGACTGTGATGTTGCGGCTTCCGAATTCACGGGCGGTTGTTTTGGTCAGACCGATCACACCTGCTTTGGAGGCAGAGTAGTTCGCCTGTCCGACGTTACCCATTCTGCCGACAACCGATGCGATGTTGACGATTTTGCCGTAGCGTGCTTTCATCATGACGCGTGTGGCTGCTTTGGTGAAGTTGAAAGTACCTTTCAGGTTGACATTGAGAACCAGATCCCAATCCTGTTCGGTCATTTTCATCATCAGAGTGTCGCGAGTGACACCGGCATTGTTGACCAGGATATCCAGTTTGCCATATTTTTCAACAACAGCCTGAACTGCTTTGTCGGCTTCTTCCGGTACTGCAACGTTTGCCTGAATTGCCATGGCTTCATAACCCTGAGCCTGAAATTCAGCTGCCGTTTTTTCTGCAACATCCTGCATGATATCGACCATTGCAACAACAGCACCTTCCGATGCCAGTTTTTCGCAGATGGCACGACCGATTCCGCGGGCTCCACCGGTAACAAGTGCTACGCGGCCTTCCAATTTTTTGCACCCCATTTTTACCTCCTTTTTTTTGGTATTTTTCGGGATTTTTTCGGATTGATTTCCTGTTTTACAAAACGATTTTATCCAGATCCGCAACCGAGGAGACATTCAACACCGCTTTGTCTGCATCGATTTTGCGGATCAATCCGGTCAGAACTGTTCCCGGTCCGAATTCAATGAATGTATCTGCGCCCAATGCGGAGAGGGAGTTGACGCAGTCGATCCATTGAACACTGCCGGCAACCTGTTTGACCAGGTTTTCTTTGATTTGAGTATAATCTTCCGTGATTTTTCCGGTAACGTTCTGAGCAACCGGGATCGTATTCTGTTTGACCGGAACTTCTGCCAGAACTGCACGGAGCTGTTCACCTGCTTCCGCCATCATGCCGGAGTGGAATGCTCCCGCAACAGTCAGAGGTACAACACGGCGGACACCTTCGGTGGTTTTGAAAATTTCACTTGCTTTTGCAACGCCATCCACTTTTCCGCTGATCACTGTCTGGGCGGGCGAGTTGAAGTTTGCCACATAAATTCCGCAATCTGCACAGATCTTGTTGAATGTTTCTGCCGGAACATTGCCGTTTGTCAGGATACTTGCCATGGTTCCTGCTTCTTTTTTGCAGGCGGCATCCATCAGTTCTGCACGGCGTGCAACCAAACGCAAAGCATCGGCAAAGGAGAAATATTCTCCACAGCAGAGTGCACCGTATTCACCCAAACTCAAACCGGCGGCTCCCACCGGTTTCACATCCGGATATTTTTCCTGAAATGCGGCAAGACATGCCATACTGGTTGTGAAGATCGCCACCTGACAATAACGGCTTTCTGTCAATTTTTCCTGCGGACCTTCAAAACAGACCTCAGCCACATCCCAACCGAGAACTTCATTTGCTTCTTTATAAATGGCTGCGGCTTTTGCACAGCTGTCGTACAGATCTTTGCCCATTCCGACTTTCTGGGCTCCCTGTCCTGAAAATACAAATGCTGCTTTCATCTTATACCCTTTCCATGTTATTGTTTTTTATTTTGATTTTCCGATCCTGTTCCGGTAAGGCGTAAAGGAGGGATCTTTTCCGTAACGCTCCAGAATCTGTTCCGGATTCAGTTGCGGTTTCGTATCTATCCCTTTGAATTTTACTCCGGTCAGAAAACGGAAATATGTCTGTTCTATTGCTGCAAGTTCCTTTTGTACCTGCGGATCTGCCGAACCGGTTTCCCGCACGGCTGCAAAATCCGCAGTCAGCAGAAAAAATCCGGGAATACAATCTTTCATGCCTTCTTTTTCTGCAACGTATTTTATAAATTTATGCCATTCATTCCGGTTCATTTTACGGAAAGTCAGTTTTACATTCGGTTCTGCTCCGGAATATAAAACGATGGTGTCACGCAGGATCGTTCCGATTTTCATGACCTTTTTACCGACGTTGATCTGATAATTTTCATATTTCCGGTGTGAATCATAAAATGCAGTCCACAAGGTGGCTGCTTTGGATCTGATCCATTTCATATTATTGAGCCAGAAACGGAAATTCTGCTGAAGCATGGCAAGTTCCGGTTCCTTACGGTTCAGAAGTGTTGCTCCGCTCAAAAGTTCATCTTCTGCAAAACGTTCTGTTGCCGGCAATGTCAACAGGGTCAGACGGATCCGGTTCTGTTCTGCAGTGATCTGTTTCCGGAAATTTTGTTGCAGAGATTTGATTTTTTCTTTTCTGCGACGTTCTTTTTCTGCCGGAGTGATGAGTTGTTCTGTATTTTTTCCGGGCTCTGCTGCAATTTTTGTTTTTACGGCAGATTGTTCCTTTGCAGTAACCATGATTTGGCGTCTGAGTGCAGAGAGTTTTCCCTGTGATTTCCGTACTGTTTTCCGTAATGCATCTGATTTCTCACGGTTTGCATGCAATGCAAATTTTGTTTTTTTGAATTTTGGATAAGTTTGGGACAGTGCTGTTTGAGCCTGATTGAGTTTCTGCAGAGCTTTTTTGAAATCTTTTTCTTTATACAGCGCAGATGCCTTTGCAATATGGGCAGCGGCTTCTTTGTTCCGGGCTGAGACAAATGTTTCCAACGAGGAGAGACTGAGTTTTTCTTTCTGTTGAAGATCCTTGAAAACTTTAACTTTTTCTTTGTTCCCGGCAAATTCGCTTCTGACGGATGGAAGGACCCCGAAGCGGTGGAAATATTTTTCAGTGAGTTTGAAATATTCTTCGAGTTTTCCAACATCCGGTTCTTTTTCAGAGAGCAGTTTCCGGATCGGCTCCAGGCAAGCCTGTGCGTTTGCTGTATTTTTCCGTGCGGCGCAATACATGATCAATGATCCTGCCAGTGCTGCCAACAGAAGAATGATGCCTGTGACATAGACATAGAAATTTCTGGAAGTCAGTATTTTTTCTTTTTTTGTTCCGGAGGAAATCTGTTCCTGATGGTGTGCCAGGAAATCCTGTTTCTGTTTGCCGGTAACTGCGGCATTGCCGTTGAGTTTCCAGAATTCAACCAGTAATGCTTTGGAAGTTGTGATAAATTCTCCCCAGGAAGAAAATCTTTCAGAAGGGGTTTTTGCCATCATACGCCGCAGCAGATTGCACATTTGTTCTGATACATAGACATTGGGAGCCCGTTTTTCCGGTTCAGGGAAAGGAGCGTTGTTGTGTGCGAGCAGAATCTCTTCTGCAGTCTGTCTTTCATAAGGAACGACTCCGGTCAGCATGTGATAGAGTGTGGCTCCGAGGCTGTAAAGATCAGAACTCCAGTCCAACGTTTCGCCACGAGCCTGTTCCGGACTCATATAATGGGGTGATCCCTGTATATCGCCGTCATCCAGAACACTTGCTCCGTATTCCTGTGCGATCCCGAGATCGAGCAACATGGTTTTGTTTTCCGGACCCAGCATCATATTTCCGGGTTTGATATCTTTGTGCAGGATCTGGAATTTATCCCAGATACATTGCAAGGCTTCTGCAACCTGAATAATGATCATCAGAGCTTCATCTTCCGCAAAAATCCTGCCGCGTTGGAGGAGTGTATCAATGGGGACTCCTTCAGCGTACTGCATGGCAAGGAAATAGTATCCTTCGGGAGATTGCCCCGCATCGATCACTGTAATGATTCCGGGATGCTGGAATTTTGCAGTCGTTACAGCTTCTTCGAGAAAACGGCGTATATCATTTTCCTGCAAAAGGTCATTGTGCAGGATTTTCAACGCAACTTTCCGCTCCATGGTAAGTTGTTCTGCCACATAAACACTTCCGGTCCCGCCGGTTGCAAGATGGCGTATGAGTTCGTATCCTCCGACTCGTGTTCCGGGGGGAAGAGGCACAGAAAGTTCATTTGCATTCAATACAGCATTGCAGGCAGTACACCGGACGATCCCATTGGATGCCGGGTCCGCTTTGAATGAAATACCGCATTGATTGCAAATATATTCTGTCATAATCGATTTATTCCTGCCTGTTTATCACGTGTAGAATCAGAGGATCCCTTTTGTGGAGGGAACTCCGTGTTCGCGGGGATCGTGTGAAACAGCCTGTTCCAATGCTCTTGCCAATCCTTTGAAAAGAGCTTCAAAAACGTGGTGGACTTCGCCGCCTGCAAGCAATTTGACATGCAGATTGATTCCGCCTTTTACACAGAAAGCCTGCAGAAATTCATGGAAGAGAGCGGTATCCAGAGTTCCCACTTTTTCAGTCGGCGGAACCAGATCATATACCAGCATGGGGCGACCGGAAAGATCCAGCGCGATCAGAACCAGTGTTTCATCCATCGGCAGCATGAAGTTGCCGTAACGCCGGATCCCGGCTTTATCTCCCAATGCTTTTGTAAAAGCGTCACCCAACACCAGTCCGAGATCTTCCATGGTATGATGTGCATCCACTTCCAGATCCCCTTTTGCCTGAACGGTCAAGTCAAATTTGCCGTGACGTGCAAAAAGTTCCAACATGTGATCCATGAATCCGACACCGGTGGAAATTTCACATTTTCCGCTGCCGTCAAGATCAAGAGTGAGCCGGATATCTGTTTCCCGGGTCGTTCTTGTGATACTGCTTTCTCTTTTCATAAATTTCAATCCTCCATAATTATACAGTACAATGTACTTCCGTTTTGCCGAATTGTCAATATTTCAGCTGACAGAAATACCGTTTTTTAACATTCAACTGCAGGAAAAATCACTGAAACAGATATTTTTTCTTTAAAATGACAGTGAAAATGTAAAAAATTTGAAAAAAAAATTTTTTTGCACTGGTAAAAAAGAGAACTGTGTATTACACTATGGGAACTTTATAACTGAAGGAGGAGGAAAAGTTATGAGTAATGATGCATTTTTGATTCTTTTTCTGGTCTTGATCGCCCTGATGACATTGATTCCTTTGTTTTTGCAGCGTTTCAAAATCCCTTCGATCATTGCCCTGCTGCTGGTCGGGATGCTGATTGGGAAAAATGGATTGGATTTGTTGGGTCACCTCGCGCCTTGTCTGGAATTCTTAGGAACTCCGGCAAAGGTGGTCGAAGCTCATTCCATGACTCTGATCAATTCACTCGGTTCCCTCGGACTTCTCTTCCTGATGATGCTTGCCGGAATGGAAGCTGATTTCAAGTTGTTCAAAGCAAACCGTAAACCGGTGATCCTGCTGAGTATCCTTACATTTTTACTGCCCGCAGTTTCCGGATATCTGGTTTATGCGTATTTCAAACAGACTGATTTTCCCGGAAAATTATTGTATGCTTCGCTCTTTGCATCCCACTCGGTCGGGATCGTTTTTCCGATCATCCGGGAATTGAAATTGACCAAAACCTTTTTCGGGGCAGCGATTCTGATTTCCACGATCATTACAGATATCGCCAGTATCGTGCTGCTGGCTGTGTCGGTACAGTTGAAGAAATTGGAGGTGGTCAATTTGACTGCTTCCAATTTGAAAACGCCCAATACTCTTTCGTTGTTTGATTATATTGATCCTGCAATCTTCGGAAATTATTTTACAGTGTTTTTCCTGTTGGTCGTGCTGGTTTATTTCCTGGTGGTGCTTCTGTTGGTTCCGCGTATCGGGAGTTATGCGTTGAAACTTTTCAAAGGGGAAGATGGAACGATCACCTGCTTTCTGTTTATTGTGCTGCTGACCGTGTTGATCGGAGAATTTCTCGGGATCAATCTGGTGGTGGGAGCCTTCCTTGCCGGTCTGGCTCTTTCCCGGGTCATGCAGAATTCCTGGGAGATTTTCCGGAAATTCGAGGGGATCGGTTACAGTTTTCTGATCCCGTTCCTCTTTATTTCAATCGGAATGCAGACAAATTTCCGGGCAATTTTTTCGTCCCCGGGCAATCTTCAGATCATTCTCTTTACAGTCATTGGTCTGATCGTCAGTAAAGTTTGTTCCGGATGGATTTCCATGCGCTTGTCCGGTTACTCCAATGCAGAAGGGCTTTGTGCCGGTGTGATGACTGTTCCCCAACTTTCTGCAACACTTGCCGCTGCGGCAATCGGGAAAAATCTCGGTATGCTGGATGATAATTTCTTCAATGCGATCATCATCCTTTCCATCATTACCACCCTGCCGGTTCCGAATCTGGTCCGTTTCATCATCGAACACAACAAACTGACCTTTGCCGAATCGGCGACCAGAGTGGAACAGTTCGAGCTCAAAGAGGGTCAGGACGATATTCTCTGACCGGGCTGGTTTCTGTAAATAAAAAACGCATCCTGCAATGATTTTGCAGGGATGCGTTTTTTATTTTGGTATGCTTATACAGCAATCTCTTCAGATGGAAAAATTTTCTGAAAGAGTTATGATGCTGCAGCAGCGGATGATTACTTCTGGCGGAAAATAATTCTGCCTTTGGTCAAATCATAAGGGGAGATTTCCAGTGTAACAGTATCACCGGGAAGAATACGGATGAAATTCAACCGCATTTTACCGCTGATGTGGGCGAGAACGCTGTGCTTGTTCGGCAGTTCCACCCGGAACATTGTGTTCGGCAACAGTTCTCTTACAACACCTTCAACCTTGATCAAATCCTTAGACACGAGTTAATACCTCCGTTCCAGTTTCCGTTATCAGCAACATGTGCTCGAAATGGGCGGAAGGTTCCCCGTCACGGGTACGAACCGTCCATCCGTCACTTTCCATATAAACTCTTTTTGAACCGAGATTGAGCATCGGTTCGATTGCCAGCACCATGCCCGGCCGCAGACAGGGACCTTTGCGGTGCTGAGTATAATTCGGGACATCCGGCGGTTCATGCAGGCGGGTTCCGCAGCCATGACCGACAAATTCTTCCACAATTCCAAGACGTCCACGTTTGGCTTCCATCTCAATCGCTCTGGATATATCCTGAACATATCCGCCCGGGCGTGCCGCAGCAAGTCCTGCTTCCAGGGCACTTTCCGTGAACTTGAGCAGACGGGAAATATCTTCCGGCATATCGCCATCCCCGACATAAACCGTTTTGGCATTGTCGCCGATACCACCTTCAAAAGTAACACCGACATCAATGCTGACCACGTCCCCTTTCAGAATAAAACGTTCCCGGCTGCGAATCCCGTGAACAACTTCATCGTTCAACGAAATACAGATATTGCCGGGATATCCGCGGTAATTCAGAAAAGTAGGGACTCCGCCCAGAGAGCGGATCACCTCTCCTGCCAGTTCATCCAGATCCCATGTCGTCATCCCGGAACGGACCAATGCACAGATCCTTTCCCGGGCTTCCGCCGCTTTCCGGGCGGCAACACGGATCTTTTCGATTTCCGCAGGAGTATGGATAACGTAATCGGTTCTCATTTATTTCACGCATTCAGAACCGCAAGCAATGCGGCATAGCCCTGATCTTTGGGAAGAGAGGAGTCAATGGTTGCCAGAAGTCCGTTCTGAGTGTAGAATTCAATCAACGGAGCAGTCTGTTCATCATAGACTTTCAGACGGTTCTGAGCCGTTTCCAGAGAGTCGTCAGAACGCTGGAAGAGTTCGCCACCGCAGTGGTCGCAGATGCCGTCTTTGGCAGGTTTTGCAAAGAGTTTGTTGAAGCTGGCTTTGCACTGACGGCAGGTCAGACGGGCTGTCAGACGCTGGATCAGAAGATCACGGGGAGCATCAAAAAGGACAACTTTGTCAATGGTGCGTCCGGTTTTTGCAGCTGCTTCTTCCAGGAGTTTCGCCTGGGCAACAGTACGCGGGAAACCGTCCAGAATGAAGCCTTCATCACAATCTTTCTGTGTCAGACGGGCGGCAACCATATCTGCAACGATCTGATCCGGAACCAGTTTCCCCTGATCCATCAGGGCTTTTGCACTTTTTCCAAGTTCTGTACCCTGAGCAATTTCTGCACGGAGAATATCTCCGGTCGAGATGTGTGCCAGTTTTTCATCCCGGAGCAGAACTTCAGACAAGGTTCCTTTGCCGGCTCCCGGAGGACCCAGAAAAACCAAATTTTTACTTTTCAACATTTTAACTTTCTCCTGTCTTATTATATAAAATTGGATTTTATCCCTGTTTCATGGCTTCCACATAGCTCCGGACTGTTACTTCAAGACCGCGGCGGAAATCCCAGGAGGGCTTGAATCCGGTGGACATCAATTTATCCACACAGGCAGTCGAGTGTTTTACATCTCCGGGACGTTCCGGCAGATGGACGATTTTGGAAGAAGAGCCCAGAATTTCAACGATCATCTGAGCCAGTGTATTGATCGACATCTTTCCACCGTAAGCCACATTGTAAACCCCGGTATATTCTGCGTGTTCCGCCATGTAAAGATTTGCCGCAGCAATGTCTTTTACAAAAATAAAGTCACGGGTCTGTTCTCCATCACCGAAAATTGTAATATCTTCATTGGCAAGTGCTTTGGTAATAAAAATCGGTACAGCTGCCGCGTATGCGCTTTTGGGATTCTGACGGGGACCGAACACATTGAAATAACGCAGACAAGCCGTTTGAAGACGTCCGGTCTGCGTAAACATGTTGCAATAATATTCCCCATCCAGTTTTGTGATCGAGTAGGGACTTTTGGGTTCGGGAGTCATGGTTTCCACTTTCGGAGAAACCGGGTTGTCACCATAATTTGCAGCAGAGGTACTGAGAATCAGTTTTTTTGCTTTCGCTTTTGCTGCTTCTTCCAGAAGAATGATTGTACCTTCGGCATTGATCCGGTTGCATTCCACGATTTTTTCCATGGATTCCGGAACACTGACCAATGCAGCCAGATGGAAAATATAATCAACACCTTCCACAGCGGCGGCAACTGCGGCACGGTCACTGACATCCCCTTCGATCAATTCACAGGAAAGACCATTGAGATTTTCCCGGCGTCCGGTACGGAAATTGTCCAATACACGGATTTCATATTTTCCCTGACAGAGTTCAACGATGTGACTGCCGATAAAACCGCTGCCTCCGGTTACAAGAATACGTTTCATTTTATAAATCCTTTTACAATAGCATTCAATTCATCTTCTTTTTCCATCAGCAGCTGAACCAGTTTGAACTGAGTACGGCAACGATCAAGATTATGATGTTCCCGGTGTGTCCGGAAATAGACATCCCCTTCCAGATAATCTGTCAGGAAGCGCAGACCGATTTCGTAGGTGATCAGATACCCGGAGAATGGAAGCATTTCCATTTCTTTTGCGGTGAGACATCCTTCTGCACCGTCCAGATAACCTTTTACCAGAGCTTTGAAGACTTCTGTACGAACCTTGATTTTGCTCAAATCGGTTTCATCTTCTGCGGCAGGGCTGACACTGGTACGGACCATATCACCGAAGTCATACAGGGAAAGTCCCGGCATGACAGTATCCAGGTCAATGACGCAAAGACCTTCACCGGTGGCATCATCCAGGAGAACATTGTTCAGCTTTGTATCATTATGAGTGATCCGTTCGGGAATTTCGCCTTTTTTCTGAAGATCGATCAGAACCGGAGCAATGTGGGAGATTTTCTTTGCAAATTCGATTTCTTCCCGGCAGAGATCGGCGCGTCCGGCTTTATTTGCGGCAAGTGCCCGTTCAAAATCTGCATAACGGGAAGGTGTGTTGTGAAAATTTGGAATCGTTTCAAAAAGGCGTTCCCCGGGGAGATCGGCAAGAAGCATTTGGAATGCACCGAATGTTTTTGCCGCCTGATATGCCTGTTCTTCTGTTTCCAGAATATTGTATGTGCTGGCATCTCCGATGAAATGATAGGCACGCCAGCAATGATTGTCATGATAGCAGTACATTTTTCCATTTTTGGCGGGGACCAGATGAATGGAGCGGCGTTCGCTGTCCGGCTTGTCTGCCAGTTTTTGTGCTGCATGTTTCAATACACGGGAAATATTGTCCATCAGCTGTTCCGGTTTCCGGAATACATTGGTGTTGATTTTCTGGAAAATGTACTGAGTGACTTTGTCACCATTTTTGAATCCAGCCAGATATGTTTCATTGATATGACCGCTGCCGAATAATTTGACTTCTGTCAGTTCCAGACTGTCGATGCAGAAATTGGATGCGATACTGGTTACAATATTTTCCATAATTTTTACTCCAGGGGGCTGGGATAGATTCCGCTGTTGATCAGATTTCTGATTGCTTGTTCAACGGCGGGTTTATCTTCGCGGTAAGTCACACCGAACCAGGAGTCTGTACTGTTCATGACTTTAACTGCGATTTGTTTTTTTGCGATCAGTTCACTGACAGCAAACGGGATATAAAATTCAGATTTCATTTCAGAGCCTTTCCGTGAGAGGAAATCTTCAAAAAGTCCACCGAGATGGTTGAAGATGGAAGGCATGAAACCCCAGAAATTCATGGATGCGATCTCATCGCCGGTCAGCGGATAAACAGTACCGTCAGAATCTTTGAATTGAGCGGCTCCGCCGGGAGCGGGAAGAATATCGGTGCGTTCCGTGACACCTGTCAGGCAATCATTCTGATCTTTGACACAGATCCCACGGGAAACGGTTCCATTTTCCGAGAGTGTATTGCGGAGTGTGAAACCAACCATGAAATGTTGTTTCTCCGGTTCTGGATTTTCTGCAAATGCTTTGGAGAGAAGCATATAACCGCTTCTGCCGTAAAAATCATCTGCATTGATCGCAGCGAAAGGCTCATTGATCTTATTCTGCGCTGAAAGGATGGCATGACCTGTTCCCCACGGTTTGGTACGTCCGGCAGGGAGCGTGTAGGGCGCAGGCAGATTTTCCAATTCCTGAAACGCATATTCCACCTGAATGCGGTTTTCCCATTTTGATCCGACTTTTTCCCGGAAGATCTCTTCGATGTCATGACGGATCACGAAAACGACTTTTCCGAATCCGCTTTGAATTGCATCATAGATAGAGTAATCGAGAATGATTTCTCCGGCAGGACCGACAGGGTCGATCTGTTTCAATCCCCCATAACGGCTGCCCATTCCGGCGGCAAGAACCAGCAATGCAGGTTTTTTCATAAGAACGCAGAGCCTCCTGTTATTTTCAAATCATCGGCAAGCTGGCAGCAGCCATGGCCTGTCCGTGACGGCGTGATTTTTCATCGGGGATCCGGAATTCAATGCGGTCTGCATATTCCGGGAATTCAGCTTTGAGCACATCCGCAGCACGTGCAAGAATGATATCGCCGCCTTTTCCGGAGGTGACACGACCGAGGATCAGAAGTTTTTCGATCGCATAGAATTCGCAGTAACGGGCAATGGTATATCCGAAGCAGACCCCGATACTGTCAAAGACTTTTGCTGCCCGTTCGTCACCCTGTTCCATCAGTTTCTGGACTTCTTTGAGCTGTTCCGGGAATTTCATATCTTTGGGCAGTTCGATTCCGGCGATCGGAGCCAGGCGGGCAACCCCTTGCTGGCAGAAGTACTGAACCGCGCATCCCAGATCTCCGGACCATTCATCTGCGGGAGCCTGATCGCGGTAATCGACCGGAACAAATGCCAATTCATTCAGCCAGTCGGTAATATTGCCTTCCGGGTTGACATAGCCGCCGGCGACACTGGTTCCCATGGAGATACCCAGAACACTGTTTGCATTCATTTCCATGGAACCTGCAAGAGCAGTCACTTCACCGTCGTTGACAACTTCAAAGGGGACGCCCCATTCTTTTCCGAGTTCGAGGAAGAGATCTTTCACTTTGGTTTCAAACTGATCCTGCGGGATCCCGCGGAAGAGAGAAGCGATACGGACACGGTTATTCACATACACACCGGCGGAACTGCCGCCGATCGCATCCACGCGGGGAAGATGAGCTGCTGCACGGCGCAGAGTATCATTGATCCCGTCTTTGTGCATCTGAACATCTTTCTGGAAATAGGGGTCCCAGGGAACTTCTTCACTGAAAACCAGTTTGCCATCGATCACAGCGGCGCATTTACGGTCGGAACCGCCGAGGTCGAATCCGATACGGCAGCCATCCATGTGGCGTCCCAACGGTTTTGTCGGTTCGATCGCTTTCGGAGCATCTGCCATCGGGACATATACGACCTGCATGGTCTGCGAATAGATCCTGCCCATGATTTCAAAGTCAAAAGCCCGTTCGCCATCCGGAGAATAGATTTTCGCCAGTTCAGCCGCCAGAGCTTCATCTCCGGCAATGGTGACTTTCCAGCCGCCGCGCATCCAGAGAAGACCTTTTACAAGACGTTCAACATGGCGGATATTGGCTGCCTGTTCGGCTGCTGTGGGATTGTCAAAAACGATCGTAGCAAATGTACTGATACTTTCCGGAGTTCTTTCCAGAGCAATCAGGATCTCTTTGCTTTTGCCGGACGCTTTCACTGCTTTGCGGAATTCACGGTCCCACAAAACAGCCGGCACAAAATCCTTGTCCAGACAAGGAACAACGCCGCAAACGGCTTTTTTTGTGATCTCATTCAACATTTCTATTTCTCCAATGTTTATTTTATGTAAAAATGATATTATTCAGTGTATCTTGGAAAGATACATTCTTTTTTCAAAATTTCAAGTTCTAATCGCTTGAATATCATGAGAATTACTGCTTTTTTATGGGGTTTGGAACCAGTTTTGTCCGGAAAGCGGGGCATGGCAGGAGTTCCGTTTCATTTCTGACGCAGGATTTTCAGTCATACAGTTCTGAGAAAACAGCCCCGGTTTGTCTGAAATCACGGATGAATTCCGGATAGGTCACGCTGATACATTCCGCATCGTGAATAATGGATTCGCCTTTTGCAGTCATGGCGGCGATCGCCAGAGACATGGCAATGCGGTGATCTTTGTAACTCTGTAAATTTTTGCAGCATTTAAGTTTTCCCCCGGTGATGACCATTCCGTCGGGGAGTTCTTCCACGGTGATACCCATTTTCCGCAGTTCCGCAGTCATACAGGCGATGCGGTCTGTTTCTTTGATCCGGGCTTGCGGTGCATTGCGGAGTGTGCTGACTCCGTCTGCACATGCGGCGGCGACAGCAAATGCGGGGAGTGCATCCGGAGTTGCATTCAGATCCACATCAAATGCTTTGAGTTTTTCGGGACCTTTGATCGTGGTGAGATACCCTTTGGTTTCGATTTCGACTCCCATTTTTGCAAAGTGTTCAAAAACAACTTTATCTCCCTGAGTATCAGAAAAATCCAAATTCGGGACTTTCAAAGACCCTCCGGTCACAGCGGCTGCCAGAAGCGGGAAGGATGCCGTAGAAAAATCAACCGGGATCAATGTGGAGAAAGGTGTGTATTTCTGTCCGCCGGCGACTTTGAAACAGGAATAATCTTCATTGTTTTCCACCTGGATATTCTGCCGTCGCATCCAGTCCAGAGTCATACCGACATACGGTTTTTCATTCAGAGAACTGACATGGAATACGGAATCATTTTTCAGCAGGGGAGCAATCAGGAGCAATGCAGAAAGATATTGTGAAGTTTTTCCGTCCACAGGAATTTCTGCACCATCCACCGGACCGGTGATCGTCAGGGGACATTTTCCGTTTTCTGTCTGTATTTTTGCTCCCATTGCGTTGAGTGATTCGAGCAGTGGAGCCATTTCTCTTGTCCGGAGCGATTCATCGCCATCGAAGGTGACAGGGAAATCTGCCAGTGTGGTCAAGGCTGTAAACATCCGCAAACCGGTACCTGAATTTCCCATATTGAGAATTCCCTGAGCCGGCTGTAAAAGATGTCCGCCTGTTCCGGAGATCCGCCAGACAGTATCATCGCCGCGTTTGATCCATGCACCGAGGATGGATGCGGCTTTCAGGCAGGAGATGGTATCATCGGAAACCAGCGGCATTTTTATGGTGGATGTTCCGGACGCCAGCGAAGCGATCACGATTGCACGGATCGTATGTGATTTAGAACCCGGGATTTCCACCTGACCATTGATTTTTGAATGTTTTACCGATAATTCCATAAGTCGTTTCCGCCTTTCTGTATTTTTTATTTCACAGATTTTTTTCAGGCATATAATATACTTGCGGAATGAAAAAAGTCAATCTTATATCTTGATTTTTGTAGATTTATGACAGAGTGAAAATATGAAATATTTTATTTCAACGGAAGAGGTTGATACGCTGTTCAGTGCGTTTCATATTCCGGACACCGAAATGGGAACGCCAGTGCCGCATCATATAAAGACGGGAACGCAGGAAAATGACTTCGATCAGATCAAACCGGTATGGGATTTCAGGTTTCCCTATTTCCTGCATATAAGTGAATGCTGCCCGGTAGATACGTTGTTTCTGTTTTTGGCGCAATGCCTGTGCCGGACGGAATGATTGCGCTTGAGTTTTGTTTTTTGCCCGCCGGGTTTTGACTTCTGCAAAGACCAGATTTTTGCCGTCACGGACAATCAGGTCGATTTCGCCTTTCCGGACTTTATAATCCCGCAACAAAACATCACATCCGCTGTTGCGGAACATTCTTGCCGCCGCTTTTTCCCCGGCTGATCCCAACCGGAGATGAGCGGCGCGCCATTTGCCGAAACGGCTCATATCCAGAATTCAATCTTCATCTGCAGGGGAACATTCAAACATGCCCCAGAGACGGTCTCCCGCCATGAATGAAGAGCGGAGAGAGAAGCCATTTTCATATCTCTGCACGATTTCTCCAACCATATTTTCGGCACCTTCGCTGGAGAATGGAGCCAGAACGATCCTGGATTCTCTGCGGCGGGAACAATCTTCAAAGGATACGATCAGGATATCATCCACAGCACAAGCTCCGGCAAGACGGACTTTCCGCTGACGGGAAAGACAGTCTGTCAGCATTTCACTGATCCCTTCCGGATCAAACAGAATGTCATCAATAGCAACTTGAACGATCTTAGTCATAATAAACCTTCTCTCCGGCTTTTGGAGCCATATAATCTTTTCTATTCAACCGCATTGCAGCATCTTCATCATCGCATACAAGGCGGGGTGAAATTTCCACCAGACAGTCCGGTGTGCCGTCTGCTTTCCGGGGGATTTTGATTCCACCGAGTTCGAGACGGCGGGCATCCCGGATACACATCATTTCCCGGCAGGATTCAACGGAATCGACCCCGGTCGGATTTTTTGTCGGAGCAAAATGTTCAGCACGGCAGCCTTCCAGGATCATCGTTTTGTCTGCCAGCGGCATTGCGTCAAAAATGAAAGATTCCAGTTTGACCGCATTGGGCGCATCGGGTTTGACCATTTCTCCGTTTTCATTGAGATAGGGAACTTTTTTGTCTGCCCGGTGCCACGGCAGATTCAGACGTCCGTCTGCGGTGAGTTCTTCCACGAAGTCGCGGCTGATCACGTGAATTGCAGGACTTCCTGCGAGGAATGAGAGTGTGCCGTCCGGATTTTTCTGTTCTGCCAGTTCTGCGGGCATATCGCTGTATTCAATGATGTGCATTCTGCCGCCGGACATACAGAAATTACCGAGTTTTTCATAGGGATTGGTCTTGGGCAGCATCCGTGCACTGATGCGGGAACCTTCGAGACAATGCAATCCGAGGAAGAGGACATCTGCCATGGGAACCAGGGGGTTATCCACCTGAAAATAAGAGATATATTCGATCCCTTCCTGTTTCATCTGATCCAGAGCACCGGATTTTTTCAATGCGAGCAGGGTTCCGCCGTGACCGTTGGGGGAGAGAGCCAGAGAATCTTCTGCACCGAGAAGAAGTTTGCCTTCATAAGAGATCGCGGGCATGGTTCCCTGCGTGAAGAAACGGATCTGTTTTTCAGACAGTCCGAAATTGTTGTTTTCAGCGAAGAATGAACGTGTTGCCTTATCATTCAGTTCGCTGGTCATGATATACCACGGGATCGGATGACCATATTTTTCAGAGACACGTGCGATCTCTTCTGCGAAATACTGGAAAAGAGTTTTTCCGGTCACGGGAGCGATCGGGTATGTACCCTTGGGACCATCGAAACCGAGCCGTGTACCTTGTCCGCCAGCCACGACCAGCATGGCGACTTTTCCGGCTGCAAAGAGTTCTTTTCCTTTGGCGAGAGCTTTTTGGTAATAATTTTTCTGTGTTTCATTTTCCGGGGTCAGACGGAAAAATGGTGCGGGGGAGAGATCCGCAGGGATCGTCATTTCCGGTTTTTTCATTACATATTCCCGGATCAGACGATCCAGTTCTACAAAATCGATTTCTTTCAA
>JAGCNI010000095.1 GCA_017646015.1 Lentisphaeria bacterium
GTGAATCCGCCGGAAGGGGATGGTTGGAGACAGGAAGAAGATGTGCTTGATACCTTGATCAGCGCCTGGTTGTGGCCGTTCTCGATCATGGGTTGGCCTGAAAAAACTCCTGAACAGGAATTTTTCTATCCGACCAATGACCTTGTGACCGGTCCGGATATCATCTTCTTCTGGGTTGCCCGTATGATCATGGCAGGCTATGAATTCAAAGGAGTCCAGCCGTTCAGCAACGTCTATTTCACCAGTATCATCCGTGACCAGTTGGGGAGAAAACTTTCCAAATCTCTCGGAAACTCCCCTGACCCGTTGGATGTGATCGCAACATATGGAGCTGACGCTCTGCGTTTCTCCATTATCTACATCGCTCCGGTCGGTCTGGATATCCAGTATTCCAATGAAAAATGTGAAATCGGCAGAAACTTTGCCAATAAACTCTGGAACGCCTGCCGTTTCCGGAAAATGCAAGGTCCGGTCTCTCCCTCTTTCCGGAAACTGGAAGGTATTGATGTGGAAAAACTTACCGCCGATGAAAAATGGATCCTCGCCTGGACGAATCGCACGATCGAAGCAACACGGGATGCTCTGGAAGGTTTCAAATTCCATCAGGCTGTTCATGAAATTTACGAAATGGTCTGGAGTACATTCTGCGACTGGTTCATCGAATCCTGCAAACCGCGTTTGCGTGGAACAGAAGAAGAAAAAAATCAGGCTCTGGCTGTGCTCGACTTCGTTCTCTGGAAATTGTTGCGCCTGCTGCATCCGTTTATGCCGTTTGCAACGGAAGAACTGGCTCATCAGATGGATTTCCTTGCCGATGGCGAAAGCATCATGTATGCCCATTTCCCGGAACCCTTTGAAGCGATCGGACTGGATAAGCTCATGGATGATGCGGACGATATTCTCGACCGTGTTGAAGATAAGTTCCAGCTGATCCGTGCCGGAAGAAATCTGCGGAATTCCTATGATATCCCGCCGGGACGCAAACTGAACTACTATGTCAAAGCCGCCAATAAGGAAACAGAAAAATTCCTCAACGGAGAACTGAAAGGTCTTGCTTATCTGTTGAATGCAGAAAGCGTGACGATCTCTCTGGAAGATTATAAATCGGACGATGGCGCGGGAGCTCCCTCTCAGCTTGTCAACGCCGGTGCGATCTTTATGCCGTTGAAAGGTGTTGTCGATGTGGAAGCAGAAAAGAAAAAACTGCAGAAACAGCAGAAAGAACTGCAAGGCTGGATCCGTGGTACCGAGGGGAAACTCAACAACCCCGGCTTCCTTGCCAAAGCTCCGGCTCAGCTGGTGGAAAACACGAAAGCTCAGTTGGCGGAAATGCAGGAAAAACTCAAACGTGTCGAACAGGCATTGGCTTCCTTATAATATATGGAAATCATCGGTGGAACAGCAAAAGGGATGATCCTTCAAGTCCCGCAGAATATGGAAGTCCGCCCGACTTCTGTCCGCTCCCGGCGTTCGCTTTTTGATACGCTGGGGGATCTTTCCGGCAAAAGAGTTTGTGATCTTTTTGCCGGAAGCGGAGCTCTCGGGCTTGAGGCTGCCAGCCGCGGGGCGGATCATGTCATGTTCGTGGAGAAATCCCCCGCTGTGATGGCGATTATCCGGAAAAATATCGCAAAAGTTGAAAAATTGTGTCCTGATACCATGTTTCAGGTCATTTCCGGAACAGTTCCCGCGTGTTTCAGGAAAATGACAGCTTTTCACCCCAAGCCGGATTTGATCTTTGCTGATCCCCCGTATGCCATGTCTGCCGATCTGCTGGATGCGATCCTTCATGATCCGGATTTCTGTCAATGGGCGGATCAGGCGGATATGATCTGGGAGAGGCCGGATTACCGCGTGTCATTGAAAGTTTTTCCTCCGGAATGGACATTATCTGCAATCAAGGAATTGGGAGCGACCCGTTTCCTTTTATCCGGAAAACTGCAAAAAAATGAGAAAAAAACATTTTTTTGCGGAAAAACTGCAAAAAAATACTGGAAATAATCGGATTTTGATTTGACAACGGTATTTTAAGAATGTAATATAACGGACATAAGCGAAAATTTGTAAAAAATTATTACAGGAGAATGTGAACATGAGCGTGTTGAACAGAATAATCAATATTCTTGTTTTGCTTGCCGCAATTGCCGCAGTCGTATTTTCTTATATGCTTTTCAGCAAAAGAGAAAAACTTACTGACGGTTGGGACAAAATGGCAAAGGCGATCAATACTACTGCCAGAACATTGGATGACAACTCTGCATCCGGAACAACTGCAGCACGGGATCTGCCCGTTGATAAACTCAAACATCAGAATTATGACCAGTTGGGTCAGCTTCTGCCCAAACTGAATGATAATGCAGAGAAAATCGTGAAGCAGAGAAACGATCTTGCCGCTTCCATTCAGAATGTCGCAAATACGCTCAGTATTACCGGAATCAAGGACGAAAATCTCAAAAATATTGCTTCCTACAAAGATCAGGAACGTAATTTTGTCAATAAAGTCCGTCAGTTCCGCACTGTTCGTGACAGCGTTTCTGCCGGATATGCAGGAACCGCCGCAAAACTCGGTGGAAGAGTCAGTGCTTCTGAGTTCAATAACTCCACTACTTATGGTGCAGCCATCCGCAAAGTCAATGCCGCTGCCGATGAACTTATCGCACGCAGAAATGCTTATGCCAACTATCTTACTCAGATCGCCCGGGCGATGGGAGTCAAAGCTCCCAATCTCAGCAGCAAAGGATATCAGGCTGAATTGGCTAAGACCCTCAATGAATTCAAAAAGAAACAGCGTGAACACGCCACCACACGCAGTCTTCTCGCTCGTGAAAAAAGCAAATCTGCAAGCTTGACCAAACAGGTTGCAAGCAGAAATAATACGATCAAATCTCAGGTCGCCAACATTCAGAAACAGAAAAACCGTATTGATGAACTCAACCGTATCCTCAATAAAGACGGTTCTCTGCCGCTGCCGGAAAAACTTCTCACCGGAAGCGAACCTGAATGCTACAAATACGTCAAAGGCAAAATTGAATTTGTCGATAAAGAATTCGGTTTCGTGACCATCAATATCGGCAGCAGCTTCGTCTTCAAACAGCGTTATGGTATCAAAGACAACTATGTTTCTTTCCCGCTTCAGGCAGGCAAACAGCTCTCTGTGGCCCGCAATCTGGAAGGTGATGATCCGGTCGGTCCCACATTCGTTGGCAAACTGCTTGTTTCCAAAGTTGACAAAAACTCTGCTGTCTGTAATCTCGTGACCGGTTCTCCGGTTGACTATCAGGTTGGCGATACCGTTTTCTTCTCTGAAGATGATATCGTGGACGCTCTCTCCGGTAAAGCTGCTAAAAAATAAGCAAGGAGGTATGCAATGTTTTCATCTCCGATCTTTACTGTGACATCCATTCTGACATTTCTGGCTTTGGTGGCTGTGTTGGTTCTCCAGGCGTTGGAAATGAAATGCTATGGAATGTTTTAAGAACATTTCTTCTGTAATCCGACAGGAAGTGCGGCAACCCCGCATCTTCCTGTTTTTTCTTATCTTCATCTTTCTGTTTTTCTGTTGTTCGTGTACAGAGTATGAGCGCAGAGGGGTGAATCCCCGTCCATTCAATGAGCCCACCGCCTGGGAAAACAATCCGTATGGAGATATATTCCAGAACTGATTTTTTGTTCTGGTTTTTATTTTTATATCAATCAAGAGGAGTGATACGATCATGGCTAAGATTCAAATTCTCGGCAGTGCTGCAGCGGAAGGGATTCCTGCTGCGTTTTGTAACTGCAGAGTCTGCACAGAAGCGTGGAAAAATGGCGGAAAAGATATTCGTATGCGTACAGCATACAAATTGAATGATCAGGTCCGCATTGATTTCGGTCCGGATTCTCTGGCGCAGGAATATAAATATCAGCTGCATTCAGAAAGACTCAAACATCTTTTCATCACCCACAGTCATGAAGATCATTTTTATCTTGATCTTTTGAATTACCGTATGCCCGGTTTTTCGGTTGTTGAAGAAGATAACATTCTCAATATTTACGGCAATCCCGGAGTGATCCGTGCGATCCAGCGTTTTTTCTGGGAAAAGAGCTATGACCGTTTCAACGGGGACTATAAAAAATTCCGTCTTAATCCTGTGACTCTGGAACCTTTCCAACCGGTGGTTCTGGAAGATCAGGATATGGAATTTTATCCGGTCAAAGCCGATCACATGATCGGTGTCGGCACAGAGATCCCCATGTGTTATATTTTCCGTATCGGCAGCTCCTGGGGGATGATCGCCAATGACAGCGGTTATTTCCGTGAAGAAACCTGGGCGTTTCTGGAAAAACGGAAATTCAAATTGGATCTTATGATCAATGATTGTACCGGAGGACTGCTGGATATTGAACGCGGACACATGAGCGGAAAATATGTGCTTGATACAAAAGCCCGTCTGGAAAAGATTGGCAGTGTTACCGCAGAGACCCAATATTACATCAATCATTTCTCCCACAATGGTCAGGCGACCCATACTGAATTGGAAGCCAAATTCAATCCGTATGGGATCCAAGTTGCTTACGATGGACTGGAAATAGAATTCTGATCCTATCTCTGTAACAGGGACAATAAAAAAGACTCCGGATTTTCACTGGAGTCTTTTTTGGTATGCCATTGTCATCTGCGCTTTTTACAAATCTTCAGAATTGTAAAACAAGCAATTCAGCGGTTTTTCCCTGACAGATGATTCCGTCGTGGATTTTTCCTGCAATATTTCTCATTCCTGCCTGTTGTAAGACTTTGTTTTTTTCTGTATCGTCGGCGTTGCCGTAATAGAGTGGCATAACTCCGGATTTTTCTTTGAATGAGTCTGCTGTTTTACGAATCAATTCAGGTGCATCCTCCAGATATGCCGGATGGACAGTGAAATCCAATACGGGCATACCATGCATCAGAAGAGCGAAAGCATATCCGCAACATTCTTTTTTTTCATTTAATGCAGTGCAGACTACAGCTCTGCTGCTGAGAGTTTCTTGAAAAGCCAGCCGGAAATCTTCGACCTGAGCAGCCGGACCTGTCCGGAAAGAGAGTTTCCGATGATAGATTTCCGGAGTATATGCCAGAAATTTATCACAATCGAACTGGTCACTGATTCTGCCCGGACGGACTTCCGTAATTTTTCTGCCGGAATACACCTGTTTGGCTTCCGATAGGAAATCTCCATTTTTGAGAAAACAGAGAGGTCCGGTTTCTCCGCCATAAATCAGATTGAATCCTGATTTGATATAAGTTGCGGCAGCAAATCTGTTTCCCGTGGCACAGCAGAGCATTCTTACCGGGGAACGGTATATTTCTTCCATGCAGTAGTGCATGAGTTCATTCATCAATCCCTGTTTTCTAAATTGGGGTTCTGTCAGAACATTACCGAAATTTCCCCGATATGATTTGTTTGAATAAGCGAACCATACCCGTGCGGCACATTCTCCATTGATCTCTGCAATGAACCAGTGATCGATGATTTCAGGAAAATAGAGTCCGTTCATTGCATCATTAAAATATGCCCGCCAGCCATTGAGGTTGTAGAGGTTGTTGTGGGGATGATCGGACCCCATTGATGCGGCGATGTAATCGGCATATTTCCGAGGTGCTTTTTCTGATGCATTCCAATGTATGATTCGGAGTATATCGCCTGATACAAGTTGTTTTTCCTGTAAGATGTCCATGAATATGTCTTTCCCGGGGTATTTTATTTCTGATAATATTTATTTCCGTAGGGCCATGGAGAAGCTCCTGCCCAACGGAAAGAATTACTCAGAAGTTTACGGATCAGCAGATCACTTTCTTCGATTCCCACACCGGCTGGGAATTTGACTACTTTGAATGCTTCTGTCAGGACATGACCGAATCCGCCGCACCAGCCGCGATAATAGGACTTATCCGCTTTTCTCTGCCAGAGAGCTTCCCCTTTTTCTGCAATACAGCTGCGCAGACTTTCCCGCAGAATTTCTTCGGATGATTGGATGTTGATATAAAAATCGGGGAGAAAATATTCCATGCACTGATTGGGATCTGTTTCATAAGCATAGATTTCGCGAACGCTGTTCAGTTTCTTATTCCAGAAAGAGTTCAGGATCGCGTCGTATGAAGTCTGTGCAGTTCTGCGGTGCTCCGGATGACTGTCTTCGGGCCACATAATGAAAACAATATCCGGCTGAATGGCTTCCAGTTGTTCCATGATCAGATTTCGGTCATTTCTGTCGCCGTTATAAATCCGATCCCCGCGATCACCGATGATGATTTCACGGCATCCGAGCATTGTACAACTGTTTGTAATATCCCTGTCAAAGATTTTCAGTTGTTCCTGATTGCGGTAATGATTATGATTGGCAACGTGCAGAACTGTACAGTCACATCCTGCCTGATGCAGCATGTACAATGTGCCGCCCAAGCAGCATTGAGATTCATCGGCATGAGCACCGATCGCCAGCACTTTGATTTTTTTCATAATAATCCCTTCTTTCGGTTATTTATTTTACTTTGACTGCAATGATTCTATCTACGAACACTGCATTTTCTTTTGTTGAATCTTTCACATAAGCAGCTCCTGTCAGCTTACAGGAAATATACAGATCGTATTTTCCAGCCGGCAGTTTTTCATATAAGTCGGAAATTCTCATTGCCCATGAACGGTGCCCCCACAAAGTCTGTTTTCCCGTATCCGTTTTGGAAACAGTTCCGATTTTATAGAGCTGATATTTTTCATTTGCAGGGATCTTGTCCGGAGTAATCTCAAAACGGATCACATTCGATTTTTTTGCCTGATCGTAAATTCCGAACAACATATTCTGTGTTGCGTGATTGTAACGGCTTTTTGAATTGAATTCTCCGAGTTTGATTGCGTTACCATTGACCGCTTCCGGATCTTTTGTAAGCAATCTCGGATTGATTTGAGTTGCGGGGATCTGGATGATCTCTTTTCCTTTCAGTTCATCCGGCACCGGCAGCGTGGCTGGTACGGCAGGTTTGTTGTGAGTGCGGATCCCGCGTTTGACAGCCACCAGTTTATCCACATAGACTGCATTTTCTTTTGTTGAATTCTTAACATAAGCGGGTCCAGTCAGTTTGCAGGAGATATAAATTTCATATTCTCTGTCCGCATCGGCAGAATTCCAAAGCGGGTTATAGAGTTTGGATAAGGACATTTTCCATGAACGATGTCCCCAGAAATGTTGTTTTTCAAATCCATTTGGCTGAGTGATTCCAATTTTATAGAGATGATATTTTTCATCCTGATGGATATCAGCGGGCTGAATGATCCGTTTGATCTCATATTTTTTCCGGGTGCGGTTATAAATACCGAATTCCATGGGTTGTGCAGCATGATTGAAACGACTTCCGGTAGGGAATTCTCCCAGTTTGAAGGCTTTTCCGTAAGTTGCGTCCGGATCATCGACAATGTAACGGACATCTTCCATCAAAGCAGAGATCTGGATGATATCCAATTTTTCCATTCCGGGGGGGATCGGGATCGGATTTTTGAGCATCCGCAGATTGTCAAGATCGCGAGAAAGAGCTTTTTTCACCTCTTTTGAGTTTGGATGATTGCTGAAAAAATAACGTTTATAAGCCAGATGCATATTCTGTTCCAAACGTTCACAGAGGAATTTATGGTCCATACCTGTTTTGGATGCAACCTGTTTCCAGAGATGTGCAGCGGCAAAATCCACCGGTAATCTTTCGATACGGACATTCTCCAGTCGTTCCGGATCATTTTTAACTTTTTCCTCTGCCCGGTCAAGCAATGTATTGATTGTGGTGAAGAACTCCGTGTCAAAACAATTTCTTGACTGAAGCGGTGTCATGCAAATGGTTCCGGGGATCGCATCCAGGCGTTTTTTCAGATAAGCGGAATAGGCTTTCATCTCTTTTTCCGCGGGACCATACTGATACGCAAAGAATTCATCAATGAGTTTTTCTGCATTCTGTTCCGGATCATCCATCATTTTCAGCACAAGATATACATGCAGGTCATGAAATGCCCGCGGGTTGACCATTCCTTTACCTCTGTATTCAGTTTCGACAAACATCTTGATGGCACCGAGTTTCTGATAGAAACGCATGTCTTCAGCGATATACCAGTAGCAGGCTTGCGGCCATGCGAATGCTTCTGTCATGGCATAGAGACGGTGATAGCACCAGATTGCTTTATGTTTTGCGATTTTATCCCATTCCTTGAACCATTTGACCAGCTGAGCGTTGACAGGATGTGAAAGCGGACGGATCGTATCATAATAGGTCTCACCATCGCTTAGGAATGCGAATTGGATCATTACATTATCCCGCGGTTTGATATTTTTCGGTGGAGCGATTGTCCGGTGATAAGCAAAAGTCTGGAAGATATATTCCGGGAATGCCGCTGCAATGTCATTGATGAATTCCAGTTGAGCTCCTGCAATCGTTCCATATTTTTTGACCAGAGCTTTGCAGGGCGCACACTCACAATGAGAAGTGTTATCATTCTGAGAAATATCGATCCATCTCAGCCATGATTTTTCATCCAGATTATTTTTCCGGATGAACTCCTTTTCTTTTCTGATCCATTTGGCAACTTCCTGTTTTGCAAGTTTCCGGAATTCCTTATTGGCATAACATAGCTGTCCCGGACCGACACCATCCAGAGCCCGGATCCGACGCCCATCAGCTGTCATCGGGAGCAGATCTTTCCGGTTTTCAGGAATAGCCGCAGTCAGTTTATGGAATGTATGCGCCCCTCCGATTCCACGGGAATGATAGAGGGATGGCCAGTGACCAACAGCACTGTTCGAATTGCTTTTGTTCATACTGGCAAAGAAATTTGTCAGTTTTCCCGGAGTGGTTTCCACAATATTACGCAGCAATGCAAATGCCGGTTTCCGGCGGAATTCCTGATTGTCAGGAACAGTGATGGATTTGACTTTCGGAATTTTGTGATTGACAGGGGTAAACCAGCGGACACCACCGAATTTTTCGAGAAATTCTGCGACACCGTAATGAACTCCACGGGGGAAACCGCCGCTGATCCATACATTTTTACCATCGGAACGGATACTCCATTCCTCCTGATCCAGTTTTTTATTTTCAGTGATGAAGATCGCCTGTCCTTTTCCAGGAAAATTGGTTTGATCTATGATTTCCGGACGTTTTCCGAACATTTTACCCAGGTGATCTGCCAAGATGTTACAACTTTGTATCGCTGGTTTCCCATTCAGATTTCCTTTTACGATTTTGAATTCAGGAGTGATCTCCACTGCATGAGTGTACAACGATATTGCAAGAAGATTGCAAAGTGTGAAGAGATGAGAAAAAAATTTATTTTTCATACGAACACCTTATATTGTAATAAATTATCGCCCCTGAACAAAAGAGAGCGTGTAAGAGGAAGACTCAGATTCATTCCAGAGAGCCACACTGGGTGCAGTTGAACTGAGCAGCGCATGAAATCCATTCAATGTTTCTGTATGTCCATCCAGAAAAAGCTGATTTGCTCCGCCGGGATGAGCGGCTTTATGACCGATATCCATTGCCATGGAACCTGATGAAATATTGTAATAAGTTATGCCGTTGATTTGATATGTGCCTGCCAGTGAAGCTGTTTTCCACTGATCCATCAGATAAATTGTTTGGGAGGGACGCAATTTAGCATGGGACATTTTACTCAACATATTGAATATATCCCGTTTTGTGATCCAGGTTCCACCGGAATAATATCTTCCAATGAAACCGTTATATCCATAGTCAACCAATTCCGCCCGCCTTCCTTTTGAACCATTGGGAGAAAAAGAGGTTGCCGGATCGCCGCCGTTTGCCGGACAACGGGCTGTTTTGATATATTGGAATGCCGTGGTCGGATATTTTTTTGTTCCGCCGAAGTCTGTCGGTTTTTCCCAGAGCTGATAATAGTTGACATAATTGATCCAGATACGCCATCCATTCGGAGAAGTTTCATCTTCCATATGGATACTGAGAAGATAATCGGAGGAGTCCATACTGTACATAATCAGATTTTTTCCCAGTTGATTTTGATTATTCATACAGGAAATTTTCATGGCAGTCTGTTTTGTTCTGTTCAATGCCGGAAGCAGCATGCCTGCCAGAATGGCAATGATCGCAATCACAACGAGGAGCTCTATGAGAGTGAAGTGTAATTGAGAATATCTCTGGATTTTTGAGATCCTCTGTTCCGGTTTTTCAACTTGTCTGCTCTTTCTTGAGATACTTGTTTTCATTTTATTGCCTCCTTTTTATTTAGTTTGTTTTGATTTTTATACCGAACCAGTTGACACCATTTTTGAAATGCAGCGGATTGGCACAACGGATTGCGTATTCTTCCCGATCCTGCAGAATTTCAGATCCGTCCGGCATCCATAAGCCGGCTTCATATTCCTCTCCGCCGGAAACAGACACTTCAAATGTCAGAAGCTGTTCTTCCTTGGAATACCATTTGCGGATATCTGTATTCAGCTCGATCCTTTGTTTTCCAAGTGCAAGATACACTTTTCTCGGATTGACGGGTGCGGAGAATCCGCGGTTGATCAAACTGATTTTTCCGGAGAGGATCTGTTCTTTGATCTCATATTCAAAACGGAGCAGTTCGATTCTGTATCCGAGATGATCGCGGATATATTCGTAATAACTTCTCCAGACATGCCGTCCCTGTTCATCGCGGAAATAGCTTTCTGTCCAGGGAAGATTTTTTGCAATCAGAAACATCGGATCTACAGGAACACGTTTCCAGACATCAATGGAATAGCCATCCACACCTTCAAACAGGACATTACCGTGAACCATGCTGAAAGTATCATAGTGCCATTTTGCAAGAAGTTCAGCCGCTTCGTGAGGTAATGCAGGAGCGTTGGTATCCCGCCAGAAGAGTTCGCCGTCCTGTGGAAGAAAGCGGCTTTCCTGTGTCAGATATTCAAAATCTTTTTCTATGGATTGGCTGGATTTGCGACAGAATGTTCCACCATGCGAAGGTCCAGCCAGAAATCCGTCATTGAAATGTCCAATTCTTGCCTGCGGCAGAACGGTGAAGGCTTCTGCTTCTGAAATTGGCTCTGTACCGAACAACTCTTGTTTCAAAAAAGGATAACGCATCATTGTTTTCCGTTCCTGCGGAAGAGTTTCTAAAACTGCAGCGATCAATTCTTTCCGGAATCCGAGATCGTTCTGTAAAAAATGGAAACTGTTATGCCATTCCCCGAATTTTCCCACAAATCCGCATTGCAGAACATAGATCACGTCCACATATTTCCGGAGAAGAGGGCGTAACTGTGCCAGATGTTTCAGAATAGTTTCTGCAGAGGGCCCCTGCAATGTTGGGGAGAGTTCGTATGCAAAGCGCAGCAGACATTTTACGCCAGCCTGCCGAACTTTCAGAAAAAATGTTTCAATATCTTCCATTTTTTCCTGAGGCAGATCACGTCCGTCATCATATTTTTTAAGAAAACAGTAACTCTGCATGATCGTTACACCGTCATACGCAAGAAATTCCAGTTCGTCCCGCCATTGACTGTGAGAAAATTCGATTCCATCCAGACGGTTTCCGCGTATGAGGTGCGGTACACCGGGGATGTCTGCATTCTGATAAACCGGAACTTCGCTGCGACCATCCAGTTTGAGCTGTTTTGAATGACATGAACATGTTCCGGCTATTTCTCCGGGAATACAGCTGAAATACATTTCTGTTCGGAATCCACGTTCCGGATTACGCAACCCGGAACGTCCGCATGGGTCATCAGGTCCCAATCCTTTGAAATAATATAACATGATTGCTCCTACATATTTATGAATGTCTTGTGATTTCATTTTTTAATATATTGCTATTGCAAACGCTTTGCAATAGTTTTCCGGCCTAAAGTCCTATATGTAAACGTTCAAAAGGTATTTGTTTTCGGTCATTTGATTGAAATGTGTAAAAAGTGATGTACATTTGTTGAAAAACGGAGGAAAATATATGGCAAAAGTAGAAAGTTCCTGTTCTCAAAACCCAGAATCTTATGATATCTGGGAGTCCGGATTCAGAAATTATATTTACAAGAATGTCAGAGAGATAAATGATAAAAAAAGTTTCCCGCTGATCCCGTCTCGAGTAATGGATATCACCCGGAGTGATCAGAGATGGCTTCAGCATGTGAACTATCAATATATGGCATTGGAATTGATCCTGTCGGGTGCGCTGGAGTTCCGGACAGAGCATGAAACGGTGGTTGCAGAAGCGGGAATGCTTTATGTCGTGGCAAAAGGAAGCAATGTCCGCATCGTTCATTCCGGGAAATGTCACTATCACAAATTGACCATCTTGATCAGCGGAAGTTGTCTGGATTCCATTACATCGGCTCTTGGCTTTAATTCGGATTGTCTGTTGAAACTTTCTGAGCCGGGAAAAGTGGAACAGATGATACGTGAGATTGAAAAAGGGATCATCGAACGAAAAAGTCCGGAATATCTTTCTGTGCGCTGTTATGAATTACTGCTGCATCTGAAAGGATATTTACAGCCGGAACCGCAGGAACTGCGTCCTGCACTGGATTGGATCGCAAAAAACCCCACTCGTAAGATCTATGTTCCGGAACTTGCAAGAAAATGCGGCTTGAGTGAAACGACATTGCGGAGGAAATTCAATGAACTCTTTGGCATGTCTCCTGCCCAATATATGATAAAGCAGCGTTTGACATTAGGCCGGGATCTGTTGAAAGGAAAAAGCTCCATCAAGGAAATCTCTGCAATATGCGGTTTTTCATCGTCTCTGCATTTTGCAGTGACTTATAAAAAATTTTATGGAGAATCTCCATCCTGCACAAGGAAAAAAATCACCTGAATGATCCGGAAATATCGCAGGATTGGAAAGTCTCAACCGGAGCGGATATTTTCAAACAGAAAAATATCACACCCCGGAAAGAGTTTTATTTTCAGCGGATCTGTCCGGAGCCGTACACTCTGTATTTATAGGAACAGAGTTCTTTCAAGCCCATGGGACCGCGGGCGTGGAGTTTATCTGTACTGATTCCGATTTCTGCGCCCATCCCGAATTCTCCGCCGTCAGTGAATCGGGTGGAGGCATTCCAATATACGGTGGAGGAATCGACATAACCGAGGAAATACTGAGCGGTTTTTTCATTTGCTGTAATGATGGAATCACTGTGTCCTGAACCATAGTGATTGATATGTGTCACTGCCTCTTCCACGGATTTTACGATCCTGCCGGAAATATTGAGATTGAGATATTCGTTGTAGAGTTCTTCTTCCACCGCTTCCAGAGCTTCCGGATCATACTGACGCCAGAGAGGATCTCCATGAACCGTGACACCTTCTTTTGCAAACATCTCTTTCAGCATGGGGATGAATTTTGCTGCGATCGTTTCATTGACCAACACAGTTTCAAGTGCATTGCAGACTCCCGGACGCTGGCATTTGCCATTCCGGAGAATATCAAGTGCCATTGCAAGATCCGCTTCGGCATCCACATAGAGGTGACATACTCCTTTATAATGTTTGATGACAGGAATCGTGGATTGTTCCACTACGGCACGGATCAGACGTTCCCCGCCGCGCGGAATGATCAGATTGATATACGAATCCATTTTGAGCAGGATGGAAACAGCTGCATGAGTTGTCCAGGGAATGAACTGCACAGCACCTTCGGGCATTCCTGTATCCATACCTGCTTTGAGAATACATGCCGCGATCGCTTTATTGGAATGGATCGCTTCGGAACCACCACGGAGAATAACTGCATTGCCCGCTTTCAGACAGAGCCCTGCCGCATCCACTGTCACATTCGGACGGGATTCATAGATAAAGCCGATCACGCCGATCGGAACAGAAACTTTTTCGATACGGATCCCGTTGGGACGTGTGGTCTCAGAAAGTTTTTCACCCACAGGGTCGGGGAGAGTCATCACATGACGGAGTCCGTCTGCCATTGCTTTGATTCTTCCTTCATCCAGTTTCAGACGATCCAGCATAGCCGCAGAAAGCCCTTTTTTTGCTCCGTTTTCCATATCGGCAGTATTGGCGCGGATCAGTTCTGCGGAATTCCGTTCGATCGCATCAGCCATGGCAGCAAGCCATTGATTTTTTGTTTCCGTGGAAACATTTGCCAACTGGATCGCGCCGTTACGTGCTTTTCTGCCCATTGCTTCGATTGCACTCTGCAATTCAGCATCGGTAAGATTCTGTTCCATATTCATATTTCATTCCTTTCTTTTTCTGAACTTTTTTGTCTGTTGGAATATACATCTTTTTCAATAGAAATGCAAACCTGTTTCCGGGCAAAAAAAGAACTCCGTCATTTTTTTATAACGGAGTTCCTGTTCAGGTCAAGCAGAAAGATTACTTGATTGTGACTTCTTTTCCGGCTTCAGCGGAACGGTAAATACCATCCAGCATTTTCTGTACGGCAAGACCGGCTTCGCCCGGAGCTCCCAGCGGAGTTCCTTTCAGACAGCCGTTGACCCAGTTCTGCAATTTTTCACGGAAGAGATCGCTCCAGCCGTCTGTTGTGGAGATAAAGACAGGTGTCATATTGACCATCAGATCGTTCTGGTCGCAATAGATTTCTGCACCTTCCCAGCTGCATCCGCCTTTTTCGCCCATTGCAGTGAAGTTGAACACATCGTTCTGTTTGATATGAGCCACAAAAGAGGATTCGATCTGAAGGATCGCACCATTGTCAAAACGGATCTGACCGATCGCAAGATCTTCCACGGTATAGGTTTTGTAATCCCAGCCCGGCCAACCACTGCGTGTTTTGCTGGGTTTGTTGCCGAAATAGGTCCAGACATTTCCGCTGGCGGCAATCGGTTTCGGTGCTCCCATGAATTCATAAGCACATTCGAGAATATGCACACCGATATCGATCATCGGACCGCCACCCTGCAGTTTTTTCTGTCCGAAAACACCCCAGTTCGGAATTCCGCGACGGCGGAGTGCCTGACATTTGACAAACATGATTTTGCCGAACTGTCCCTGTTCACGGGCGTTGATCAGTGCGGTCGTCTGCGGATTGTAACGCTGCTGGAACCCGACAGCCAGTTTCACATTGTTTTTCTTGGCGGCAGCGATCATTTTTTCACATTCAGCGGGATTCATTGCCATCGGTTTTTCAACCATGGCATGGCATCCGGCATTACAGGCATCAACAACCGGAGCACAATGGACACCGTTCGGTGTGCAGACATCGACTGCATCGGGTTTGATTTTTTTCAGCATTTCTTTCCAATCAGTGAAGAGAGCTTTTTTGGGAAGTCCCCATTTTTCTTCCATTACCTGCAAACGTTCGGGGAGGATATCAACCCCTGCCACGATTTCCACTTCCGGGATCCGTTTGTACGCTTCCAGATGTGCCTGTGCGATACCGCCGCAACCGATAATTGCAACTTTCAATTTCTTGCCCCGGTATTTTTTTGCGGGCGCATCCATTTTTACAGATCTGCTTTCAGCCATTTCTGCTTTTCTCCTGTTGTAGTTTTTTGTAAAATGGGGTATAAGCCATTCATTGATTATGATTTCGTCGTAGGTGATACTGATTTGATTTCCCAGTCATAAATCAGTAAAATACGATTTTTTTCAGAAAATACAAAGTGTCGCTCCTCCGCGGACCTCCAATATTTTTCCGGAGTCTGTCCCGATCCAGACAGGTATGGCAGAGGGATTTTTCACGATCCGGGAATCTGCCGAAAAAATCAGACTGCGGGCAGCTGTGATATATTCAAAAATCTCCATGTTGGTCGCATACCAGATATTTTCCTGATGCGCAGTCGCTGCACAGAACTCTTCAATGACTTCCCAGTTGTTCTGATTGTTGAACTCATAAGAATGTCCCCAGACATAACAGAGCTGGAACGGATAATTTCTTTTCAGAAAACTTTCCGCAATATTTTTCAGATTTTCATTGTGGTGACAGGTCGGATGCCATTCCAGAAAATCCTCCGGAATGGAAAAGGAAGACGTGGAACGGATTGTACGGCTGTAAAGGATCCCCGATGAACGCAGGATTTCTTTGACCTGATTGGAATATGTTCCGAAAGGATATGCCATCCCGTTGATGATCGAACCTGTGGCGGCTTCCAATTCTTTTCTGTTTTCAAGAATATCCTCCAGTGCAGACATGGCAGGGATCCGTTCCAGATATGGATGCGTTTTGCCGTGACAGGCGATCTCGTGACCCGCATACAGATTTTTGATACCGGAAAGATCCTTGTTCAGCGTATGCAGATTGAAAGTCGCTTTCATTCCGTAACGGTTGAAGATCTCAAGCAGTTGACAGTCCCAGGGAGATCCATCATCATAACTGAAGGTAAGAGCCTTGCGTTTCCCTTGCGGGAAATAAAATGCAAGTTCCATATGATCGGTCCTTTCGTATTATTCTGCTGTGATGGAACGGAATGTATCGGTCAGTTTGCGGATGGAAAGCCCATCTGTTCTGGTTTCTGTCTGCATGGAAAGAAGACGCGGACATTTCCGGAGGTTGGCGATCAACTCTTTCCAGTTGATGATCCCGGTTCCGGGCAGTTGATGACTGTCGGCATAGCCATTGTTGTCATGCAGATGACAGGTCACAATGTAAGGAGCCAGTTTTTCATACGCCCCGGAATATTCCTCCACAGTTTCCCCCCACGCAAGATCCATTTCATCAAAATATTTCTCCCGTTGCTTCCCGGGAAACGGTGACATGAGATTGGCATGTCCCACATCAAAACAGCATCCGATGAATGGCGAGTTGAAATATTCAATATAATACGCTGCTTCATCCGGAGTGTTGGAACGTTCATAACTGTTTTCGACCGCAAGGATCAAATCAAGTTTTTCAGCTTCCGGCAACAACTGTTCCAAAGTGTCAACAGCATATTTCCGCAATTCTTCATTGGGTGTCTTGTAGAAAACACTTTCGTATGCTCCGATGTGCATGGTATAAGTCCTGCATCCGCTTTCCGCCGCATACGCCATGGCTTTTTTGTGATCGGCAATGAGATAAGGTCTCCGTGCCTTGTCTATGCATGCCAGATCATAACATTGTCCCCAGGGTGCATGAACTTCTATGATCTGCATTCCCAATTGATACGCATACCGTCTCAGGTTCGTGTAAAGCAAGGGTTCCTGCAGGATGCGAGTGATCCAGTGATGACTGAATACCAGATGATCAACACCGTTATCTTTGAATTCGGTCATGATGTTCAGGATCATATTGTCGGGAACGTTTTGCCAGGAATAGTAATAAGCCAGAGGCGGATTTTTGACAGCGGACATTGCAGTGCTCCTTTTTATAATACATAAGAAAATGTAACACAGGAAATGTATAACCTTTGAATTGAAAATCAAGTGTGAAATGAAGAAAATCTAAAAAAAATAATCGTAAGAACTTGAAAAAAAGGAATTATGGTGTATTTTTAAAGGAAATCCCGATGTGGAAGCCTTGATCCAGTTGATGACATGGATTCAACGTCGCACTGCAATGCCGTATGAGCATTGCAAAAAATAAGCGACCGGCCCGGAAGGTTCTGCAAATGACGGAACAGCGCATGAAAAATGAGAATGTGCAGCTGTCCTGTCCATTACTTTCCTGCCTTGTTTGAATCTGTTGACTCCTCTGTATGGCTTTTGTATCCGGTTAGAAACAAAAATATTAAGGAGATATCTGCGTTATGGAAGGGTATGCCAGAGACATCAAGCTGTACAGTGGAACCGCAAATCCGGCACTTGCCGAAGCGATTGCACGCCACATGAAGATGGAGTTGGGGCATGTGAATATTGAGCGTTTCCCCGACGGTGAGATTTTTGTGCAGTACCGCGACATGCTGAGAACGTCGGATGTGTTTATTATCCAGCCGACCTGTAATCCCGTAAATGAAAGCCTCATGGAGCTGTTGATCATGCTCGATGCCGCACGTCGTGCATCTGCTGCACGTATCACTGTTGTGATCCCGTTCTTCGGTTATGCAAGACAGGATCGCAAAGACCGTCCGCGTGTGCCGATCACAGCCAAACTGGTCGCAAACCTGTTGACCACCGCCGGAGCAAACCGCGTTTTGACAATGGATCTTCATGCTCAGCAGATCCAGGGATTCTTTGATATCCCCGTGGATCACCTGTATGCTTCTCCGGTTATGCTCAACTATATGCGTGACCGTTTGAAAATCGACTCCGAAGCCTGCATCGTTGCTCCGGACTCCGGCAGCGTGAAACTGGCTCATGCTTATGCAGACCGCCTCAGTTGCGGTTTTGCTGTGATCGCAAAACGCCGCGTCAACGCAACCACCGTCGAATCCTCTCACCTGGTCGGCGATGTCAAAGGTCGTAACTGCATCATTTGTGACGACTTGACCTCCACTGCAGGAACACTTTGCGCCGCTGCCGATCAGTTGAAACGCGAAGGGGCAAAAAATGTGTATGCTGTTGTTTCTCACTGTCTCCTGACAGATAAAGGATATGAACGACTGAAAAACAGTGCGATCGAAGAATTGATCACCACCAATTCCGTCCCGCATGAAGACAGAGCCGGTTGTCATGTCCACACATTGTGCGTCGCTCCGCTGTTGGCTCAGGCAATCAAACGAATCCACGAAGGGGATTCCGTTTCCTGCCTGTTCAATACCAATCCGCCGGAAGATGCTCTTCTCTGATAAATCAAAAAACTGTTTATATAACCTAAAAAGGAAGGTAAGAAATGGCTAAACAGAAACATGTATTGAATGTGGTAACACGCAGTGAACTGGGCAAAGGCCCGGTGAAACGTCTGCGTGCTGCAGGAAACGTCCCTGCTGTGATCTACGGCAAAGGTACTGCTCCCAAAAACCTGTATTTCTCCGCAGCAGAATGGGAAGTTCTCCAGAAGTATGAACTGAACATCCTCGTCCTGAAAGAAGGCGACAATGAAATGCTCGCTCTGATCAAAGAAGTTCAGAATGATTTCATCCGCGGCAAAGTCAAACACGTTGACTTCCTCGAAGTCCGTCGCGATCAGGTCATCCGCGCAACCGTTCAGGTCCGCGCAGGTTACACCGCTCCCGCAGGAATCGCTCAGGGCGGCGAACTCGAACAGGATATGCACGAAGTCGAAGTCGAATGTCTCCCCGATGCTCTCCCGGAACATCTCGAAATCGATGTCGCAGCTCTCAACCTCGGTGAAGCTCTCCACATCGCGGACGTCAAGACCGCAGACGGTATCAAAATCGTCAGCGATCCGGAACTGGTTCTCTTCCACGTCGTCGATCCCGCTGCAAAAGCTGAAGAAGCTGCAGGCGAAGGCGATGCAACTGAACCGGAAGTCATCGGCGAAAAGGAAAAAGCTGAAAGAGCTGCCGCAAAAGCCGCTGCAAAGAAATAAAAACTGTTTCAGAAAGGTTCCTGCAGAATATGAAGTCAAATATGGGATTTCCGGATCATGGCAAATGATTTCAGTGGCCGCGTAATGATCGTCGGTTTGGGAAATCCGGGCTCAGAATATGCTCATACCAGACATAATGTCGGATTTGATGTTCTGGATATTCTTGCAGAAAAAATGCCGAAAAAAAATTTCGTGCAGATCCATGGTTGTTCTTCCCATTATCTGAAAGGAACATATGCGGGACATCCCCTTTTCCTTCAGAAACCGGAAACCTACATGAATCTGAGCGGAGATGCAGTCAGTGCGTTGATGAAACGCGAAGGGATCGGACCTGAAAACCTGTTGATCGTATATGATGACATGGATTTGGAGTTGGGTAAACTCCGGATCCGGGAAAAAGGTTCGAGCGGAGGACATAACGGGATCCGTTCCATTATCAGTTCCATCGGAACAGAATCTTTTGCACGGATCCGGATCGGAATCGGACACCGTAATGAACGGTCCGGAGCTGATTTCGTTCTCTCCCGGTTTGAACCGGATGACCAGAAGATCATGGATCGGGTCATGACTGCTGCGGCTGATGCCTTGATCATGATTCTCCGCAGGGGGATCAAACAGGCAATGAACCAATTCAATCCGCTGGATCTTTCAGTGGAAACAGATGAAGAATAAAAAACCGAACCAATTGAACAAATAAAACACACCAGGAGGTGTAACTTGAAAAAGTATGAAGCAGTGTTCATTCTTGACATGAGAAAAGTTGAGGATGAAGGTAAGGCTTTCTCTGAAGAGTTCGCCAGCAACCTTCAGAGTTGGGGTGGCAACATGGTCGAAGCTATCGCCATGGGCCGCAAACAGTTCGCTCGTGAGATCAACAAACGTAAAGCCGGTATCTACTGGAATTACATTTTTGAACTCGATCCGCTGAAGGTCAAAGAAATCCGGGAAAAATACCGTCTGGATGAACGCATGATCCGTATGCTCATTGTTTCTTATGAACGTCCGGAACAGGTTCGTTCCACTATGAGTGTCACTCCCGATATTGCTGAATAACTCACCTGAAGGGTGTACGGGAAAGGAGATCTTCAAATATGGCATCATTGAATAAAGTTATGTTGATGGGAAATCTGACACGGAATCCGGAAGTCAGATATACACCCGGCGGCAGTGCCGTATGCGAATTCGGAATCGCTATCAACCGGCGGTTCATGCAGGCAAACGGACAGGAAAAAGATGAAACTTGTTTCGTCGATATCACTGTCTGGGGAAAACAGGCGGAAAGCTCTTCCCGTTTCCTGCAGAAAGGTTCATCCGTCTTCATCGAAGGTCGCCTTGTTTTTGACCAGTGGACAGAAAAGGAAACCGGCAGTAAACGCTCCCGTCTCCGGGTATATGCCGAACGGGTTCAGTTCCTCGATCGTCGCGATCAGTCCTCCAATATGGCTCCCGGTAATGAATATGCCGAGAATGGCGCCGGGCAGTATGCTCAACAGGCTCCTGCACCGCAGGGCGGGTATTCCCGTTTCCGCAGTCAGCAGCCCGGAGCAGGTCCTTATGGAGGTCCCGTTCAGCAGTCACGTCCTTCTTATCAGCAGGCTCCGCAAGCTCCGCGGCAGCAGGAAGCTCCTGTCATGCCGGAGGAACCTCCGTATGAGCCGGTTGAAGGAATTGACGACGATATTCCGTTTTGAACGACAGCAATCATCAAATCACATGGAAAACAGGAGATAATACCATGGCTATGCAGAATAGAAAGCGCCGCGTGAAACGGCGCATGGCTAAACCGAAAATTTGCAGACTCTGCGAAAACAAAATCAACTTCATCGACTTCAAGGATGCGGATCTTCTCAAGAAGTTCCAGACAGAAAAAGGTCGTATTCTGCCCCGCAGAATCACCGGAACCTGCCTCAAGCACCAGAAAATGCTCAGCGTTGCTATCCAGCGCGCCCGCATTATCAGTGTCGTCCTCTAATCTCTAAAAGAAAGGTACAGGAATCATGGCTGCAACTATGAATTTGATCCTTCTGCAGGATGTCGAGGACCTCGGTCTCGCCGGGGAATCCGTACATGTTTCTCCCGGTTACGGCAGAAATTATCTGATCCCCAGAGGTCTCGCAGCTCCCGCTTCTGCGGTCGCTCTCCGTCAGATCGAAGCTCAGAAAGAAAAAATCGAAGCAAAACGTAAAGCTGATCTCGAAGCCGCTCAGGCTCTCGCTGCTAAAATCGCAGAAATGCCTGTCGAAATTCAGATGCAGGCTTCCGATGACGATCACCTCTTCGGTTCCGTTACCGAACGTGTCGTTTCCGAAGCTTATGCTGAAAAAGGCATCAAGATCGAATATCAGCGTATCCGTATGGACAAACATATCCGCTCTCTGGGCGAATATACCATCAATATCAAATTGCATCAGGACGTCATTGCCGCTGGCAAGATTGTTATTGTCCGTGCATAATTTTTGATAATGGCGGAAGCTGAATACATACCGGAGGTCCCGGCGGATGGGGATTTGCCCTCAACCCTGCCGGAACCTTCAAACCGGACGCGGAAGAGTTCAGGAAATGGCTCTTCCGTGCTTCCTGTTTTTGCGGACATTGATACAGAGCGTGCTGTGATAGCCGCTTTGATGACAGAGCCCGCTTCCATTTCCACAGTCGGAACGATTCTCGGCGGTTTGAGTGCCGCTGCCAATGATTCCGGCAAATCCAGAAAAACAGATCCCTCCACTCTGAAAAAATCCCGATTCCATAATCAGGCGGCAATGGTTTTTTATGATTTGAAATATGCCGCGATCTATGAAGCGGTTCTGGAGATGAATGCCGAAGGGATCGGCGTGGACCTGCTCAGCCTGTCCAGTCACCTTGAGCGGGAAAAAAAATTAAGTGCCATTGGCGGTCAGGAATTTCTGATCGATACTCAGGCATCTATTGCAAGTACGGCAAATCTTGAATCCTGGTGCGTAACCTTGCGTGATTATGCCATGCTGCGGGAAATGCTCCGGACATGTTCCGGGGCTGTTGATATGTGTAAAAATTTTCAGGGCAGTGTAAAGAGCCTGCTCGACAGTGTTGAAGCTGAAATCTTCAAAGTCCGTAACCAGTTCGTTCAGCCGGAACTCAAAGAATTGCGTGATGTTCTTGCCAGTACTTTTCAGGGGTTTATGGACTTGCTCGACCGCAAAGTCGAGCCCGGTATCCCCACCGGATATCCTGATCTCGACCGTCTCATCGGCGGCGGATTGAAACCGGGGGAAATGTTTGTTCTTGCCGCCCGTCCTTCTATCGGAAAAACTGCGATCGCACTGAATATCGTGCGGAATATTATCATGCGGGAAATCGACGGCAAACGCAAGAATGTGATGTTCTTCAGTTTGGAAATGAGTGCGGAACAGGTGGCTCAGCGTATGCTTTGTACGGAAGCGAAAGTTCCGCTTTCTTCGATCATGGACCGGAATCTGCGTCCGGGGGATGTGGCACATCTTACCACTGCTGTTTCGGAGATGAATAAAGCGAATCTTACGATTGACCCGACGGGGGGAATCTCTGTTTTTGAATTGCGGGCAAAAGCCCGTAAGATTCACGATCAGAAGAAATTGGATTTGATCGTAATCGACTATTTGCAGTTGATGAAATCGGGTGAAGGCGGCGGTAATGAAAGCCGGCAGGTGGAAGTTGCGGCGATTTCAGGCGGTTTGAAAAAACTTGCCAAAGATTTGAATCTGCCGGTTCTGGTGCTTGCCCAGTTGAACCGTGAATTGGAAAAAGGCGGTCCCAATGAGAAAGCCATGCCGAAACTGAGTCATCTGCGTGAATCCGGAGCGATCGAACAGGATGCTGACGTGGTCGTATTCCTGCATCGTAACCGGAATGACTCCAAGGAACAGAATCCCGAAGCGAACCGTTCCGGAGTGGAGGCAAAATTGATCGTAGAGAAAAACCGTCAGGGGAAAACCGGGATCGTGGATCTCAAATTCTTCCCGGCATTGATGGAATTCCGGAGTATCGACCACCGGTATTCCGATGCAGACCGTTCGCCGGAGGGAAATCCTGACGAAAAATCAGCAAATTAATATTTGATTTTTAAATGATTTGGGGTTATAGTTCCCAATGATCATTACGAATATGAATCATGATAAAAAGTGAGAGACAGATGAAAAAATTGTTATTGCCCGGCTGCGGGATTTTGTTTTTGTGTCTGAGCCTGTGTTCTTTGCAGGCTCAGGAAATATCTTCTGTGGTTTTTCAACAGAACTCTGATTATAAATTGGAAGATGATGTATTGCGTGCCAATGTTCAGAGCCGTAAAGGGGCTGCATATTCAGAACGTTCCGTGAATGATGATATCAAACGTCTTCATGCCATGGGAATGTTTGCCGATGTCCTCTCTGAAACTCAGAAGACCGAAGACGGCAAGATCCGTATTATTTTCAAACTGACAGCCAAACCGATTGTTACTGACATCGTTTTTGAAGGCAATAAAAAATACCCGGCTGAAAAATTGCGTGAACAGATTTCGATGGTCTCCAATATTCCTCTGAACGATCAGGCTTTGCGTGACAGTACGGAAGCACTCCGGAAATTCTACCGTTCCAAAGGTTTGAACGATGCCATGATCGAACCTCTGTTTGAAAAGATCGACAACAATCATATCCGTATTTTCTTCCGGATCAAAGAAAATCTGCGTGTCCGTGTCGGCGAGGTTTTCTTCAAAACGGAAAAAGGCGAAAACATCAAAGCTTATGAATCTTCTGAATTGCAGGAAAAAATCGCCAACCGCAAAACATTTCTGAGTCATCCCTGGTTCAGTTGGCTTTTTGAGTACGGACTTCTTGATCGTGATGAACTTGCCAAAGATAAGATCCGTTTGCGTGAAATGTATTGGGCAAAAGGTTATCTTGATTTCCGTGTGAAAGATATCAAACTGGAAGAGAGCCCGGAAAATCCGGAGGTCATGAACATCACGTTTGTGGTGGAAGAAGGGGAACCCTATAAAATTGGAAAAGTCAACTTCAATGGTGCAGTCCGATTCAAACCGGAAGAGTTGCTTGCATTGATCCCGATGAAGAGCGGTCAGGTTTATTCCAGTCTGACAGAACGTGCATCTGTGGATTTGGTCGATCAGAAATACAGCCGTTTGGGATATGCTGATTTCGGGATCCGTCCGCGTCTGACTCCCAATTACAAAACACATGTTGTGGATGTTGACTATGACATGAAAGAGGGACAGTTGTACCGGATCAATGAAATTTTCATTTCCGGCAACAGATGGACAAAGGATCATGTGATCCGTCGTGAACTGCCGATCGTGCCGGGTGATCCTGTTGACAAGAATATGGTGAAACTCTCCCGCAGCCGTCTGATGGGAATGGGATATTTCAATAAAGTGGAAGCGGTCTCCATTCATTCTGATACCGGAGCTGTTGACACGAAAGATATTGATATCCGGGTGGATGAAAAACGTTTTATTGATGCCCGTATCGGTGCGACCTGGTCGGACTCTGACAGTCTTTCCGGTATGATTGAAGTGACCCATAAAAATATGGATATTCTTGATCCGTGGAATTACTTTACAGGTGGCGGTCAACGTATGCGTATTCTTGGTGCGATGGGGGTTGAACGTTATAATCTTGAGATTGATTTTACAGAACCGTGGCTTTTCGGGATCCCGTTGCGCTGGGATGTTTCCGGTTATGTCCGCAACCGTGAATATGAAGATTGGGAAGAACGTCGTATTGGAGTTTCAACGACTCTGACCAAACGTATTTTTGATGATTTCACCACTCTTTCCGGAGGTTACACATTTGAACAGGTGCGTGTGCATGAAATGTCCAAACATCTCTCTCAGGTATTTCAGGAGGAAGAAGGTGATGAATGGGTCGGCAGAGTTCATCTTTCATTGGAACGTGATACCCGCAACAGTGCGATCGATCCGACCAGCGGTTACAGTATCAGTGGATTGGCTGCATTCACCTCACAGGTCTTCGGAGCGAGCAACAACTATGTCCGTTTGGAATTGAAAGGAACTTATCACTATGCTTTCCTGAATGATATGTTTGTGTTGAATTTGGGTGGTAAAATCGGATTCCTTTCCTCTTTTGACGGGGATGATGTTCCGATTTTTGAACGTTACTTCCTGGGTGGTGGAGATTCTGTCCGCGGCTTCCCGTACCGTTCGATCGGACCGGAAGACCAGAATGAAGATAACTATGGCGGTCAGACCATGTATATTCTGACAGCGGAGTTGACACATCCGATTTACAGTATTGTCCGTGGTGCTGTCTTTATTGATATCGGTGGTGCGGGTAAAGATAATTTTGAGTTTGGCGATATCAATATCGGTGTTGGTTACGGTTTGCGTATCAAGCTGCCGAATATTCCCGCTCCGCTGCGTCTTGACCTTGCCTTCCCGGTTGTGAACAATCAGGATGGAGTCAGCAGCAAACTCCGTTTCCACTTCAGCCTCGGAGCTTCTTTCGGTCCCCGGTAACCGTTGTTTTTACCGGACAGGGAGGCGGACTTTTTGTTTGACCTGATAAATGCTGCCCCTGAACGGGATGGTTGTCAGCAGAGATGCTTCTGCTGTATCGCCGTAATGAAGTTGTTTCAGAATTTCTTTCAGATCCCCGGGAGAGGTGATATTTTTTTCATTGATCTGTATCAGAATATCACCGCGTTTGATTCCCGGCGGCGTATCGTGCGTCAGACCGCTGACAAGCAATCCCTGTTTTTGCGATAGATCCAATTCTTCTGCAAGAGCCGGAGTGAGCGGAGTCAAATCCAGCGAGAGTTTATTTTTTGCGGTGGTCAGCGGATCATAATCCAACGGTACAAGTTTCAGCGTATATTTTCCGGCAGAAGTTTTGAATGTGACCTTATCACCGCTTTTGAGACGGATCATTTCTCTTGAGAGGTCGAGGAGGTCATAGATTTTTTTCCCGTTGTATTGTTCCAGTATGATCCCTTTCCGGATTCCAGCTTTGGAGGCGGGAGTGTTTTCCAGAACATCAGCCACAATGATTTCCTGAAGTCCTGTTTCCTGATTTTTTCTTATCCCGGGAATGATACCGAGCGAAGCCTGTTCCAATCGTTCGGGGATCATCCATTTTGCGATGACATTTTCGATTCGTGCAAGCGGGATGGCAAAACCGATTCCCGGAGCATTTTCATAGGCAGACATATTCATTCCGATCACTTCTCCGTGGATATTGATCAGCGGACCGCCGCTGTTGCCGGGATAGACGTTGGCATCGGTTTGGATGATATCCGAAAAGAGGAGCTCGCCTTTGTAAGAGAAGCGGCGTTTTTTACCGCTGAGTGTTCCGACAGTAACGGAGCTGTCCAGTCCGAATGGATTTCCGACAGCGATCACAGTTTCGCCCAAATAAAGTTGTCCGGAGTTATCGCAGCGGATCGTTTTCAATCCTTCGGGCGGGTTTGTCAAATGCAGGAGAGCGATATCATTGATCGAATCCATGGCGATGATTTCTGCATTGGAAATTTCCCCGTTTGCGGTTGTGATATTGATTTTTGTAGCCCGTGTGACGACGTGTGCATTTGTAACGATCAATCCGGATGGGTCGATAATGAAACCGCTGCCGAGAGAGAATGTTTTGACCTGTTTCTGAGAGCGGATGAATGAATCAAAAAGTTGTTGGAGCAGTTGGTTGTTTCCAGTGTTTCCGGAGATTCGTTCTGTTCCGATATTGACCACAGCGGGGAGCACATTTTCGATTGCTTTCACGATTGCATTGCGCCGAGGTACTGTTGTCTCTGCGGAAAGAATGGCGTGTTGTTGTGTATTTTCTTTTTTCTGCGGTTCGTATTTCAGGATGAGAAACAGCAGAAAAAGCAGAATTATTGTAAAAAGAGCCCAAAAAAGACTTGATTTTTTTATATACATGGTAAATATTCCTTTATGTAAGAGATGAATTGATGATATAGAATAACCCGACAGATGTAAAAATGCAAATGAAAAACTGTAATATTCCGAACTCTTTTCTGATCCTGGAGCCGGAAGGGATCTATGAACGGGAGCTTCAAGAGAATTGGGATCACCTGCCCGACGGAGTGGTTCTGAATACGATTGACGGCCGCCGTCTTCAGATTTTATCCCGCGGGGAGTGGAATCATGAAGCCGGTCCGGATTTTCTGAATGGCAAGATCCGTCTGGACGGTGAGATCATCCACGGGGACATTGAATTGCACCGGAAGACAATGGATTATATTCGTCATGGTCATCTTGCCGACAGCCGCTATGAGAATGTGATTCTGCATATTGTTGCGGAGAATGATATGTCTCCGGATACTTTTTCTGTGTTATCCCATATTCCGACCTGTTGTGTGCCTCCTGATTCATTGGATCGCCAAGCGACTGCTTCCGTTTGCCGCTGCCGCATGTTCCCTTACATGTATGAACAGCAGTTATCAGATTTTTTCCGGGATGCGGGGATCGAACGTTTGCGTGAAAAGAGTAAGATCATATTGGAAGATATGATCCGCAGCGGGAGTGGTTTTGCATTCCGGAAAGCCCTGTTCCGTGCGGCGGGTTACAAACAGAATCAGGAAACATTCATGGAACTTCAGCAGCGTTTTGAGAGTTACAGTGCGGAGGTTCGTGAATCTCATTTTGAAGCATTGCTCTGGGGGGAATCCATGCTGTTGCCGGATCCGGCATTGGGGAAGATCCCGGAGGAGAATCTGGAAGAGGCGGAACGGTTGTGGAACGAGTTCTGGGATCTGCGTTTGAAAGCGGAAAATAAAATCCGCTGGCGGAGGGATGCGGTCCGTCCACAGAATACACCGGAAAGACGGATCGCCATGCTGTGTGCTGTATTCCGTCAGTTTACGCTGGATCCTCTGCCTGAACTTTCAGAACGTCTCGGAGGAAATTCCCCGGAAGAATTTGTATCCTATATGCGGAAGAAACTGTTGCTTTCCGATCCGTTCTGGGATACCCGTTTTTCTTTTCTGAACCGTCCGCAGGAGAAGCGTTCATCGGTATTGGGAACGGAGCGTGCGGAAACATTGTTGATCGACGTGATTGCCCCGGCACTGCTGGCGTATGCGGATGTGAATGAGCGGGAGGAGCTTTCGGATCAGGTGTTTGCATTTTACACTCGTCTTGGGGCGCAGACCAACAACCGTATTTTCAAGAATGCCATGAAACGGTGGTTTCCGGAAAATTCGGAAATGGAGAAAGTTTTTTCCAATGCGGCAGCTGTCCAGGGATGTCTGCATATTTATAAAACGTATTGCAGTCAGGTTTCAGGGGATTGTATTTCCTGTCTTCTGGCAAATTCCTGAAAAGTAGAGAATATATTTGCAGTTTTTTCTCTTGATTAATTGCAAAGATGTGATATTTTAAGAGATATTTCATTTTACAGAACAACGTAGAAAGGGAAGATAGTTATGAACAAGGACTGGAAAATTGAAACGCTTGCTGTTCAGGCCGGTTATACCCCGGAAAACGGCGGTGCACGTGTCGTTCCGATTGCACAGAGTACGACCTATAAATATGATGATGCCCAGAGTGTAGCTGATTTGTTTGATTTGAAACGGGAAGGTTTTTTCTATACCCGTCTTGCCAATCCGACTGTGGATTGTTTTGAAAAGAAAGTCGCTGCAATGGAAGGCGGGGTTGCCGCTGTTGCCACCAGTTCCGGACAGAGTGCCAATGCGCTTGCTCTTCTGAATATTGCCCGTGCAGGGGATCACATAGTGGCTGTTTCCAGCTTGTACGGCGGAACAGTTTCTCTGTTTACCAATACGTTCAAAAAGATGGGGATCGAGTTCAGTTTTGTGTTGCCGGATGCTTCTGCTGAAGAAATTGAAAAAGCGATTCGTCCCAATACGAAAGCTGTTTTTGCGGAAATGCTTGCCAATCCGGCATTGGTTGTTCTTGATGTGGAAAAAATGGCAGCGGTCGCTCATAAACACGGACTTCCGCTGGTTGTTGACAACACTTTCCCGACTCCGTATTTGTGCCGTCCTTTTGAATTCGGGGCAGATATTGTGACCCACTCCACGACCAAATATCTGGATGGACACGCCACCAGTGTTGGGGGGATCGTGGTTGAAAAAGGCGGATTTGACTGGGGAAATGGAAAGTTTCCGGAACTGGTTGAACCGGATCCGAGTTATCATGGAACTGCATATGTGCGTGATTTCCCGGCATGTCCTTATTCTGTTAAACTGCGGGTACAGTGGATCCGTGACCTTGGCAATCCCATGATGCCGTTCAATGCGTTCCTGACTATGATGGGGTGCGAAACTTTGCATGTTCGTATGGATCGTCATTGCTCCAACGCTCTGGAATTGGCAAAATTCCTTGCGGCTCATCCTCAGGTCAGTTGGGTCAATTATCCGGGACTGGAAGGAAATCCGCAGTATGATATGGCGAAGAAATATATGCCCAAAGGGGTCAGTGGAGTTTTTTGTTTCGGTGTGAAAGGCGGCAGTAAAGCTGGCGAAAAAGTGATGAACGCTCTGAAACTGGCTGCGATTTGTGTTCATGTGGCAGACCTCCGTACCTGTGTGCTGCATCCTGCCAGTATGACACACCGTCAGCTGACGGAAGAAGAACTGGTTGCTGCCGGAGTTTCTCCGGATCTGATCCGTGTTTCTGTCGGCTTGGAACATATTGAGGATTTGAAAGCAGACTTTGATCAGGCATTGAACGCCTGATACTACCCGGGAGGGAGTTACTATGAGAATTGCATGGTTCAATACTGTGATCACTCCGGAAATCGGAACGTATATTGCCGGATATGATTTTCAATCGCCCTCAGTAACAAAATTGGATGATCTGTATATGTCCGGTCTCTGTCTGGATGATGGGAACCGCAAAGCATTGCTGATCAGTTTTGATTTGTTGGCACTGGATCAGTGGTATGTGAACAGAGTCCGTAAAGAGTGTGCTGAAATTCTCGGTACGGATGAAGCCATGATCCTATTGACCTGTACCCATAATCATTCCGGGCCGGAAGCTGCGACACCTTTGAAACCCAATGATGTCATGTTGAACAAGCCGTATGTTGACTGGCTTGAACAGAAGATTCTGGAAGAAGTCAGAAATCTGCATGAATTCACGGAATGTGAAGTGGCTTTCTATTCCTCCCGTTGTGATGAAAACCGCAATCGTCGTTATGTGACAGCCGACAACTGTGCCAGTTTTACCCCGCACCGCCGGGAAGTTGTGCCGTTGGCATTGGAGTATGCGGACAAGGAATTCGGCGAACTCTGTTTCTTCAAAATCGTCAACGGCAGACGCATGCCACTGTATGTTGTCGGCAATTATGCGGCACATCCGCTTGCCGGACATTCCCCGGGATTGGGATGTCAGCGTCTTTCCGCAGATTATCCCGGCTATTTCCGTGATTATGTTACCAAAGAGACCGGAGTCGGCTGTATGTTTATCTCCGGTGCTGCGGGCGATATGATCCCGAAAGAAGATGAAATGGGGTCTGAAGCCGCAAAAAATATGGGGATCCGTCTGGGGATGGCAGCGATCGGGGGAATCTGTGACAGTGCCAGAAACTGGAATCGTTTTCACATAGAAGATCCGGTGCTCGGCGGCAGTATCAAAACCTTTACAGTGCCGATCCGCCGGAAATATCTGGACAAGGTTCATGAGAACTATAAAGGCGAAAACGGCGTGACACTGGAAATACAATGTCTTTCGATCGGTGATATCTGCTTTGTCGGTGTTCCCGGTGAAGTCTGTGCTGAACTCGGTCAGGAGATCAAATGGCATTCCCCGTTCCGGAAAGCATTTATTGCTTATTATTCCACTGCTGACTTCTCTTATATCGCTCCGGCAAACTTCCTTGTCTCCGGCGGCTATGAAGGGTCAACACAGCAGTTCGGTTCCATGGGCGGGTTTGAACTGGTCAAAACCGCAGTTGAATGTATGTTCTCCCTGCGTGAATCATTGCATCCGCTTCAACCCGGAGAAGAACCCTATCCGGACAATCTTGACCAGCCGTTGGTGAATATTCCGAAGAACTGATTTTTCTTCCGGACGATTTGAAAAAACAGGCTTTCCCGTTGAAATGATTCGGGAAAGCCTGTTTTCTTTTTAGGAGAAAATGACATCGTTCAAGTTTTTTTGAGGCTGATTTTTTCCGGAATTGATAGAAATCAGGCAACAAAAACTCTGAGCTGTTGTTCTCTGTAATTTGCTGCAGCTCTTCGCAAAAAGAATCTTTCTGCGGATGAACATCAAATGCAGAGACAGCTCTCAGTTGTATGATAAATGATTTATTTCTGATGGATCAGGATTTCGGGATCCAGTCACCATCAAACTGTGTTCCGCCTTTGTAATTGCGTGCAGAACCGTCGATATGCAGCATATTGGCAGATCTGTTGTGATTTGTCCATTTTGTTCTGTATGAACCATCCATATCTGTCAGCCAGTCATTTGTGTATCTGGGCACTACGAAATCAGTGTGTGCAATATAATAAGCTGTGATTTTGGATCTATGTGTTCCTTCTGTCAGAATCACAGTTCCACTTTTGATCGTTGTCAGTTTTCTGCCGGTTCCTTCGTTCCAGTATCCGGGTTCCCAACCACCATAGACTCCTGGGATCGGAGCTGTTCCGTTCTTATCGATACAAGTGGGGGAGTATGTGGTTGCGATATTACGGCAAGCCTGATACTCTGCCAGCATTTTGATGCCCGGACATGCAAAAGCATGTTTGTGTCCTTTGGGAACATATCTGTCTGTATGGTATCCGCCTGCATCTGAGCCGTCATTGCCGGTGACAATGTAACCGCCTTCGTAAAGGTAACGGTGCCAACTATCGGTCGGGGAGATAAATTCTTTATTATCATTTGCATAAGAGAGAACTGCGATGCCGAGCTGTTTCAGATTGCTGACACATGCAATGCTTCGTGCAGATTCTCTTGCTCTGTTCAGAGCGGGGAGCAGCATTCCTGCGAGGATCGCGATGATGGCAATCACCACGAGGAGCTCTATTAATGTGAAATTTCTTGTTCTTTGCGAGTAGTTCATTTTTTTTCTCCTGTTTTTTTGTTTTTATTGTATAATGAGATCATGAAAACTCCGCCGGATGCAGAGTTTTCATGATGCTGCAGTTAATCCTGTTCCCGGACAACGACGACCCGGTCACAATAAACTTTGTTCGGTTTTCCTTTATCTTCCGGATAGAATCCTTCGCCTTCAAATTTGAGAGACATGTAGAATGTTGCTCTGTTGAAAGTTCCGGCGACATAGGCTCTGCCGATTCTTGTTTTGAGATCGAACCAACCTTCACCGACACGGAGGATACAGTCCTGAGTGATTTCAGCGGATCCCATATTGTAGAATTTATATTTTCCACGGGGACCGAGATTGTTTCTGTCAACTCTTCCGAGATTGGTGCGGTAAGAGAATTTACCGGTGAAGTCCTGAATATTGGAAGAGAAAGGCAGGGGATCTTTTCTCTTGGACACGAACTTATGGAAATATGCTCTTTTTCCGAAAGCTGCATCCGGATCTTTTTCAAGGGTCTGTCCGGGGACAGTGGGAATGAAAGAGAAGAGACGGTTTTCCGGAATTTTTCCGAAGATCTCTTTGGGCAGAGGTTTACCGCCGCCGCACTCGATCAGGAGAGAGGAGAGCAGGTCATCCAGCTTCTTTTTGTATTCCTGATAACGGAATTCAAGATGGATATATTTCCGGATAGCCTGTCCATACACCTTTGTGATTTTTTCAGCCAGTTGTTCCGGAGTCAAAGGATAGGCGGGTGCATATTTTTTGACTCCGGGGTACTGACGGAGGATTGCCAGATCGACGCAGATACGGACACGGGAGAGGTTTTCAAGGCGTGCTTTGTCACCTGCCAGGATGCGTTCCATGAGATCGAACTGCATATCCCATTTCATGAGACGTTCCGGAGTGACATAGGTGTATGCGTTGGCATTGGCGTTCCAGTTGAGGAAGAATTTCGTATTTTTCCGGAGAGATTCCAATTCTTCGAGGTAAGCGATCATCATATCTGCCGCTTTACCGTATTCATATTCCATGAATTCGCGGATGAGTTTTTTCTCGTCCTGATCGACTTTCTGGAAGAGTTGGAGAGCCACATAACTCTGGAGTTCGGTGAATCCGATCATTTCAGGCACGCCGATATCATGTTCCCAGAACATACCGTCAACGCCGGCAGCTTTCATCAGCCGGGTGTCTGTGATCATTTTTTCAACATTGCCGAGCGGCATGTGGATGCGTGAAGTATAGACATTGGTATAGTACCACATGAAGAGATGATTGACTTTTTTTCTCCATTCTTTCAAATCTTCATAAGTCGCCTGATTGTCGGGATGAGTCCAGTCTTTGGAGAAGTTGTCGTCGATCGGGCAGAAGATGATCCCGAGGTTATCCGGGAAACGTTTGATATTTTTCGGCGGATGCTGCGTCTGATCTTTGCGGTAAACCAGTGTTGTGATCAGTTTGCCGGGATATTTCTTTTCCACGATGGGGCAGAACCAGATGAGAAAGTCGAAGAGAGGTCCGCCGATCGCACCGTGTTTCTTTTCCAGAGCCAGACAGTCTTTGCAGTAACAGAAACGTCCGGGAGTATCACGGCAGGCGATACTGAACGAATCGTTCTGCGGATTCCGTCTGATATTTTCCAGTACGCGTTCTGCGAGGAGTTTACGGAGACCGGGATTACTCATGCAGTACTGATGATCGTTCCGGCGTTTTCCATCCGGGCCCATGGAGAAGTATTCCGGATGTTCTTTCCAGAGATTCACATTCAATTTTTTGATCCAGTCGATGGCTGCTGTTTTTCCATCCGGCGGAAGATATTTGTGAAGAGTATGGGAAAGAGTGTAGTTGTGGAAGAAATCGTCTTTATTGATTTTGAGCCCGCGCTGTTCAAAAGTCGGATGGACCCAGTTGTTCTGAGCATTGCGGTACTGGAAATAGAGGCAGTAGGGATAGTAGAAGAGCCAGTATTTCGTAGTTCTCCGGATCCAGAAATCAAATTGGGTGCGCCGATCAAGGTCGGGGAGAGTCCAGACTTTTTTCTCGGGGATCTTCATGCCGCCGCGAACATCAAAGAAACGGTATCCCATAACATTCTGGAGCAGGTCATAGACAGCATATTTTGCGCCATTCTGCCCTCCACCGAAAAGATAGAGATCATCGCCGACTGTTTTGACTACGTGTTCCTGCGGTTTCAGGGACTTGACATCGTATCCTGCGGGAGCGATTCCCACATAGATGCGTTTGGCTGCGGGCTGGGCAGATCGTTTTACCGTATTGAATTTTGCTTTTGTTGCATAGCGGAGAAGATTCTGGAAATCTTTCAACAGAAATTTATCACCTTCCGTGATCGTATCCGGGTGAACGATCTGGTATTGGGTGACTCCGTTATTGGAGAGGGTGATTGCTGATATTCCGAGGAATCCGGACATCAGACATGCCAACAGAGAGACCATGTTTTGAAGCTCCTTGTTTGTTTTTTTATTTTTGTTCTTTGTAAGATCTGTGCACTGTGATCCATTTCTTTTGCATAATTATAATATAATATCAGCTAAAAAACAATGGTCCGACCATAAAAAAAATTGAATTTTTTATGAAATATTACGAAATAAATGCATGTTTATTTCATGGAATCCGTTTTTTGAGTAAAAAAAAGAGAAACCCCCCCGGGAGGAGATTTCTCTTGAAAAGACAGTGTTTCACACGCAAACGTGCAAGGATGAATCCTGTCCAGCTCAGAAGTTATCCAGATCGGTATGGAGTTTATCCATTTCCGGACTGAAGGGAACAGCGCCCTTATCCGTGATTTCATATCCTGTTTCGATACGGACACCGTTGAATTCCGGATGACCGAAGAAGCTGACGTCGATACATACAGTCATGCCCGGTACGAGCACATCGTTACTGTTCGGTCCGAAGAATGGACATTCTGCTTCATTGAGACCAATGGTGTGTACGAAGGGGCAGACGAGGTAATTTTCGAAGCCGTGTTTTTTGAAATAAGCCCGTGCGGGAGCATCGATTTCACGACCGGTGAGACCGACTTTGAGCATATCTTTTGTAAGGCAGTATGCTTCGCGGAGATATTTCATGCATTCGATCTGTTTTTTGGAGTATGTGCCGTTGACGGGGAGGGCATCCCCGACGACTCCGGCATATCCGTTGACTTTCGGAGCGATACCGATCATGACCAGTTCCCCATCCTGCATGACTTTTGTGGTAGCGGTCGGGACGACAGCATTTCCGCGGATACCGCTGCCGACAATGGCTGTGAATCCGAAACCGGAGGCACTGCGGCTGCGGGCAGCGTATTCCCCTGCGGCTGCGACCTGGATTTTTGTATTGCCGACTTTGATGGCGTCTTTCATTGCCTGATAGCTGTAATCAGCCAGTTTGAAAGCGGCGCGGATCTGTTCGATTTCCCAGCTGGATTTGTGATAACGGAGATTGAGATATTCATTGGTGATGTCAACGATCTCAGCACCGACAAAGCCGTCTGTGATTCCTTTATGGCATGCGTAGGGCATACGGTCGCCGCCGACAAAACCGATTCGTTTGACGGAACCGAGATTTTTATTCAATTCTTCAAAGAGCTGGGGGAAGTCGATGATGGTTGCAGCCGGATATTCTTCGTCGGGAACCATGAAGACAGGGAAATTGCGTGTTTCTTTGACAGTACTGTCCTGTTTTGCGAAAGGCTCACTTTCCGGACCGCCCAGCAGAAGAGGGGCACCTTTGCGGGGGATCAGCACGGAACCGATTTCAAACTGCGGACACCATCCGGTCAGATACCAGCCGTTGGCGATGTTGAATTCATCATAGTAAACCAATGCCAGGTCAAGATTTTTTTCTTCGAGGATCTTTCTGACAGCCGCCATACGGTTGTCACATTCGCTTTGGATCAGATAGCCCATCTTTTTTCTCCTTCTGTGAGGGGGTTGATATTTAACTATGAAAATGTTATATTTAACATTTATATTGGATATAATAATGTTTTTTTGAAAAAAAACAAGTGAAAGAGGTAAAAAAATTTGTTTTTTTCTGAATTTGTGATATTTTTTCAGCGGTAAACGGAGGAAAAGAGAGCGTAAGATGGGAAAAATACGGAATCAAATATCACTTGACCGCATTGCAATGGAGTGCGGAGTCAGCCCGATGACTGTCAGCAGAGCATTGCGTCAACTGCCGTCTGTTTCAGAAAAAACACGGAGCCGGATCTTTGAAGCCGCCGCGCGTCTCGGTTATCTTCCGATGTTGAGTGCAGGGCGCAAGGCGGAACTTCATGAAGAACTGCAAAATCTTCCAGTGCAAATCATTGTGCGTGAATCGAATGGACGTCTGCCGCGTTTTCAATCCGAACTGATGCTTGAATTGATCCGTCTGCTTGCTGCCAAAGGATTTGAGAGTATTGTACGTGTTTCGGACGGGACTTACAAGGAATTTCTGCAGATGCTTTCCCATGCCGGAAAAGCACAGGTCGCTGCTACGATATTGGTCGGTTCTTTTCAGGAAAAGGAGTTACGTGCGCTGCTCCGTGCCATTCCCGGTGCGATTCTGTTGGATGATCCGGGTTCCAGTGTGCCGGAATGTGTTTACAGTATTTTTTCCTTTGATAATTTCCGTGCTGCCATGCTTGCAGTCAAACATTTGGTCGATCAGGGCAGAAAAAAAATCCTGTTGGTCACGGGTCCCAGAGAACATTTCTTTTCCGAGGAGATCAAAAAAGGGTACAAGGAGGCTTTGACCGATGCCGGTTTATCCTTCGATCCTTCAATGGTTTTATATACGGATTTCACAGTTCGTTCGGCAACAGAGAAAGTGACTGAATTCATGGATGCCGGCGGACAGTTTGATGCTGTTTTCACCAATGATGAAATGGCGGGCGGTGTTTATGGCGCAGTCATGAAGAGAGGGATCCGTATTCCCGATCAAGTGGCTGTATGCGGATGTGACGGTCTGCCTGTCGGTGAACAACTTTATCCCGGACTTACCACTGTTGTGCTGGATTACAAACAGCTTGCCGAAAAGGTGATCGAAAATTCCATTGCAAGAAAAGAAGATTCAGTTGTGCCGATGCACATGCGTCTTCTGCCTACCTTGTTATTGCGCGAAAGTTCCTGATTTTTTGTAAGAAAAAAAATTCAGAACTTCTCAGAGAATCTGTAAGATCTTTAAAAAATTATATTCCGGTGATTCCTGTGTCAATCACCGGAATATATGGTAATATAATTCAAATTGAGTAAAAATGCAAATTGAGTAAAAATACAAATAGGGAATATAAATATAATTTCAGGGACAGTCAATATTTCTCAAAGTGTCAGGTGTTCAGCAAAGAGGAAACGCCGTACCCCGTATTGATCGGGGAGGATGGTCACATGTTCAAAAAAGTTTCCCTGTAAGGCACTGTCTGCCAGTCGGGAACCCTGCGTTTCGCCCATTTCAAAGAAAAGAAATGCCCGCTGCTGATTCAAATATAACGGAGCTTCCCGCAAGGTTTGCTCCATCAATGCAAATCCTTTATCATCCGCAAATAATGCTTTATCCGGTTCATAATCTCTGACATTCGGCGGGAGAATTTCCCGTTCCTCCGGGTCGATATATGGAAGATTGGCGAAGACGGCATCGAAAGTCATATTTTGAAACGGCTGGAAGAGACTTCCCTGAAAGAAATGGACATTTTTCAGACCGGATTCTTTCCGGTTGAGTTCCGACCATGCGAATGCTTCCGGGGAGAGTTCACTGCCATAGACAGTCAGATCTTTTCTTTCCGCCGCAAGCGAAAGCGATACAGCCCCCGATCCTGTTCCGAGTTCACATACAGAGGCATTCCGCGGGAGTTTTTTCAAAATGAAATCCACGAACCATTCTGTTTCCGGACGCGGGATCAGCACTCCCGGGCCGACCTTGAGATCAAGATCGCGGAATGGAGTCCAACCGAAAATATATTGAAAAGGCTCATTGGCAAGGCGTCTTTTGAGAAAATTTTCAGCCAGAGCCATGGCATTCTGATCCAACTCTTCTCCAGCGTGCATGAGCAGAGTTCTTTCCGGATAACGGGTAACTTCTGCGAGGATATATTCTGCCTCGGTTTCGGGACATTCAAATCCATGATCCTGGAAACATGCTGTGATTTTTTTCTGATATTCGCCGATTTTCATAGTGTATTCATATTCAAAAAAAACAGGCGTATCGAATCGACACGCCTGCTTGTGATCCAGTTGTCAAACGACGGACTCAGTCACCGTAAACGGTGGTGGTGTAAACGCCATAAGCTCCGAGGATGTTGTCAACACTGTAGCTGACCCAGGAAACTTTGGTGATACCGCTGTTGTGGCATGCTGCATTGATGGAAGCATCGCCGTTTGCGATGATGCCGAGGACACTGTAGCATTTTGCGGTACCGGTTTTGGAGTACTGCAAATCACTGTTTCCGACTGTGACCGGGAGAGTGACTTTTGTGTAAATCAATCCCATCGGGACAGGGGTTGCGCAGCCTGTTGCAAGAACAGAAGCTGCCAGTGCCAGAGAGTAGATAACTGCTTTTTTCCAAGATTTCATAATTTTTTCTCCTGTGTTTAATAGTTTTCCATTTCTAAACTATGAGAATATAACCGATTCTTTCAAGAAAACAAGGGAACAGATGATTTTTTTTCAAAATTGTCGCTTTTTTTTTGCTTCTGACTTTCAGAAATGGGGATTTCATGCTATATTTTGCAGTAAATTTCAGAAATAACAGCAAAAAAATTGAAAAATCAAGAGGTGATATACCATGGGATCGGCATTGTGGAGCGGAAGATTTGCTGTCAGTGCAGCAGAAAGCGTCAAGAATTTTACAGAATCCATATCATACGACCGTCGGTTGTATAAACATGATATTCAGGGCAGCAAGGCTCATGCGAAGATGCTTGCATCGGCAGGGATCATTCCGGAAGCCTCCGCCCGGGCGATCTGTGAGGAGTTGGACAAAATCTGTAAACGGATCGAAAAAGGGGACTTTACTTTCACCAGCGATCTGGAAGATATTCACATGCACATTGAAACAGAATTGATCAAAGCTCTCGGCGATGAAGGAGCCAGAGTGCATACCGCCCGCAGCCGGAACGATCAGGTCTGTCTGGATATACGTCTGTATCTCCGGGAAGAGATCGTGAACATCTGTGACCGGATCCGTGATCTTCAGAAAGCTCTGATCGAACAGGCAGACGCCAATAAACGTGCGATCCTGCCGGGATTCACTCATTTGCAGCATGCCCAGCCGGTTCTGTTTGCACATCATTTTCTGGCTTATGTGGAAATGCTGGAACGGGATATCGGACGTCTTATGGATGCCCGGAAACGTCTGAATGTTCTGCCGCTCGGATCCGGTGCGATCGCCGGAACCACACTGCCCATCGACCGTGAATTTGTGCGTAAGGAATTGGATTTTCCGGCAATGAGCCGCAACAGTATGGATGCGGTGGCATCCCGTGATTTTACTTGTGAAGTCCTGGCGGCATTGTCCATCTTTTCCATGAATATTTCCCGTTTGTCCGAAGATTTGATCCTCTGGATGTCTCAGGAATTTTCTTTCATGTCATTCTCGGATGCGTACACCACTGGTTCCAGCCTGATGCCGCAGAAGAAAAATCCGGATATTGCCGAAATTTCCCGTGGCAAAACCGGACGTGTTTACGGTTCTCTGATTTCCATTCTCACAATCTGCAAAGGGCTGCCGCTGACCTACAACCGTGATTTGCAGGAGGATAAGGAAGGGCTGTTTGATGCGATCGATACCGTGTTCGGAGTCCTTTCTGTTTATCCTGATATGATCCGGACCATGACCATTTATCCGGAACGTATGCTTCAGGCAGCCAATGATCCGGGGCTGATGGCAACTGACCTGGCGGAAGAACTTGTCCGCGAAGGTGTTCCGTTCCGCCATGCACACCATAAAGTCGGTGCTCTGGTCCGTTATGCACAGGAAAACAACAAGGCTCTCAATGAGATCACTCTGGAAGAGATGCGTTCTGTTTTCCCGGAAGCCACTGAAGCTATGACTGCTTTGTTCAAACCGGAAATGGCTGTTGAAAAGCGGGATGTTTTCGGTGCGACCGGCTACAAGCAGGTGGAAAAACAACTTGCATTCTGGAAAGAACATTTCCGGGAAACAGCGGAGAACTGATTTATGTTTACTTTTTTCCGGTATCTCCTGATCTTTCTTTTCGGTTGCAGCGGGATTCTTTTTGCTCAGACGAAAAAAGAGGTGTATTCTAAAAATATTCCTTATTCAGATGAAGATGTCGGAGTTATTTTTCCGGCACAGATCAGCAGTTTTTCCAAAACAGAGGTCCGGAAAAAGAACAATCCGATGTATGGAACAGTGATCCGTTATGCCGGAAATCTCGGCGGATGCAGTGCGGATATTTATCTCTATTCTTTGAAAATGGAGCCCGCACTGATCTCCGCAAAAGAATTTGAAGAACATGCATACGAAGTCGCTGCCAAAAATATTATGAGACTGCCGACTCTTTCCCCGACATTGGAAGCGGTGGAGGAACTGGCACATTTCGACCTGTTCGTCAACGATAAAAAAACAGGTCTCAGGAAGACATTTCATTTCACCATTTCCGGGGGGGATTATATCTCGGAAATGGTTTTGTTTCCCTGTTATGCCCGCATCATAAAACTGCGTTTGAGTTATCCGGAGGGATTGGTTTCCGCCGGGAAAGATGCCGAAGAGTTTATCAAGCAGATCACATCTCTCTTTTTTCAGAAAAAGAAAGTTGATTTCCGGAAGTCGGCGGAATCTGCTCTTCCGATAGAGGAAAAAAAGAGTAAATAACGATTTATCTGCCGAGTTTGGAACAGAGTCCGCGGAAGTGACAACTGAGGCAGATCTCTGCTTTTTCAGTACAGGGGAATTGTTCTATTGCAACTCCCCTGCCATGATTGATTTTTTTCAACATTTCCTTTGCACTTTTTCCGACCAGAGAGCTGTTCAGTTGTGACGGGATGATTTTTCTCGGAAAGAGTCCTTCCCCGGAAAAACGGATCGAATGGATCTCTGTTGTATGCTCTCTGTAACGGGAGGCTGTCCACGTTGCCAGTGTTTTTTCTTTCAGTCCGGATTCCGTGTTGTCCTCTGTATTTGAAAAACCGGTTAGATCTTCCGGGTCCGGGTAGGATCGGAATTCAAATGCGATCAATTTTTTCCGGGAAACAGCAAAGATCCAGGGGCGTAATGATACCGGGATCTCATGATAATAAAAAGTTTTATGTTCCGGCGGAAGGTGCCATGAAAGCGGATCGATCGAAACGATCAAACGGGGCAGATGGCTGTCGGTGAACAACTCAAAGAAAAGACGGAACTGCCGGTATGCTTCGGAAAGCAATTCCTCCACACAGGAAAATTCACCTGTCTGATAGTGCAGCTCTGCAAAAGATAATTTTTTCGGATCGTGCAGATATTCCTCCCGTGACAATTGTTGTTCCGCTGTGATCATGGATGTGGACACGTGGATCTGCATCTCTTCGATGAGAGCCTCCTCTCTTTCCTTTTCTACCCGGACTCCTGCAATATTGGAAAGAGCGGAAGCCATTGCTGATTCCAGAACATTGCCGATCCATGCGTGGAATGTGGTGAGATATTTTTCAAGATAACACTGCATGGAGTTGTCATTTGCGTGAAGATCCCAGCCGCCCTGAGCGAGATAATGCCGGAAATACCATGCCCGCAGACATCGTTTGAAGAGGAAATGTTTTGCGGGAGACCATGTGAATTCTCCCTGCGGCAAATCATTAGAGAATTTTGCCGCATTGAGGAGCCAGCGTTTGAAGTCCGGCATATATCAGAATCCAACAGGCAGGAAATAAGGGGTTCCCGGTTTCAGTTGGACAGATGTTTCCCGGAGAGTATTTTCCAGAGAAAGTTTCACATTGGCATTTGCCGCAAGCATGGAAAAGAGTTGTGAGAAAGAGAAGTATTCTTCATAGCGCACGACCAGAAATCCATTTTGTGTGATCCCCGCTTCTTTTGCCGCAGCCTGAATCGCATCCCGGAAAGAACCGATGGAGTCGATCAGACCGAGTGACAACGCTTGTTTACCGTCAAAAATTCTGCCGTCACCGATGATGGAAGTCTTGATTTTTTCAATGGGGATCCCGCGTGATGTTGCCACGATTTTCACGAATTCATCATAGGTGTTGCTGACCAGCGTATTGACGATTTTGATCTCTTCCGGTGTTCTGGGGCGTGAACCGTTGAGCATATCTTTCATTTTTCCGGAGGTATAGATTTCCGATTTCAACCCGATTTTCTGGAAAAGTCCCTGATAATTGATCGAGGAGATGATGACCCCGATACTGCCGGTGAGAGTCATACGGTTGGCAATGATTGGTTTGCAGGCGGCAGCGATATAATATCCGCCGCTGGTGGCAATGGAGTTCATCACTGCGACCACCGGTTTTTTTGTGTTTTTCCGGAAGAGGCAGAGTTCTTCATAGATCCGATCCGACGCAACGACTTCTCCGCCGGGAGTATTCAGGTTGATGATCAGTGCTTTGGCTTCCGGATCTGCTGCCGCTTTCCGGATCATGGCACAAATCCGGTTTGCATTGGCATCATCATTCAGTGAATCTGAATCCGTGATCATGCCGCGGACATCAATGACAATGATTTTTGCTCCGGCTGCAGAATTGGAACGGGTATCTCTGATGATTTTTTCCTTGAAAATTTCAGTATCTTTTTCCAGTTTCAGATCCATTTCCGAATCCATTGCAAAGATTCCGATCAACATCAGGATGATCAGGACAAGCAGGATCAGAAGAATCATTCCGCATCCGAGCAGACCGCATCCGATACAACCCAAACCGCGTTTTTTCACTGTTGCATTTTCTTCAGCCATATACATGATCCTTTCTTTACAGAGTTGTGATCAGCTCCGGAGCCGGGAGAGCTTCGCAGAAAGAGAGAGCCTGGTCCAGATCATATTCTGCAGCAGAGGGAGTCATACAGCTTGCAGAAGCGGCACAGAGTCCGGCTTGAAATGCTTTCAGCGGTTCTGTTCCTGCCATGATCTCGGAACAGGTCACTGCAGAACAGGTATCTCCGGCACCGATGGGATTGAGTACCCGGGAGAGTCGGGGAGTCTGCAATTTCCAGATTCCTGCTCCATCAAAGAAATAAGCCGCATCCGGTCCGGCGGTAATGGCTGCATTTTGGATATTGAAAGAGGATTTACAGACAGCAAAAGCCTCGATCAGATCATTTTTCCCGGTCAGTTTGAAAAGTTCTTCCTGATTGATTTTCAGAAGAGATACACCCAACTGCAGAGAGTCTTCCACTTTCATGAAAGAGTCCAGCATCACAAATTTTTTGAGGCTGACTGCTTTTTTGATCAAGCCGGAATAGAAAGATGAGGTGACACCCGCCGGATAGGTTCCGCAAATCGCCAGAGAATCACATTCCTCCATTCTAGCAAGTGCTTTCTGATATAATTTTTCCATACTTTCCGGAGAGAGCGGTTCGTTTGGTTCAATCAGTTCCGTAACAGAATGTGGAGAATCGCTGATGATGGTGGAACAGGTCCTTGTAGTTGCTTCAGAAATTTCTGTCTCGTGACGGAGTCCCTGTTGTGCCAACACATCGATCAGTTGTTTTCCTGTGAGACCGCCGGCGAACTGGAGCAGGAGGGTAGTCGCTTTCTGCCATGTTTTTGCTGCCCGGCAGAAGTTGATCCCTTTTCCGGATGCGGTTTGTTCCAGAGCATACGCCCGGTTGACTTCACCTTGTGTCAATGTTCTGAAATGAAGTGTTTTTTGCCAAGCGGGATTCAAACCGCAAACCAGAATCGTTTTCATATTTTATAGTCTCCGCGTTTATTTTGCAAAATTATTTTTCTATTGCTAATCTATAACGGAATATATTTTTTGTCAAGACAGCTTTTCGGATTTTTCTGCAAAAAAACGCGGAATATCTCTGAAATCTCAGGCGAGACAGAGCCATACTGTATAGCCTGTGTAAAGCAGGAAAAGGAATACTCCTTCTTTCCGGCTGATGACCGATCCTGTTTTCATGATCGGATAAAGAATGACAGAAACAAAAATCATCAATCCCATATCCACCCAGCTGATCCCCGGTGCATAAATCGGCGCGAAAAGTGGCGCAATTCCGAGGATCGCAAGAATATTGAAAATATTGGAGCCGACCACGTTTCCGATCGCAATATCTTTTTCGCCTTTGATCGCAGCCACCACCGAAGTTGCAAGTTCGGGCAGACTGGTTCCGACCGCAACAACTGTCAAGCCGATCACAGCATCGGAAATTTTGCAGAGTTTGGCAATGTAAACCGCCGCATTGACAAACAGTTTTGCACCGCCGACAAGGCAGCCGAGGCCGATCGCCACAAACAGCAATGCCAGCCAGACGGGATACATCTTGACTTCTTCAGCGGGCTTTTCTTCTGTCTCTCCCTGTGTTTCCTCTTTCCGGGATGCGTGGATGCTCCATGCTGTATAAGCAATGATCCCGATCAGAAGAATTACAGCCTGCCAGCGGTTGACTCCTTTGGAGATCGCATAGAACCCGGTCAGAAGAATCGCCGAGAAGATCATCAGTGGAA
>JAGCNI010000096.1 GCA_017646015.1 Lentisphaeria bacterium
GGTCAATATGGCCTTCGAACCAATGGTCAGGCTACCAGTGATTCCTTGAATATGGGGGGTGCGAAACCTTATCGTCTGTCTCCCGCCGGAGTCAGTTCTTTCTGGGATTCATTTTCTGAAATGATTATCAGTGGAGATACTTTGCATCGGGATGGCTCCAATAGAGGTCATTACAGATTTGATGATAATAATGCTGCTCAAGCGGGAGGAGGTCTTCCTCATTTCCGTCATAACGGCAGAATGAATGTGTTGTATGGCGATGGACATGGAGAATCCATCGGGATTCAGCAACTGCAGGATTCCCGTCGTTCTCAATCGGGGTGGACTTATTTTATCGGAAAAGCGGTTAAAAATGGTGCTCATCCGTAAGATTTACATGTTTCAGAATTGATTTTGATCCGGCGGGAGGAAAAGATATTTTTTCAACTCCCGCCGTGTTTGTTCCTCAGGTTTTTATTTGAGGTTTGTTTCTCAGATTTTCAGGAGATAGCAGCCCCGGAATTTTCCGTCATGGATCGAATCGACAGTGATAGAATGACCGTCTTTGCTCCAGCGCGGATGCAGGTCGCAACGAGTTTCTCCGATGCCGGGTTTTTCCGGATTGTGTTCAAACTGTCCCAGAATATCCATCGAACCGGTGGCAACATCAATCAATGCAAGAGTCTGGATACCATTTTCATCCGGATAGCTGTCTGCCAGCAATTTTGTGCCGTCCGGAGAGAAGATCATGTGGGACATGATGCCATGACTGTCTGCCAGTTTCTGAGCGAGGAAGGGGTGAACACTTTCATCCAGGACAACCGCATGATGTCCGCTGCCGTCCCAGTTTGCATCGACAAGAATTTCATTGGTTGTACGGCCCCAGATCTGGTGAGAGATCGCGCGTGTCCAATAGACTTCCGGCAGAACACAGGCCGTATCTTTTCCATCCAATCCGCAGGTGAACATGAAAGTTTTCCAACCGGGGACTTTATACTGATCTTTTGTTTGGCGGAAGAGCCAGAGCACCCGGGTTGAATCGCAGTTGACAATGGCGTGATTGAGCCAGATATAGCAATCTTTTGCTGTATACAGATAGGGATGATTTTCGAGCATTGTCTGATAATTGACCAGCAAACGTTCTTTACCTGTTTCAAGATCAATGATGAAAAGTCCGTCATTTTCCAGATCCTGCGGATAACGCTGATCCTGGACGGGGACGTCTGCATAACTGTATCCGCGGCGGGGGATACGGCCGATATCCAGAGAGACTGCAAATTTGCCATTGGGGGCAAGAGCGTAGATCGGACGGTCATATTTGCCGATAACACCTTTGCCCATTTGGAAGATCCGTGCTTCCAGACGTTTTGTTTCGACATCAAAATCGTTATAGATGAAACAATCTTTTTTCAGAGGATGGAAGAGTTCCATACATCCCTGTTGATGACACCATGCCCTTGTTTCAGTGAATTTACGCCATTCTCCGTTGGGGGTGACAGCTCCGATTTCAGCGGTTTCCCCGGGCAGGGGGAGACGTTCGCACTGATCGACTTTGAGCATCAGATGCAATGATATATCCTCGTTCCACGGATTCCGATCATAATAGCCGAAGAAATAATGTCCGTCATCGGGGGTAAGGCGTTTCCAGTTATAAATTGAACTGATCGGTTTCATTTTATTGCTCCTTTGTGTAATAGTTCTCCCGGTCAGGGGGAGACACTGTCTAAAAATCCATACAGATCCTGTTCAAGGAATATAATCTGTATTTACATATTTGCAAATTTTATTTTTTTACAATGACAGCACTCCAATCCTGCGGCAGTCTGATTTCCGACCATGTTTTCCCATTGACGGAAATTGTTTTCATGGAATGATTTTTGACTTCACGTCCTTCATGATCGTACACATAGACCGTGTGCTGTGCATTATCATTCCAGCCGAAGATTCCGCTTTTTGCGGTCACGATCCGTTCTTTTGCCAGCATGTATCCCGGCTTCAATTCCAACGGAGTGCTCGGATAGAGATGATCACTTATTGTGCGATAGACTTTTCCGTAATTCGGCATGGAAAGAGAAGCATAGTTGGAGAGACATCCATATTCCAACGCTTTGAGGAATTTGTAGTAATACTCAAATTTGTTTTTGCTCAGTTGGAAAGAATTTGCGTATGAGAGCGGAGTCGTGAAATGAACTCTTGTATTATTGGACTCCACTTCAGTTTCTGTGAATGTGAAGCTGACTTTATTTGCGAAATTGCCCATCCGGGAATCACCGCCATTGGTATAGAGGAGTTTTCCTTTGGCAAGAATTTTATCCGCCATGCGTGTTTTCCACGGTTTCTGGATCAGATAGACACTGGATTTCAACTGTATCAGTTTGTGTGTAAATGGATCAATATCTCCGGAACACTGATCCCATGGATCACCGTAATGGTATTTGACACCGGACGCATTGAATTCATCCCAGTAGATGCCGTCAACATCCCATTTTTCCAGGATTTCATCCAATGCTTCTTCCATCATTTTGGTATAGGGAGTTCCTTCAATATTCAGGTACAGACGTGATGAGCCTCCGCCGTAAATAGCTTGAGAACCATTTTTCAATAAAACTTTTCCCTCTTTCCAGTCGAGATTCGGGTCGGATTCGATCTGACTGTGAAAATAACGCAGGATTTTGGCGGAGGGACGTCTTTTGCGGATCTCTGCAATATATTTTTTAGCGAGTTTTCTCATGGGCGAAGTCAGAAAAGCCTTTCCGATTTTCGGGAGGTCCACGATCGCAAAATAAATATTGTAGATATCCAGACGGGAATAATACGCTGCCAGATAGTCGAATGGCGGCCAATCTCCGGCGGGACCTTGCAGTTGGCGGTTGACTCCGAGGTAACGGCGTGTTACATTGACAAAATCGTAATAGGTTCCTTTATCCAGCGGAACCAGCACAAACTGGCGGACAGCAGATTTTCCAGGAGGGATCACTGTTGCATCATCGCACAATGCCACTGTGTGAGGTTCCGGGATCATACCGCCGCTGTGGATCTGAAATTCCGGATTCAACGGATAGAGTCCGACTCCGCCACCTGATTTCAATCCGGCAAAGACCGAATAATTACCATAGGAACGGCGAAGATTTTTCCCTTTACTGTATTCCAACCCGCAGAGGTACAATGTGCTGTTTGTGCCGGGAAGTGTGACCTTGTGTTCCTGAATCAGAGGGAGATTTTCTTTTGTCCGGTTGGTGAATGTATCTGTGACAACCAGCAGTTCAGCTTTCTTTTCGATTTTGCGATCGAATTTGAAATACGGATTGCTTCCGGTTGCCCATTTCCCGTCCGGTGTGGAAAAACGACTGATGACAGAATAGATCCCTGATTTCTGTTTCAGTTCGATTCTGTTCTGAAGTGATTTATATTCGCATGTCATCGGAATTGTTGTGACAGGTGCGATGAACGGGAGTTTTCCTGTCGGTGCCGGTCTGCGCAACGCTTTCTTTTCAGTGGCTTCAAAAGAAACATGAAGTCCTGTTACATCAAGCCTATACGGATCTCTCGGATGGAGTGTGTTTCTGAGAGAAATCGTATTTTTTCCCGGTTTCAGAAGACCGCTCAGATCCAGTGCAAAATCGTGCATATTGTAATGACTTTCAAAGAAGCGGAGCGTGTTGCGCGGAATATTTCCCGCTTTCCCGTCTGTTGTATAAGGAATAAGATACCCCTGTCCTTTCTGGTAAATGAACCCCTTTCCTCCCTGACTGTCGCGGAATTCATTTGCCGGAGTCAGGAGATTGTGATGATCCAGCTCTTTTTCATTGACAAAAATATTCAGTGCCCGTGCATATCCTCCGAAAGTGGTTTTGGATTTCAGGTTTGCCTGCAGTCTCAGAACCGGATTCAGAAAAGCGGGAATATCCTTGATCGTAATCGTGAAATCCTGTTTTCCTGTCGGTTGTATGGAAATTTTTTCGGCAAGCTGTATGGGTTTTGCCTGCGGGATCGCCGCAGAATATTTTCCGGCGGTGTCGGCAAAAACAGCCGGAGTGATCGAGGAACGATCCCGGAATTTTGCTTTGACATCCCCCGTTGTCAGTACATACGCCGGACGCGGTGTTGCACCTGTATCCACATCGGTATCTGATATCCATGCGGTCAGCCCGATGACTTGATTTATCAGAATTTCTTTTTCAGCAAAAATCTTCCACGGCAGATAGATTTCCAGATTCCATCCATTTTCAGTCTTTGCGGAAGCTGCGCGGATCCCGTCCAGATTCAGATTCGCCGGATATGCAGAAAAAATCTCCGGTTTCAGATTTGAAAAATTCCCAGGACTGATTCCCAGCTGAAACTGTTTTTTACCGAATTTTGCACCCGCATCTTTTTTACGCGGGGCAACATCCAGAAACAACTCAACATGATCGCCATAGAAGAGATCCATTCCGACTCCGCGCTGGATGAAATGATTATCTGTGACCTGTACCCCCACATACAACCCGACAGATTTCCAACAGAATTTCATGGTTCCGGAAAAGTTCTCTGCTGTCGGAAACGGAACTTTTTTATCGATCCACAGAAGATTGTTTTTTCCATCCAGCTGAACGGGGCAGGGGACATCATTCCAGTCATTCAGGTTCCCATCCACGATGATTGGCGGATCCTGTTTATAAGGGATTTTGATCAGGGACTCAGCCGCATTGAGGCTGAGAATGAGGAGCAGAGAGAGAACGGAAAGCATGAATTTCATTATAATTGTGATCCTTTTTTATGTTGATTGACAGTGCCTTCAGTAGTTCCAAACCTCGTAAGGGGCTAATCCTTTGTAGCGCCAGAAATATGTTTTAGCCGGCTCATAAGTCAGACAGGTTCCTCCGCCGGGAGCGTTAGAATCCTGATATGGAATGGATTGTCTGTTGACTTTTGCCGCATGTCCGTCCATGAAAAGAAAATTGGCACTTGTTTTATGGCGTCTCTGGAGGTGAGAGTACCATTTGTAAAGATCCTCACCGCCGGTCCATGCCTGTTGCGTTCCATTGCTGTAATCGGCAAAATAAACGGTCTCACCTGGACGGTCGATAACTTCCCGCGGGAGAGTATAGACCCCGGAGTAAGAGGTTGAAAAATAACTGTTGATATAATAGTCTGTCGATCTTGTGGCAGCCCATCCTCTTTTGTAGTGTCCGTTTCCGTCGGAACCACCGATGAATGAGGGACAGGTCAGCAGTTTGGAGGTCGTTGCCGGAGCGGTATCTTCCGGAGTACACCCGGTTCCGGGCTGAATATATCCGGTCATGATCAGCAGAAGATGCCAGTTGTCATTCAGAGTCATGGCTACTTTTGCACTGCTGCCGCCTTGCATCCAGTTGGGAACACGTTCCACATTGTAGGCATCACTGTATAATTTTGCCGCCAATCCCAGTTGTTTGAAATTATTGAGACACGCTGTATTTCTGGCAGATTCTCTTGCTTGATTCAATGCCGGGAGCAACATCCCTGCGAGAATGGCTATGATAGCTATCACAACGAGAAGCTCGATCAATGTAAATTTTGGTTGTGCTGCATTCATCAGAAATGTGTGATTTCCGTGTGAGTTTGTTTTTCTGCTTAAGTCTTTCATTACTGTGTTCTCCTTAATTTTATGAAACAATCCTTTTGATTTCAAAGACGCCTTGTGTACGGAATTTCTGTAACAGAAAAATACTTGCTTTCATCCTTTGCTGATAAATATAAATGGGGTTGGAACAGATTGCAACAGTAAAAATGTAACTGTTTACTGTAATAATGTAATTATCCTTTCACGGGGAGTTTGTTTGAAATCCTTTTATGGAATACAGAGTCATGTTTCTGTACTTGTAATTTTGCAGAAATGCAGTTATATTAACTCAAAATCCGGATTTGCAGAATGTTTTTTTCTGTTTTGCATCTGTAACGGAACTCAGTTTTCATGAATGGAAAAACGGGATCGTCCGGGAACAATAGAAATGTAACTTTCGGGAGGTGATCGAAACGATGAAGAAAAAGAATTTCCGGGATTTTGAATTCTCACTTTTCTATCAATCGGAATTATCTGCCTATATCCGTTCGGTCGGACATTTCAATCTGCATGATCTTGATAGTGCAAGCTGCCGGGTCGTTCCTTTCTGTGAACTTTTCTGGTGTATTGCGGGAAAAGGATATTTTGAATATAATGGGAAACGTTACCTTCTCCGTGAAGGGGATGTATGGTATTATCCACCCGGCAGCCGGCATCTTTTTTATCCGGAGGATCATTTTTTTCATTACCGCTGGTTTACGATCGCGGGGAAAAGTGCGCCAGCATTGTTTGAAAGTGTAGGCATCCTGCCGGGATTACGATATGGCGGCAAGTGTCCGGAGGATCTGTTTGCAAAATTGGAACTCCTGATCCGCCACAGTACGCAGAACAAACGTCTGCAACAGTTAGCGGTCGGTTTTGAAATCCTCTGCAAAGCTGCCTCCGGAGTGAAACGGAAACGTCCTGTCAACAATTACATATTGGAAGCCAGAAACATGATCGATCATGATTTTTCCAATCCTGAATTGAATATCCAGACACTTGCAGATATCCTGCATGTGAACCGTGTTCAGTTGAGCCGGGATTTTTCTGTTCAGTACGGTGTTGCGATTTCGGCATATCTGCGGAATTTGAGAGTTCAGAAAGGAATCGAGTTATTGCGGGAAAGTGATCTTTCTGTCAAAGAAATTGCAGAAGTATGCGGTTATACATCGGCAGATTACTTCGGAAAAGTGATTTCTACCGTCACCGGGAAAATACCATCGCAGCACCGTCTCAATGCAAAATCCAGACAATAAAATGAACCATAAATCCGGAATTTCTTTTTTTATCATAAAAAAGTCATATATCAGAAAGATGTGATATTATTTATCTTCTACCTTGAATTTCATACGTGCTATGCTATAATGAATATCTCAATTATGTGAATTTTTAGAAAAGGAGTTCTGTTATGTTCAATGTTCCGGTTACATATATGCATGAATATGAGAATGTAAGTGATGCTCTGCGTCCGGTGTTGTTGCGGGAGATGGCGGCTCATGGGGTGAAACATCTTGTTTTATCACACATTTTTCTGTCCCGGATCCTGATGGAGCCCGGATTCAAACAGGTGATCCGGAAAGAGGTGGCAGATGCGGGGTTGGATTTTGTGGATTCTCATGCGCCGTTCGGACCTGTGCTTGATATGAATTGTGCGGATCCGGCTTTGCGGCGGGAGATGATCCTCCGGAACAAGCTCATGATCAATATCGTTGCTGAAATGGGAGTGAAAACAATCACGATCCATCTCGGGAATGAACACCGTTGGCCCGGCGTTTCCATGGAGAAACAGATTGATTTCATTCGGGATTCGTTGGAACAGCTTTTGTCTGAAGCAGAAAAATGCGGAGTCACGCTCTGTATCGAAAATATCTGGTTCCGTTTGAGCACTCCGGAACGTCTTCTTGCGTACAAGAAAGAGTTTCCGACAGATACTCTCGGATTTTGTTATGATTCCGGTCATGCCAATCTGATGCAAAACGGGAAAGTGAGCAGAGAGTCTGTTGTTTGGGATGCGTGGGCTTTCAGCGGTTTTGATGAACCGGAATGGGAAGAGGATGTTCTGCAGCAGATGCTGCCGCATGTGGTGACATGTCATTTGCATGACAACGATGCGGTGCGGGATCGTCATAATATGCTTGGATGCGGCACTGTGAATTGGCAGAAAGTTGTAGCCCAACTGCATGAAGCACCCCGTTTGCAGTGTATTCAGAGTGAAGTTCTGCCGGTGCGTGTCTCCAAATCGATCCATGAAATTTGCGATGCTTTTGCCGGAATCGGTGTTTGTGGGATTTGAATTGTGCGTCTTTTTGCTGTTTTTTCTGTATCTCGGCTTGATTTTCCCTGTTTTACGGTTATCTTGCAGAATATGTGAACAGTTTTATGGGTAAATGGTAAGGATATTTTTTGATGAACAGGATCATTGTAACAGGCGGAGCGGGTTTTATCGGTTCTGCTGTGGTACGGCATATTATCGGGAATACGGAGGATCATGTTTGTGTGATCGATAAGTTGACTTATGCCGGAAATCTGGAATCTCTTGAGTCTGTTTCGGAAGATCCGCGTTACAGTTTTCATCAAATCGATATCTGCGATAAAAACAGCCTTGATGAAATTTTTTCTTTGTTCCGTCCCACTCATGTGATGCATCTTGCAGCGGAATCCCACGTGGATCGTTCCATTGACGGTCCGGGCGAGTTTATTCAGACCAATATTGTCGGGACTTATACCTTGTTGGAAGCTGCGCGGAAATATTATGCCGCATTGAATGAAAAGGACCGGGCGGACTTCCGTTTCCATCATATTTCCACGGATGAAGTTTATGGCGATCTGGAAGGACCGGAAGATTTTTTCTGTGAAACGACTCCTTATGCACCCAGTTCACCTTATTCTGCGAGTAAAGCTGCCGCTGATCACCTTGTCCGGGCATGGAAAAGAACTTTCGGATTGCCGACTCTGGTCACGAACTGTTCCAACAATTACGGTCCGTATCATTTCCCGGAAAAACTCATTCCGCTGATGATCCTCAATGCGCTGGAAGATAAAACGTTGCCCGTCTATGGAAAAGGCGAACAGATCCGGGATTGGCTGTATGTGGAGGATCACGCAAGGGCGTTGTATCTTGTTGCCACAAAAGGCGTTCCGGGTGAAACATACAATATCGGCGGTCATAATGAGAAGAAGAATATTGAAGTGGTCAAAGTGATTTGTTCGCTGTTGGATGAACTCTGTCCCCGTCAGGATGGAAAGAGTTATGCGGAACAGATCACGTATGTGAAAGACCGTCCGGGGCATGATTTGCGTTATGCCATTGATGCGGACAAGATCAAAAAGGAATTGGGTTGGCTCCCGCAGGAGACATTTGAATCAGGGATCCGGAAAACAGTGCTCTGGTATCTTGAACACCGTGACAGCTGGTGCCGTCATGTTCAGGAGGGAACCTATAACCGTGAACGTTTGGGAATCGGAGGTTGATGTATGAAAGGGATCGTACTTGCGGGAGGAGCCGGAACGCGGCTGCATCCGATTACATTGGGCGTATCAAAACAGCTTTTGCCTGTTTATGACAAACCGATGATTTTTTATCCGTTGTCTGTGCTGATGCTTGCGGGGATCCGTGAGATCCTGATCATTACAACTCCGGAGGATCAGACATCATTTCAGCGTCTTCTCGGGGATGGCTCTTCGTTCGGTGTTGAATTGACCTATGCGGTTCAACCCCGTCCGGAAGGGTTGGCGCAGGCTTTTTTGATCGGAGCGGATTTTATCGGGAAAGATCATGTGGCGTTGGTTCTCGGCGATAATATTTTTTATGGAGCCAATCTGAGCCGGATCGTACAGAATGCTGCCTGTCGGGAACATGGTGCAACTGTATTCGGTTATTATGTATCTGATCCGGAACGTTTTGGTGTGGTGGAATTTGACGCAGACGGGAAAGCTGTTTCGATCGAAGAAAAACCGTCTGTCCCCAAATCCAATTACGCCGTGACCGGTCTGTATTTTTACGATAATGATGTCGTGGATATCGCCGGTAATATCAAACCTTCAGCCCGTGGAGAGTTGGAAATCACCTGTGTCAATAATGAATATCTGCGACGCGGTACGCTTCACGTGGAACGGCTCGGACGTGGTTTTGCATGGTTGGATACCGGAACGCATGAGAGTATGCTGGATGCAGCCAATTTTATCCGAACCATTGAGACCCGGCAGAGTCTTCAGGTCGCCTGTCTTCAGGAAATCGCTCTTGATTTCGGCTGGATGACTCCGGATCAGGTCATGGAAAGTATCAAAGGCATGATGAAAACAGAGTATGGGAAATATCTTGCCCGTATTGTCCGGGAGAAAACAGCCTTATGAATGTAATCAAAACAGCGTTGGACGGTGTGGTTATCATTGAACCGACTCTTTTCGGCGATGCCCGGGGATATTTTTTTGAGTCCTGGAATTATGAAAAATACAAACAGGCGGGGATAGATTGTGATTTTGTGCAGGATAACGAATCCTGTTCCAGTTACGGAGTTCTCCGGGGATTGCATTATCAGCTTGCGCCTTATACCCAGGCGAAATTGGTTCGCGTGATCGAAGGGCGGGTCCTGGATATTTCTCTGGATATCCGGAAAGGTTCGCCCACATTCGGCAAGTATGTTCCAGTGGAACTTTCCGTCGAAAATAAACGTCAGTTATTTGTTCCGCGCGGCTTTGCCCATGGTTTTGTGGTCCTTTCTGAACGGGCATTGTTCACTTATAAATGCGACAACACGTACAGTCCCGCTCATGAACGCGGTATTGCTTTCAACGATCCTGCACTTGCGATCGATTGGAAACTTCCGGCTGATTCGCTGCTTCTTTCCGCCAAAGACCGCTTGCATCCTCCTTTGGCGGAGGCTGAACTCTTTGATTTCTTTGATCAAACTTTTGCACAATAAAAAATGCGTGTTTGAATCTTTCCGTATTTTTATAAGGTTTCTTGTGCAGAGCCGGAAATAAATATCCGGAATTTACACAAGAACCGGTTGAGTGTGCCACCTCTGATCAGAAGACATCGGCGGCGGGAAAGATAAGTTGACGGGATTTCAGGAGGGTACATAATTCTGTTTCATGTTCGGGAATACGGGTCATGACTTTGTTTTCCTGAAGTCCGTCCGGAGCGGCGTAAGCTGTGCCGGAGGTGTAATATTCCAATAATCTTTCACCTTTGAAGAGTGCGTAAGAGGTGTCTGTAATCTGCCACGAGTAGGCTTTTTCCTCAAAAATTTCCTGCCAGAGTTTCGGGGTACGGAGGCATTTCCCGGAGAAAACGGGGCTGTCTGTATAGATTTTCAGGATCTGATCCCGGATCGTTTGAGTTGCAGGGAGCGGGATCGCCTGTTTGAAATCCGGAGCCGTGGGGATTTCCGGTTCGCAGGAGGCGTACAACTCAAAGCCGGAGGAAAAATAAACGTAAGGTTTTTCGGTATAAAGAGCCAGTCCGTTATAGCCGGGATCGTTTTCCACCATTTCGATCACTTCTGTCAACATCTGACGGGCAAGTCCTTTTCCGCGGTGATCCGGGTCGATTCCCACATCGCAGATCCCGGCAATTTTTTTGGTTGTGTTTCCGCAGACAATATCGTAATCATGAATTCCGATCGTGCCGATGATCCTTTCGTTATCTCGGACTGTAAAGATTTGCAGATCATAAGGATAAGAACGTTTCCCATCCGCAAATCGGGCAGTCCAGAACTCCGGAAAGTTCCGGAGTTGGATCGGGACCAATTCTTCAAAACGGTCAAGTGAAAATTTCTGTAAGATTCCGGACATGACAAGTTCCTCCATATCGTATTATCGTTTCTATCTATTTTTTCTGTATATTCTCTTTATAATAATACAGCCGGGGAAGAAATCAAGAGATCGAAGAGATGAAAATGGGATTTATTTTGTGTAAAAAATGGAACTGTCACAAAAACGGATGTTTTGCGACAGTTCTATGGTTGGAATGTCTGATTGGATTTTTACAGGATCGTGTAAAGGTCATTTTTCAGGATATGGACAAGGTCCTGTATGGTGGCGACTGTATGATCCGTGAGGATCGCCGAGGTCGCAACGTCCTGAGTTTGATGACAATCCGATCCTGCGATTTTATGAAGCTGATATTTTTCCGCCCATGCTGCTGCGATCTCGTTCCGGCTGTCATGACGCGGATGTGTATTTTTGATTTCGATTCCGAAAAGATATTCCGGTGGAACGATCTTCATGCCGTTGCGGAACGGGTGAGCCTGATAGAAGAGGATCCCTTCTGCTGCGGCGAATTCAGAAAATTCTTTTTCTGTCATAGCACAAATTTTCTGCCAGTCCCGGCAATGTCCCGGCGTCATACCGAAAACGAGATAATCATTTTTCGGGTGACAATCGAAGCGCAATTCATGACCGGGGAGGATGAGGAGTCCTTTTTCTTTTCCGATAGCTGCTGCCTGATCCAGACAATCAAAAAAGGCTTTATGAAAGTCATTGATCCCCCGTTCCCGGAGGATCGCAGCAGTCTCGGAATTGAAATGATTGGTCAGGACAATGGCATCATATTCTGCTTTTGTATAGAGATCAATGATTTCTTCAATAGAGAGACGGCCGCAATTGGAGATCTCTTTTGAATGAACATGTAAATCTATTTTCATCCTGTCACCATATCGTTTCGGAATCAAACTTTGACGGATTTCACGATTTCGAGCGCATCTTTCCGGATATCTTCGATGGATTTTCCGGCTTTATACAGAGCACTTCCGATACCCACTCCGCAGCAGACTTTCAGAAATTCCGGGATATTTCCGGCATTGACACCACCGACAGCCATGATCGGAGCTTTGATGACCGCTTTCAGATCTTTCACATATCCCGGACCGAGGATAGCCGGGAACAGTTTCAGATAATCAGCTCCTGCTTTGATTGCTGTAAATCCTTCGCTTGCGGTGAAGAATCCGGGGATGGAAAGCATGCCGAGGCGTTTTGTTTCCCGGATCACATCCACATCGGTATTGGGGGAGATGATGAATGTGCCATTGGCATTACGGACACCGTTTACATCTTCCACCGTGAGGACAGTTCCCGCACCGACAGCCATTCTGCCTTTGCAATGTTCTGCCGCGATCGCAATGCTTTTGAATGCGTCGGGGGAGTTCAAGGGGATTTCCAGGAGACGGATCCCTGCTTCGTAAAGGACATCGCAGACGGTTGTGACTTCATCGTTGGTAATGCCGCGCAGAATTGCGACTGCGGGACATTCCTCCATATATTTTTCAAATGTTTCTTTCATCGCTGCACCCGTCCGGATCCGGAACCTTTCATCAGAGTTTCCACTTCACTGCGGCTGGTATAGTTGTAATCGCCGCTGATGGTGTGTTTCAGACAGCTTGCTGCAACCGCAAAACGGATCGCTGTTTGCGGATCTGCATATTCCGGAGTGTTCAATGCGAAGATCAACCCGGCACAGAAAGAGTCTCCGCCGCCGAAACGGTCCACGATATCTTTGATTTCATAGGGTTTGTAATTTCCGTTGACATCCAGGGGAGCGAAGAATGCTTTTGCATTGGCAACATCATAGAGCATTGCGCCCCAGTTGTTGTGGTCGGCGGAAATACTTTCCCGCAGGGTGATCGCCACGAATTTTGCTTTCGGGAACTTTGCGGCAAGCTGAGCTGCCACATCTTTGTAGCCATCTACATTCAATTTACCGGAGTCCACAGCGGTATTGGCTGCATGGATCCCGAATACATCGGCGGCATCTTCTTCATTGCCGATGATCACATCGGCGGCGGCAACGATTTTTTCCATACATTCGCCAGCCAGTTCTTTTGCAGAATATCCGGGTTTCCACTTCCAGAGTTTTTTCCGGAAATTGAGGTCACAGGAGATCATGATCCCCATGGAAGATGCTTTTTCTGCCATGGCAAGTGTGGCAAGATAGGCTTTTTCGCTGAGAGAAGGGGTGATCCCGGTCAGATGAAGATGGGTACAACCTTCCAGCATGGAAGCAAAATCATAACATTCCGGACCGGATTCAGAGATGACAGAACCAGCACGGTCATAGATCACATTGGAAGGTCTCTGAGCAGCACCATGTTCCACATAATAGATCCCCATGCGTCCATCTTTGGTATAAAGGATCCGGCTGGTATCGGCTCCGATCCCGCGGAGTTGAGCAGCAAAGGCTTTGCTGATGGCATTATCGGGCAGGGCGGTCAGGTAACGGGCATTTTTACCAAGCATGGCGAGAGAGGCACACACATTGGCTTCCCCTCCGCCGTAAGTGGCATCGAGTGTTCCCGGCAGGGCCTGAGCAAGACGTTGTTTTCCCGGAGCTGCCAGCCGCAGCATGATTTCTCCGAAACAGGCAAAAAGCTGTTCATTCATAAGTATTGATTCCTTTTTTCTGTTAAATCATAAATATTCTCATATTATGAGATTGAATTCTTACAATATAACTATATATTACAATTACTGAAATGCAATACTGAAATGTAATTTTTTTGGAACAAAAGGAGTTTTTATGAGGGATGGCGAAAAGAGTTTTGCGCGCATCTTTGAGATCATTGAGTTGATTGCCTCCAGCCGGAACGGTTTGAAAGGGAGAGAGATCAGCCACCGTACCTCCATCCCGCAGAGCACTGTATTCCGGATGTTGAAATTTCTGGTGGAACGCCGATATTTGATCAGTCAGGAACAATATTATTGCCTGGGACCTGTCATGGCAAGATTCGGTGAGGTTGCCGCCAGTCAGAATTCTCTTGTCCGTCTGATGCGCCCTTTTCTCCTGGAGATCTCGGAACAGACCAATGAGACCGTACATCTCGGAAAACTGCAGGAGGATCAGGTCGTTTATATTGACAAAGTGGAAGGGAAACGTTCTGTCCGTATGGGTTCCATGATCGGCAGAACCAGTCCGTTGTATTGTACGGGAATCGGGAAAGCGATGCTGGCATTTCTTCCGGAGGAGCGGAAAGAGGCGGTGTTTGAAAGCATTGAGTGGGTGCGTTTTACACCGCAGACGATTTGTACTGAAAACGCCTTGAAAAAAGAATTGTGTAAGATTGTCCGTCAGGGATATGCGCTTGATGATTGCGAACATGAAAAAGGGGTTTTCTGTGTTGCCGCTCCTGTGTTGGATGCGGAGGGATATCCGGTTTGTGCGTTGAGTATTTCCGGTTCTGAATTGTATCTGCGTGATAAAGCACTAGAATATGCCCGGCTGTTGCAGCGGGAGATCTACCGTTTTCAAATTTCTGCTGATGGTTTTCTGTGAGAATACAGAAACAGTGTTTTCAGTAAACGCTTGAATCGATAGCGATTTATTTTATTTGTTTTTTTTTGAATCATACCTTGCAAAGATCGCAAAGAGGATTATATTTTTTTTGATGCAAGGGCATACGTATGCCTTATCGTAGATAATAGGGAGAAAATGAGAATGACTGAGTTGCGTTTTGAGTCCTTTACTGTTCCCGGACGGAGGATTGGGAAATCTTCCTGGTTCCCGGCTGTCAGAGAGTTGATAAAATCAGAAATTTCTGCAGAACTGGATGAGGATGACGGTCTGTTTATCGGCTATGGAATGATGTCAGATGGTCTGCCTTACACACTTCAGGATGATTATGACACCCCCTGGGAAGAGTTGACTTTTCAGGCTGCGATTCTGGAAAATCAATATTTGCAAGCCATTTTCCTGCCGGAGCTTGGAGGACGTTTGTGGTCGTTGTATGATAAAGAACATCAGCGTGATCTGATTCTGAAAAACACCGCATTCATTCCTTGTAATCTTGCGATCCGGAATGCGTGGTTTGCGGGGGGCGTGGAGTTCAACTGCGGTCGGCGCGGACATGATGCGCAAACTGTTTCCAGTCGTTTTGCCGCGCGAATCGATACTCCTGAATTTCCAGTGCTGCGCCTGTATGAATATCAGCGTGATCGCGGGACTCCTTTTCAGTATGACTGTTTTCTTCCGGAAGATTCCCGTTTTCTTTATATCCGCGGACGGATCTGGAATCCGAATCATACGGTCGTGCCGATGTATTGGTGGAGCAATATTGCTCTGCCGGAAGTTCCCGGCAGCCGCGTAGTGGTTCCGGCGTATGATACCTTTGCAAACTGGTACAGCGGCGGTTCTCA
>JAGCNI010000097.1 GCA_017646015.1 Lentisphaeria bacterium
AGGAAAATGACAGCATCGCGGATCCCTTTATCACCGGTTGTTCTCTGGACGAAAAAAGTGAAAAACGGAACCGTTTCAAAAATGACGATCGAATCGGAACCGGGGTGTACTGTTCCAATGTATCTGTGTATTCCTGAAGGAGAAGGCCCGTTCCCTGTATGGATTTGCCTTCAGGGACATGGAACGGGGATGCATGTTTCAATCGGGGTTCAAATCGATGAAGAAACGCCTCGGGTAGATGATGGAGACCGTGAAGTTGCCTTACAATGTCTTGAACAGGGATATGCTGCCCTCTGCATTGAACAGAGAGCTATGGGCGAACGCAGTTTGAGAAGTGATCATTGTCCGGATTGCGATAGACTGGCAATGCACGCAATGATGTTTGGGGAAACTCTGATCGGAAACCGGATTTTTGATGTTGACCGTGCAATTGATTTTATTTATACCCGTCAGGATTTGAGAAAAGATTGTATCGGAATTACCGGAAATTCCGGTGGTGGAACAACATCTCTTTACGCCGGTGCTATTTTGGATAGATTGACACATGTTATGCCATCCTGTTGTTTTTCCTCTTATCGTGATTCAATCATGGCTATGATTCACTGCAAATGTAACTATTTCCCGGGAATGCTTGAGTGGGGGGATATGGGGGATCTTGCCGGACTTTGCGCACCAAAACCATTGGTATTGGTTAGTGGAAAAGATGATCCGATTTTTCCTGTTGAACAGGCAAAATCAGAGTTTCTCCGGACAAAAAAGATCTATGAATCAGCAAATGCTTTCGGAATGTGCCGGCATGTGATAAGTAATGGCGGTCACCGTTATTATAAAGCCGATGCCTGGAATACAATGAATTATTTTTTATGATAACAGTTTGGAGATTTTTATGAAACTTTCTAATCTTGCGTTGAATCTGACCCCATCCGAACCCCGGAGAATTTACGATGAGGCTCAAAAATATACCGGAGTCATTGATTTAACTCTGGGAGATCCGGATCTCCCGCCTCCGGCGAATGTTCAGGATGCAGCATGCAGCGCAATTAAAGCTGGAAAAACCCGTTACAGTGCCAATGCAGGGCTGATCCAGCTGCGGACTGTAATTGCTGTCAATGCAGAAAAAGAGTATGGAATGAACTTTGACCCAAAATCAGAAATCATGGTTTCTGTCGGTGCTATGGAATCAGCTTATCTCTGTTTATGGAGTTTGTTGAACCCCGGTGATGAAGTGATCATTCCGGCTCCTTTCTGGATCAATTACAGAGAAGTGGTAATCTCGTTGGGTGCAAAACCTGTCTTTATTGAGACCTCTCCAGAAAACAAGTTTGTTGTCCAGCCGGAAGAGATTGAAAAAGCTGTCACACCGCGAACTCGTCTTTTGATTTTGAATTCCCCCTCAAATCCTACTGGCGCGGTTATCCCGGGAGAAATATTGGACCGTATTGCAGAAATAATAATCAAATATAACCTGTTTGTGATCTCCGATGAAATTTACAATCATTTAGTCTTTGATGGGAAACGGGCAGAAAGTATTTTGACCCGTCCGGGAATGCGGGAGCGAACGGCTGTTGTCAATGGTTTTTCAAAACGTTATGCAATGACCGGATGGCGAGTCGGTTGGACGTTAGGTCCGGCTCCCTTGATCAGCGCAATGACACAAATGACAGAAAATATTGTTGCCTGTGCTCCGCTTCCGTCTCAATACGCTGCTATCGAAGCTCTCTCTGATCGTACAGATGAATCATATATTCTCAAAGAATTTGAAAAACGCCGGAATTGCGTATTAGAAGAATTGAAGACAATACCGGAAATTACTTGTGTCGGAATCCCGGCAACATTTTACGGTCTGCTGAATATCTCTAAAACAGGAATGACCGGAGAAGAGTTCGCAATGGCATTATTGAAATCAAAACAAGTTGCTTTGATCCATGGAAGTGCTTACGGTGGAAAGGCATACAATGATTTTGTCCGCATTGCGTTCACTATGGATTGCAGTTTGTTACGGCAGGCATTTTCCAGAATCCGTGATTTTTTGAAAGAAAGATCCCTGTAAAATTTTTGAAAATGGACTTAAACTTCCATTTGTAATACGCTTAAAAAAAAACGAGGAGATGGGGACTTCATTTCATTACCTTATAGGAAACCTACACCCTCCCTAACAAAAGAAGGTAAAATTCTATGAAAAATACTTTTGGAACTCAAAATTTCCTTATTGGCTGCACCTATTGGACAAGTCATGCTGGCACCGATATGTGGCATAACTGGGAACCGGAAATAGTCAGAGAAGATTTCTAAAAGATGAAAGCGCTCAATCTGGAAATCGTCCGTGTTTTCCCCCTCTGGCCCGATTTTCAGCCGCTGACACTCCACGCAAAAAACAACAACACGCCGTATCAGCTCCGTTGGAAAAACAATCAGCCGATCCCACGCGATGCTGACGGAAGACAGAGCGGGCTTGATCCGGAAATGCTGGATCGGTTCCGGTTCGTCTGCGATTGTGCGGAAGAAAACGGCATCGAACTCGGCATCGGTCTCATCACCGGCTGGATGTCCGGAAAAATCTTTGCGCCCCCGGCTTTTGAACAGAGAAATCTGCTCCGTGATCCCCTTGTACTCCGTTGGCAGATGAAGTTTATCAAACGGTTTGTCAGCGAGTTCAAGGATCATCCGGCAATCAGCTTCTGGGGAGTCGGAAACGAGTGTAACTGTCTGGATACGACCACTCGGGAAGAAGGTGCACTGTGGACACGCGCCATGTCCG
>JAGCNI010000007.1 GCA_017646015.1 Lentisphaeria bacterium
AGGAACAAATAACCCTGAGAACTTGTAAAATAAGCCATGATTTTCTCCTATCATGACTTATTATAGCACCAACTTTCTGCTCAAACAATAGAAAAAGGCTGTTGCTCTCATTTTTTGAGGTTTTGCAACAGCCCCTTTTTTGTGTCCGGAAGATTCCGGATTAACGGAAGGTTGTGAGTTCTTCCGCGTATTCCTTACGGTAATCGGCCCAGATATTTTTCGCCTGAGTGATACTGGGTACGTAGGGATCCAAGCACAATGCCTGAATTGCGAGAGAATCATTACCTTCTGCAATGGCTTCTGCAACCATTTCATGGATCACGGTCTGACGACGGCACAATTCGCAGGGACCGGCAGGGAGTTTACCCACGTGGATGGAACGGACTTGACCGCCGATTGCCAATGCGGGGACGTCCAGAATCACATCATCCGGCAGGTTATCCACGGCGCCGTTATTGCGGATGTTGATGGCATCAAAGTACAGCGGAGTATTGGTTTCCAGAGCCGTGATCACGCGGCAGGGATTTTCTGCATAGTACGGGTGATCGGGATCGACGGGGAAGGGCGGTTTTGCATAATTCTTGCCGAGGAGTCTCTGCGTTTCCAAAGTTTTGGAATTCTTTTTTGTGAGATTTTCGTAGAATTCAGCAAGGGAGTGCAAGCCCCATTTTTCCCATTCTTTGGTATCCTGGAAGAAGGGGAGATATTCCACAATGTGTTCGTCGTATCCCACGGGGTACATGCCGAATGTGTTGTAGACTTCCTTGGTGTATTTCTGTTCGGGAATGCTGGGGTAGACTTCTTCCCAATATTTGGAAGCCTGCATTTTTGTAATGAATTCTTCCATACAGCTCTTGCCGGAGTTGCGATGGCGGATGTCAAACAGCCAGTTCATGTGGTTGACACCTGCTGTGACAACTTCCAATTCGCCCGGTTCCCAGCCCAATTCTTCCGCAATCAAGCCGAAAGAACCGTGTACCTGATGGCAGAAACCGAGAGCTTTGATTTTCGGGAAGTAATTCTTGAAGTAGGTGCAGAGAATGGACATGGGATTGGAGAAGTTCATCAGCCAGGCATTGGGGCAATGTTTTTCCATGCTTTCCAGAACTTCTTTGTACAGACAGATATTTCTTGCCCCGTGGATGATTCCGCCGGGACCGCCGTTTTCCGCTTTCACCTGGAAAACTCCATGTTTTTCTGCAATACGGAAATCTTTTGCCCAATAGGCATAACGATTTTTCTCGCAGGAACTGACGACGTAATCTGCGCCATCCAGAGCGCGATCCAGGTCGGTTGTGATGGAAACGGAAACTTTGTTTTTTCCAGTTGCCAGAATTTCCTTGACTGCATTTTCTGCGACTGCCAAACGATCCTGAGCCACATCCATCAGCATGAATTCGGCATTATCAAATACCGGATCGGTGAGCAATTCTTTTGCGATTGTGAGAACGAAGCCGGAACCGGCTCCCAACATTGTGATTTTCATGTTACTTTACCTCTTAAATACACAATTCTTTTTTCAAAACGGGTATGATATTTTTTCGGAATTCATCCAGTACAGCCTGACCGAATCCGGCAGTTGCCAATTCCGGATGACCCATTACGCCGACCTGTACGTCTGCATGTTGTTTGGTTGACGGAATCTCTTCTTTCAGAGATGTCTTATACGTACGGTCCTGATAGGAATCGGGATCCTGTCTCAAACGTTCTGCCACATCCGGCGGATCCATGGTCAGATTTTCCATGTGTACCAGATCGGGGCGGTATGCCAGCATCATGGATGTTTCCAGATTGCCGGAATGGAAATCATGATCTTCGAATACGGCTTTATGCGCCAACGGGGAATAATCTTCAAACGAGATCAGCAGAACGGTGGTCTCCCGCAGCTGGGGATTCATCCATTTTGCAATCCGCAACGATTCCCGCAAGTTTTCCAGACTTTCGCTGCCGCCGTGTCCGGGGACGATGATGATATTACGGAATCCCTGAACAGTGAGAGATTCGATAATATCGACAACAAAAGCAGAAAAATGATTCGGTTTGACATTGATTGTCCCGGGGAGCATACCGCCGGAAAAACAATAGTTCAATGTCGGTGCGACCATACACCCCAGGCCTTCTGCGATGATATCCGAAAGCATTTCTGCGTTATGAATATCCGTAGAAAGGGGGAGATGATACCCGTGCTGTTCCACGATGCCGTAAGGAAATACGATTGTTTGATTTGTTTCAAGATATTTCCGGACATCGTTAACAGACATCTCGCTCATTCTGAGGACAGACATCTTTCAACTCCTTAAAAACTCATCTGTTCTGGATTATTTCTTTGCCGCATTCAATTCTTCTGCGGTGATCAGTTCGTATTTTACGTTGGAAATACTGGTGACTTTGCCCTTGGGCATAATCAGAACCGGTTTCACAAGATACAATTTTTTATCGGCATCGTCAGTCATGATGAATTCGGCTTTGACCGTTGTTTTTCTGTTCATGATGCTGAATGTTTTCGCTTTCATACCTTTCATCAGAGGTTTTTTCCCATCTGCATAACGGTAGAAGCTGAATCCGAAGCTGCCGGATGTTTTGACATCTGCTGAAACAATGATTTTATCACCGGCTTTGCAACGGATGTGAGGACCCATCCAGGGAACATCATTTTTCGGTGTGCCGGCGGCATCGACGGTGAGTGTATTCACGCCTTTATCATCTTTTGTGACGGAGATCTTGAGCTGGGCAGCCATTTTTGTGCCCATATTGACGCGCCATTTTACAGGCAAGCCTTTTTTATCGATTTTGTCAAAATTGCCGTCAAGATCAGTCAATACTGCACCCTGAAGAGCGATTGCGGATGCGTATGCAATACCGAGAGTCAAAAG
>JAGCNI010000098.1 GCA_017646015.1 Lentisphaeria bacterium
AGGTTGACCAGCGTGCTCCGGAATTGAAAGTTCTCGGAATTCCGACCACATGGCTCAATGGAACAGCAACTGTTTCTGTTCAGGCGACCGATTACGGCAGCGGAATCAAAACGGTTGAATACAGTTATGATAACAAAAACTGGAGTGCCGGGACAAGTGTGAAAATGGGATATAATGGAACGGTTTATTTCCGCGCGACAGATAATGTCGGGCTGACGACTTCCATCAGCGCAACTGTGAACAAAATTGATATGGTTGCGCCGACTTTGACCCTTTCCCAGAATCAGGTCAATAATGCTCTTGTCAAAGTCTCTGCAACCGCTTCCGATTGGGGCAGCGGAGTCAAAAATATCGAATACAGCTACGACAACAACAAATGGTTTGTCGGCAGCTCTGTTGATATGACTTACAATGGAATAATCTATTTCCGTGCGACAGATAACGCAGGTGTTGTCACAAAACAGTCCGCACGTATTTCCTCGATTCAGTCAGCCTCTTCCAATCTGGATTTCGCCTCCGGGGCCACTGCCGACAGCGATCTCCTCGCCGGTTGGGAAAAGGGAACAGATTCCTCTGATCTCAGCGGGTTCAGCGACTCTGTCAATGGCAATCTGACCGATGACCTTTGCGCTTACAACGATACGATCACGTTGTTCGGCAATGCGGCACAAGATTCTCTTACCGACAATCTTGCAGCTTCGCTTGACGCCGATTCAGTCCTTGCGGAAGACAAGAACAAAGGAATGATCGCATAAAGTTTGTATTGCGATTTTTGAATAAGGACAGGATCCGATCCGGTTTGTTCCGGTTGGATCCTGTCCTTTTTTTGATTGCTTATGAACTCTTAGAACTTTTCGTTGTGTTTATAGAAGTTGTTTTTTTGTTTTTATCTGCAAATCACAGTAGAGAAAAAATGGTGGTGAAGAATTTAGTAAAAATGCAGTTCAAGAGAGAGTTTTTTGTGAAAAATTACGAAAAAATTGGATTTTTTTTTGATTTTTGGCTTTTTTTAACTTGAAATCTTATTTGAATCTATTATGTTTAGTTCTCAGAAGGGAATGCGAAAGCTCCGCAATTCCACAATAAAATCATAACTCAACAAAGAGAGGTAGAACATGGTAACAGCAATCATCTTGGTGCGCGTCGAACGGGATCTCATCATGAACGTTATTGACGAGGTTCTGAAAATAGATGGGATCATGGAAGTTCACTCCGTTGCCGGCGAATATGATATTGCCGCGATTGCACGAGTTGCAGACAATCAACAGTTGTCTATGATCCTTGCTGATAAGATGTGTCACCAGATCAAAGGAATCACACACACCAAGACTCTGATCTCTCTGGGTTCTTATTACAAGTTTGATGTTGAAAAAACTTTTTCCTGCTGCTGTGCAAAGAAAGCCGCTCCTGCAAAGAAAGCAGCTCCGGCAAAGAAAGCTGCTCCGGCAAAGAAAGCCGCACCTGCAAAGAAAGCAGCGAAGAAAAAATAACCTGATCTGATCAGATTTTCAGAAAGGGCAGGGACCGTTGAAAAATGGGATCCTGCTCTTTTTTTGTTTTTTTTTTGAAAAAACGCTAAAATATTTCTGAAAAAATTTTATCTGGACGGGAAATTATTGAATCCTGTGCTATATTACCTGCTAATTGCATGAAAACTACAAAATTTTTAACATAACAACAGGAGTTGATTTTATGCATCAGTTCAGAACGCATACTTGTAACGCTTTGCGTAAAGAAAATGTCGGATCCAAAGTCCGTCTTTCGGGATGGATCCACAGTGTCCGCGACCATGGCGGCGTGATTTTTATTGACCTGCGTGACCATTATGGTAAAACACAGGTGGTCATTGACCCGAAAATGAGTTTTTATCAGGAACTGGAACGCTGGCGTGTGGAAACGGTGGTTTGTTTCACCGGTACTGTTGTGGCAAGAATGCCTGAAACAGTCAATCCGAAACTGGCGACCGGAGAAATTGAAGTTGTTGCTGAAGATATGGAAATTCTGGGTGAAGCCGATGTTCTGCCGTTCCAGATCGCAAAAGATGAACAGGCTCCTGAAGCATTGCGTCTGAAATACCGTTTCCTTGACCTCCGCAAAGAAAAACTGCATGACAACCTTGTGCTGCGTTCCAAAGTGATTGCAGAGATCCGCAAAGAAATGATTGATATGGGCTTTTTGGAATATCAGACTCCGATTCTGACCAGCAGTTCTCCGGAAGGTGCCCGTGACTATCTGGTTCCGAGCCGTGTTCATCCCGGTAAATTCTATGCATTGCCGCAGGCTCCGCAGCAGTTCAAACAGTTGCTGATGGTTGCCGGATTTGACCGTTATTTCCAGATCGCTCCCTGTTTCCGTGATGAAGATGCCCGTGCAGACCGTTCTCCGGGTGAATTCTATCAGCTGGATATGGAAATGAGCTTTGTGACACAGGATGACATTTTTGCTATTCTTGAAAAGCTCATGCATCACATCTTCACCAAGTTCAGCAACAAACGTGTTGATCCGTTTGTCCGTATTCCTTACCGTGAAGCCATGTACCGCTATGGTTCGGATAAGCCGGACCTCCGCAACCCCTTGGAAATGATTGATGTTTCTCCTGTTTTTGAAAACAGCGGATTCAACGCATTTGCTGCTACCGTGAAAAACGGCGGTGTTGTCCGTGCAATCAAGGTTCCGGGTATCGGCGGAAACCAGCCCCGTAAATTCTATGATGACATGATTGCTTTTGCTCAGAGTGTTGGTGCAAAAGGGATGGCATACATTATTTTCTCCGAAGAAGGGGAAAAGAGCCCGATCGTGAAATTCATGAGTCCGGAAGAATTGAAAGCGTTGCGTGATCAGGCTGGAATCCAGCCGGGCGATGTGATGTTCTTCCTTGCAGACAAAGAAGCGAAAGTGATCGAAATCGGCGGACAGGTTCGTACTGAACTGGGTCGCAAACTGAATCTGATCGATCCGAATGTGTTCAAATTCTGCTGGATCGTTGATTTCCCGATGTTTGAACTGGATGAAGAAACCAACAAGATCATTTTCAGTCACAATCCTTTCTCCATGCCGCAGGGAGGTATGGAAGCATTGCAGACCAAAAATCCGCTTGATATTCTCGCTTATCAGTATGATATCGTCTGTAACGGTGTGGAACTCTCCAGTGGTGCGATCCGTAACCATCGTCCGGACATTATGTACAAAGCTTTTGAAATTGCCGGTTACACTCCGGATGTTGTCGATCAGCGTTTCGGCGGCATGATTCAGGCATTCAAACTGGGTGCACCTCCGCACGGTGGTATTGCTCCCGGAGTTGACCGTATGGTCATGCTGCTTGCGGATGAACCCAATATCCGTGAAGTGATTGCATTCCCATTCAACCAGCAGGCACAGGATTTGATGATGAATGCTCCTGCCGAAGCGGAACTGAAACAGCTGCGTGAACTGCGGATCATTCCGCTTGAGCCCGAATTGAAATTTGAAGAGACCTTCAAACGTCTCCGTGATGAAGCTCTCAAAATCCGGGAAGCTGCTGCCGCTGCACAGGAGGCAGCAAAATCCTGATGAGGTGTTGAACCTTATCGCATTATCCGGAAAGGATTTATAAAGAATGATGTTCAGTGTCCGCAAAGGTCCGGTGAAACGGAAAAAGAGTACGGGGCTGTTTCTGTTGCTTCTGATCTCTGTTTTTGCGGTCTGTTCAGCCATGTTTATCTGGCGGATCGGGGAATCTGTTGTGGATTATTACACCCGGTTCACCAGATACGATGAGATCATTCGCAAAGCCGGCTTACGGAATGGAGTGGATCCTTATCTGTTGAAAGCGGTGATTTGGCGTGAAAGTAAATTCGACCGGAATGCGCGTGGTTTGAAAGGGGAAGTGGGTTTGATGCAAATCATGCCCGGACTTTCCGCCAAAGACTGGGCTCGGATCAAAGGATTTCCGCAGCCCAGCAAAGGTGCTTTATATGATCCGGAACTGAATATTGAAATTGGATCATGGTATCTTGGCAGAGCCGTGCGGCGTTGGCAGAAATATAAAGATGTCTATGCCCTTGCTCTGGGCGAATACAATGCCGGAGCCAGACGGGTCAATGATTGGAAACCTGTTTCTCCGGATGATCCTGTTATTAACCGTATTACAATTCCATCCACCCGGAGTTATGTGCAGGATATTCTGGCAAAATATAAAGAGTACAGAGAGCAGGCACATAAAAAGAAAAAGGACGGACGCTGATGAAAAACTATAAAATCACTGCTTTCCTGTTGGCGTTGTTCCTGTCTCTTTTTCTGTATGGGAACGATTTGACCCGTGTCGATTTTCAGAATACGGTCAATCAGAAAAAAGGAATCAGTTCCTGGACTTACAAAGGAAAGTTGGGAACGAAAGATTCCACGTTCCGCATTGTGAAACTTGATGGAAAAAAAGTTCTCCGCCTGAGATCAGAAAAATCAACCGGTTCCATTCTTTTTGATATTTCCAAAGTCAATCTTGAAAAAACACCTGTCATGCGTTGGCGTTGGCGCGTGGATCTTCTGCCGGAAGGCGCGGATGGCAGATTGGATGCAAAAGATGATCAGGCGATCGGGATTTATATCGGTTCTGGAGGGACTCTCTCTCAGCATACGATCGCTTTCCGTTGGGAAACGCTTACTCCCCGGAATGCAACCGGTTTTGTAAAATACGGCATGGGAACAGTGAAAGTTCATTGGAAATGTGTCCGTAATCAGAAAGATAAAACCGGGGTTTGGTACATTGATGAATGTAATCTCAAAGAGGCACTGAAAAAGATTTATCCCGACAAAAAACCGGAAAGACTGGCATTGACCCTTTCTGCCAATTCACAATATACCGGAACCTGTTCTGTGGCATATCTTGATTATATCGAATTTGTCCCGGCAGAGAAAAAGCCGTGTTCAAAATAAAATTTTATATGGAGGTTGAGTAACATGAATTTTATGGAAAAACTGACCCGGATCTGGGCAAAAAACAATTCTCTTGTCTGTGTCGGATTGGATCCGGATCTGACAAAACTGCCGAAATGTGTGCGGGATATTAAAAATCCGATTTTTGAATTCAATAAAGCGATTATTGACAATACCTGTGATCACGTCTGCTGCTATAAGCCGCAAATCTCTTTTTATGAAGGTCAGTGCGCTGAAGAAGATCTTGCTATGACCATGGCATATCTGCGTTCCCGTTGTCCGGAGGTTCCTGTGATCCTGGATGCCAAACGCGGCGATATCGGTAATACGACCAAGATGTATGCAGTGGAGGCTTTTGAACGCTATGGTGCAGATGCTGTCACCGTAAATCCCTACATGGGCATGGATGCGATCAAACCGTTCCTTGATTATGCAGATAAAGGTGTGGTTGTTCTCTGCCGTACATCCAACGCCGGAGCAAAAGAGATTCAGGAACTGAAACTTGAAAACGGTATGGAACTGTATAAACATGTTGCTTCTCTGATTGCCGGACCGTGGAATCTTCATGGCAACAATATGCTTGTTGCCGGAGCAACTTATCCGGAAGAATTGGGCGAAATCCGTAAAATTGTCGGTAAGACACCTCTGCTGGTTCCGGGGATCGGAGCACAGGGCGGTGACCTTGCCGGAGTATTGAAATACGGTCTGACAGAAGAAAAGACCGGTTTGGTGATCAACTCCTCCCGCGGTATCATCTATGCTTCTTCTGAAGAAGATTTTGCACAGAAAGCCGGTGCGGAAACAATCAAACTGAAAGAGGCGATCAACGCTCTCCGCTGATTTCTGTTTTTCAGATCGCAAAAAAAGGCTCTGTCCAGTTCGGAACAGAGCCTTTTTTTTGGTGTATGGAACAGAGATTTTTTTCTCTGTTCCATACCGTTGATTTTTCTTACATGTGGAAGAAAGTTACATCATTGAGTTCGCCCGGACGGAATCCGTGGAACTTGAATCCAAATTGGAACGGTTCCGGTTTGAGTTGATACTTTTCCGGGAGCAACGGACCGCAGGAGGCAGAACCGATCCCCGCCTGTTTCCAATCCAGATGCAGACAGTTATTTTCCAGTTCGCCGACTTCATGCGGATGTTTTGCATCGAAAAGCATCTGCGGGGTGAAACGGTGAAGGCTGAAATTGAAGTTCGAGTTGGCATTCAGACCGGAAACAGCAAAGCCTGCCATCATAAGATCATAGAACGCCGCTCTGCGGACTTCACTGCGATTGCCGTTTTCCTGCGGGAATATATACTTCGTGTAAAGCGCATCAATGCCGGCTTTGAAGAGTCCGACACGTTGTGCTTCTTTCGTATCGACATAAGATTCGCCGGGACCGAGACCGAACCATTCTGCATTTTCGAGATTGGAGGGAATGAACATTTCCAATCCGATACGCGGGAAGTTCGGCATATTTCCCATGGGTGTTCCCTTGAGTTCCATGGTGAAGCCGCCGTCGGGGAGGAATTTGTAGGTGTATTCGCAGAGAATACTGTACAATAGATGTGATCCGTCAAAATGCCAGACATCTGTACCGGTTGACCAGACGGAAGGCGGAGCAACCCGTGTGATGACTTTGATTTCGGATTTATCCGGATTGAATTCCACGGATTCGACTGCATGCTGGAGCTGGTCATAGAGAGCCGCTTTCCAGTCCTGCCATGCGCCGCGCCATTTATTATTATCATTATCGGTGGGGGCACGGAAGAGATTGAACTTCGGTCCCTGTTCCATCAGTTGAATTCCGTCCAGAGTCCAGTTTGAAATCATTGCCCGGTTTTTGTCGAATTCGATGAATCCTTCTCCGGCGGCAATGAAAATCGATTTCTGAGTTTCATCCATTTCGATCTGCTGTTTCCCGTGCATCATGATCGCAGGTGCAGCCGGTGTTTTGACCGGGAGAGCAAACTGAGCCCAGGCGATTTCATGACCGGCTCGTGCCCAGTCTGTATCAATGCCGAGATTGAATGTCAGATTCAGAAAATATTCTGCACCGGCTTTCGGTTTTGCCGGAATCTGATAGGGGATCGTGATCTCTTCTGTTGTGCCGGGAGCTGTCTTCAGCGGAGCAAGGATTCCGGATTGACAGGGAATACCGTTTTCGCTGACACTCCAGGTCACGTTGAGATGTTCCAGTGTACGGAAGTCGTAATGGTTTGTGACTGCGATGATACCTTTTTTCAAATCTTTTGCAGCGAAACGAAGCGGAGAATATACTTTCTTGGCTTCGATCATACCGGGTGAGGGTGTCTTGTCGGGGAAAACCAGACCGTCAGCAACAAAGTTGCCGTCGTGCGGTTTTTCCCCGAAGTCGCCGCCGTATGCGTAGAATTCCTGTCCGTGACCATGTCCTTCATGACCTTCTGCCTCCTCAAAAGTACGGATCCCGTGATCGCAGAATTCCCAAATGAATCCTCCCTGGATCTTTTTGCTTGCGAAGAATGTCTGCCAGTAATCTTCCAATCCACCGGGGCCATTTCCCATGGCATGAGCATATTCACAGAGGATGAAGGGCTTTTTGTCACATTTTTCTTTGACTCTGTCAAGACACAGATCGTGGGGGAGATACATGACGGAATACATATCTGCGATTTCAGTATTCTCGTCGCGTTCATAGTGGATCAGACGGGTATTGTCCCGCTCGCGGGTATAGGCTGCCATTTTGACGTGATTGATTCCGTATCCGGCTTCATTTCCGAGAGACCAGATTACAATCGACGCATGATTTTTGTGCGCTTCGACCATGCCGCGCATACGGTCAACACAGGCGCGTTCCCATTCTTTCCACATGGTTGGATTGGTTCCTTCTGCATATCCGAAACCATGGGTTTCGAGGTCGGCTTCACAAATTACATAGAAACCCAATTTATCGCAGAGATCATAGAAATGCGGGGCATCCGGATAGTGACTGGTACGGATCGCATTGAAATTATGACGTTTCAGGAGCAGAAGATCATCTTCCGTAATATCATAGGTCAGAGCTCTGCCGAGATCTGTATTGAATTCATGCCGGTTGACCCCGTAGAACATGATTGCTTTTCCATTGACCAGCATATTTCCTTTTTTCAGTTCGATGCTGCGGAATCCGACTTTCATGGATTTGTATTCAATGACTTTGCCGTTTTTTTCACGGAGAGAGAGCAAAAGAGTGTAAAGAACAGGAGTTTCAGCGGTCCACGGCTGGATATTTTTGATCGTGGCGTTGAGATTGATCTTGACAGATTCTTCCGTTCCGATTTTTGCAATGGATGCGGAAAGAGGTTTTGCCAGAAGACTGTTGCCGGATTTATCGAACAGTTCCGCTTCAAATGTCAGATTTTTTACATCACGTTCTGCAGTGGAGAGGATTTCTGCTTCAAGATCAAGCACCCCGTTTTTGTATGCCTTGTCCAGAGATGTTTTGGCGAAGACATCGAAAATATCAGTCTGGGGGAGGGCAGAGACAGATACATCGCGGAAGATTCCGCTGAGCCACCACATATCTTGATCTTCCAGATAACTCCCATCGGACCACTGATGAACCTGAACTGCGATTCTGTTCAATCCCATCTGAGCGATATCCGTAATATCAAATTCGGCTGCATTCCGGCTGCATTTGCTCATGCCGGCGAGCTGACCGTTGACCCAGACATAGAAGAAAGAGTCAACCCCTTCAAAACGCAGAACGATCCGTCTTTCTGCCCATTCTTCGGGGATTTCAAATTCACGGATGTAGCATCCTGTCGGGTTTTCAGTGGGAACTTTGGGAGGATTGATGGGGAACGGATAATTGGAATTTGTGTAATGAGGTCTGCCGTATCCATTCAACTGCCAATGGCTTGGAACGGGCATATCATCCCAGTCGGAACAATCATAATCTTCCAGAAAGAAATCTTCTTCGATGTCAGCGGGGGAGTCATAATAAGCGAATTTCCAAACTCCGTTCAGGATTTTGAACCAGGGGGAGAGAGCTTTATCTCCAGCCATGGCACTGTATTCTTCATCAAAAGGAATCAACGCTGCACGTGCAGGTTGTTTATTGATTCCGAGCAAATTCTGATTTTCCCAATCGTTCATAATAAACAATCCTTCTTTTGTTTTTTTGTGAGTCTTGTAAAATAGCATTTTCAGCTATGAAATACAAGTCTGAATCAAAGATGGATCGTTTTTTTTCTCTATATTTTTCCGCTTTTCAGGATCAGGAAGTTTGGCGTCTGATAAAACGTGTGGGAAAACTCATATTGACATTTTTTTCCGGTTTATTTTCAATGATGGAAAGAATTGCCTGATTGAGTGCATCCACAGGGTGCGCAACTGTGCTGAGTGCAGGATAGATCTGTCTGCCGGCAGGGTCATCATCGAAGCCGATCACAGCGATTTTTTCAGGTATTTTGATTTTGTGTTCTGCGGCATAATTCAGAAATCCGAGAGCCATTCGATCTGTATCAAAGAAGACTGCATCGGCACCGCTTTTCAGAATTTTCGGAGCCAGTTTCCGACCGTTTTCAAAAGAACCCCAAGCGGGGATCTGCAATTTTTCGGGTCTTTTGTTTGCTGGAGTGGCAAGAAATGCAGCTTCAATACCGTATTTTCTGTTTTCCTGCTGACCGCAATGAAGAATACATTTTTTTCCATCCTGGATCAAAGTTGAGATAGCATCTCTGATTCCGGTCGTACGGTCGATCCGGAGCAGATGACTGTCTTCAATGTCGTCGCGGTCAATATAAATCGGGGTCAGTGGATAGCGTTGAAAAAGTTCACACAGGAGAGCTTTATTTCCTGCTGTCACGATCACGAATTCTGCGATTCCGGACCAGTCTGCCAGAATTTTTTCCAGTACCGACTGATTCATATCATATTTTCCGATGATCGGATAGTATCCTTTGCTTTTCAGGCATATTTCCAGATTCTGCATTTTCTGAATATAGATTTCCGGAGTATGCTGATCTAAATTGGAAAGGATCCCGACGAATTTGGAACAGTTCAGGCGCAAATTCCGCGCCGCCATATTCGGGATGTAATTATGATCACGCGCCAGACGCATGATCAGCTCCCGTTTTTCGGGGTGAACATGAGCCTGGTTTTTCAAAACCCGGTTGACTGTCCGGATGGAGAGTCCGGACATTTCAGCCAATTGTTTGAGCGTGACAGACATGGTCAGAGAGTGACCCCGTCTTTGAAGATTGCGATTTCTTCATATCCGTTATCTTCATTGCGCGCCGTTTTTCCGGATGCGGTATCAATGACCAGACGGAAGAATTCATCTTCGATTTCCGCAGTACTTCTGCCATCTTCCACCAGCATACCTGCATTATAGTCGATCCAGTGCGGTTTCCGTTCTGCCAGAGCAGAATTGGATGCCAGTTTGATCGTGGGAACAACACCGCCGAAAGGAGTACCACGGCCTGTTGTGAAGAGAACGATATGTGCTCCCGCCGCAGCGAGGAGTGTTGTTGCGACCATATCATTGCCGGGACCATTCAGAAGATTCAGTCCGGGAGTCACAACCTGTCCGCCCATGGGGAGAACGTCGCAGACCTGTGCATTACCGGCTTTCTGAGTGCATCCCATGGATTTATCTTCCAGAGTGGAAATCCCGCCTTCCTTATTGCCGGGAGAGGGATTTTCATAAATCACCTGATCGTAACGCATGAAATATTTTTTGAAATTGTTGATCATGTCAACACATTTATCAAAGATATTTTTATTGATACAACGGTTCATCAGGATGGTTTCAGCACCGAACATTTCCGGGACTTCACTCAGGATGGTTGTACCACCGGCTGCAGAGAGACGGTCGGAGAAGGTTCCGACCAATGCGTTGGCTGTAATTCCGGAAAGACCGTCTGAACCACCGCATTTAAGACCCACGATCAATTCGTTCAGCGGGATTTTTTCCCGTCTGTCATTGCATGCGATCCCAGCCAGTTCTTTCAGGATCTCCATTCCGACAGCAAACTCATCCTGTCCATCCTGAGCCACGAGGAAACGAACCCGTTCCGGATCATATTCTCCGAGTTCTTCTTTGAATCCTTCGATGGTATTGTTTTCGCAGCCGAGTCCGACCACCAGAACCGCACCTGCATTGGGATGGCGGACAAAGTCTGCCAGCAGCAGACGTGTCAGGGCATGGTCAGCTCCCAGCTGAGAACATCCATACGGATGAGTCAGAGCCACTGCGTGATCCAGAGATCCTGCCGGAAGCAGTTGTTTGTTTGCCGCATTGGCGAGATTGACCGCAAGGCGGTTGACGCATCCAACTGTCGGGATGATCCACATATTGTTACGGATCCCGACTTTGCCGTTTTTACGACGGAAGCCTTCAAAGAAACTGTCTGCCGGAATGTTGGCGTTGACAGTTGTTTCTTCATGCTCATAGGAATATTCCAGAACTCCGGAAAGAGCTGTGGAAATGTTATGAGTATGAACTTTTTCTCCCGGATTGATAGCAGCTTTTGCTGTTCCGATCGGCATGCCGTACTTGATGATCTTATCACCGGCTGCAATCGGTTTGATCGCAAATTTATGTCCACGATTGACAGCTTCTTTCAGCTCTACGATCGCAGTTTCTCCCGGAGCAAGATTTTCCAGCGCGACAGCCACATTATCCCGCGGATTGATCTGAATAAAACGCATGATGTTCTCCTTGTTTCAGAGGATGCTTTCTGCTGCAGCACGGATTCCCTGTGCTTCGATCATTTCAAATTTTTCTGTGACAAAATCTGTCATGCCGGGGATGCTATTGAGATCCATTTCCCAGAAAGAGGTATTGGCAAGGATATTGCGGATCATTGCTGCTGCATTCTTATCTGCTTTGTAAGCGGTTGTCTGTGCAGCAAAGAATTCCAGCACATCCGGAGAATCTGAAACCGGGTAAGAACCGTTATCAGCAGTACCGGTGGCAGCGCCGTCTTTGAGTTCAAGCATGTAGAAACGGATCAGAGCAGCCAGAGAGAATGCGAGACACTGCGGCAGTTCTTTTTTCATAGCGACATAATCGCACAGACTGGGCAGGACACGGACTTTCCATTTGGAAACAGAGTTCAGAGAGATGGAAAGCAGACGGTGCATGGCAAAGGGATTTTCAAAACGTTCGATCACGGAATCCGCAAAGAAACGTTTTTCTTCTTCCGGCAGGTTGACTGTGTGGAAGATTTCATCATTGACTGATTTACGGATCACTTTTCCGAAGACCGGATCTTTCATCATTTCATCAACAAATGTCAATCCGCCGAGGCTTGCTGCAAGAACGTTCGCTGTATGTGCTCCGTTCAGGAAACGCACTTTACGGGTGCGGTACGGTGTCTGATTATCAGTGATGACAACATGCAGTCCGGCTTCTTTCAACGGCAGTTCATCTGCCAGAGCCTGAGGTCCTTCGATCACAAAGAAATGGAAGATTTCACCGCAGTCGATGAGATTGTCTTCATATCCGAATTCTTTTTCAAGATCCTTGGCTTCTGTGCGGGGATAGCCGGCAACGATACGGTCAACCAGAGTGTTGACAAAGAGGTTTTCTTCCTGAACCCATTTTGCATATTCAGCCGGGAGTTCCCAGAGCTTGATGTATTTGAGGATACATTCACGCAGATTGGCTCCATTTTTGTCGATCAGTTCGCAGGGAATGAAAATCAAACCTTTCTTGCCCGCTTTGAAGCGTTCATAGAGCAGGGCAGTCACTTTTGCCGGATAGGTGTTCTGGCAAGCACCCGGAGTGTAGGGCTCTTCTTTGTACTCAATACCGGCTTCTGTGGTGTTGGAAAACACGAAACGGACGGAATCTTCACAGAATGCGGCAATGGTTTCGTTCCACTGATGATAGGGATTCAAGCAATCTTTGACAGACTGGATGATTTCACGGTTTTCCACGACTTTTCCGTTTTCAATTCCACGGAGGATCAAGGTGTAAAGACCATCCTGAGCGTTGATCATTTCACCCATTCCTTTTTCCAGCGGCTGGATCAGACGAACCATGCCGTTGAATTTATTCTGCTTGTTCATCTCATTGATCATCCAGTCAATGAATGCCCGCAGGAAGTTACCTTCCCCGAACTGCAGAACTTTTACCGGCAGATTTGCCGGAGTTTCACGTTTCAATAATGCCATAATTTTTTCCTCCATAATATGTATGTTTTCCGGTTGATTTTCAATCTTGTATGATACAATACTGCCAACGTTGGCGATTTCAAGTTCCGATCCTGAAAAAAACAGCAAAAATCCGCCTCATTTCTGCGGCGAAAAAAGTATTTCTTTGCGGAAACGTTTTTCCACCCTGTAAATCAGATAAAATGAACCGCCGTCATCCAGAATCGAAAGCCCTTTCAAATGCGGCAGGACAAATAACGCCCGGGGATTCCCACGGGTATAAGGCCGTATCTCTTCCGGAGAGAAACTTTCTTTTTCTGTATGGTCATCACGGTGAAGCAGCACCACTCTGCCTTTACTGCTCATGACACTGTAAATATATTCCACTTCGCCCGAGAGTGCAAAGACTCCTTCTGCATTTTCTCCGAATGGAACAAAGGCTCCATTCCGGTAATGCAAGGCCTGCCGATTACTTCCCAATACAGGTCCCAGCATCAGGGAACCATCGCGGAGTTGACACAATGCTGAAACCCGGAAATTCTCCGGTAATGCTGTGCCCTGTTCCTTTTTCAAGGCGGGAAGACGGAAAAATTCCAACTCTTTTTCTCCCGCAAGGATCAGGTTCCTGTTGTCCTCTGAAAAAAGAATTTCCGGTGCGGTATTTTTTGTTTCAATACGATTTTTGTTCATGCCGTCATTCAGTTTATAGCAGCTCACAACTGTCGCATCCGGAGAATTTTCAAGATGTGTAACTGCCAGAAAATCTTTTCCGCAGACAAGTTGTTTGACATCTTTTTCCGGTTGACGTCCTGTGATTTTTCCTGTGATAACATCCATTTCCAGAATTTCATCCTGTGTATCCAGGACATCCTGTTTCCGGCTGAACAGATAAAGCTTGTTCTCCGGAGAGAATGTTACCGAGCGGATATCTGTGCGATCCAGATGGCGGACTGCGGCAATGGTCCATGTATGTGTATTGCAGAAAATCAGGCGTGATGCGTATGGACCATCTTTTTCTCCCAGGGTTTCGATCAGAAGAAGAATACTCTTGTCATGACTCAAGGCAAATGCAGGCAGACGGACTCCTCTGATTTCATCCTGCTGCCATTGCGGCGACCAACGGATCGTTTTCCCTTCATGGAGAGGAGTCAATGCCGCCGCCAGTGATTTTGCAGGAACCTGAGTTCTCAGGGTTTTACGGATCGCCGCTTCTTTTTTGGAAACTGCAGACGTATCTGTTCGTTTATCATTTTTATCGGTGATAATGATATTATGAGAATGATCTTTGACTTCAGGTTTTTTGTGTTTCTGTTCTTTGATATTGACTTTGACTTTCAGCGATCCTTCTTCGGAATCCTGAATGACTGTTTTTTTTCTGATTGTTTTTTTGATTTCAGTATTTTTCTTTTCGGGAGCCGTTTCCTTTTTCGGGGATTCCGCTTCACCGCAGCCTGTTAAGGCAAGAAACAGCGCAAGCCCCGGAATAATGAAAAGACCGGATTTTGAAATTTTCATAAACGCCTCCTTTTCGATCATTGTGTGGATTGAAAATACTCTCCGGAGAAAATTTTTTCCCGGAGAGCACTTTATGAATGGGTCAGCCGATGGTTTTGAGCCATTCAATGATGACTTTTGCAGCATCCGCATTGCCGGCTTCAACTTCTTCTTCAAAGAAGCCGCCGATCAGATTTTCCAGTTCGCCTTCTGCCAGTTTGTGACCGACAAATTCACCGATCATTTTGTCCAGTTCAGCCTTGGTGAAATCATATTCACCACCGAGCAGGGCATTGACTTCTGCCGGGGTTTTTACGTTGCCGAGATCATTTCTCAGATCTTCATCACTCATCAGTCTGACGCAAAATGCTCTTGCACTTTCAATAGCCATAGTTGTTTCCTTTCTTGAATTGTGGTTGTTATCTTTTTATTTTTTCCGGTTGTTTCTATTTTGCTTCTGCAATGCCGGAGGCATGTAAAGACGGTATTTCCAACAGCCGTTGATCACCTGATATACCAGGTTGTAACGGAAAAGATTTTCCGGCGCAAAGACTTTGGAATAAGAATAGATCGCACATCCTCTGATCTCCTGACGCCGACAATTGTAAAGGATTTGATTTTTCAGTTCTGCTGTGTTCTTTGTTGACAATTTCTGATATGCTCCGATCCCGATATACAATTTGACAGAGGTTCCGGTAACGGTATTTGCCCACCAGTCTGCCAGTGCCGCATAGGGAGCTTTCGGATGATTGAAGGACCAGTACAACTGCGGAATGATATAGTCGATCCAGTTGCGTTTGATCCACTGACGGGAATCCGAATAATTGGAAAAATAGGATTCGTTTCCAAGTGTCAATGAACCATAAGGTGTGGTCTTACTGTTCAGCCAGATACCGAACGGACTGATGCCGAAACGGATCTTTTTCTTTTGAACTTTATTGTTCTGACGGATCAGGGTCGAAACAGAACGGATCATTTGATTGACATTATTCCTGCGCCATGCGTCAATCGTGATCCCGGGGTCTTTGTTATATTTCCGGTAGGTCGCAAGATCATTGTTTCCTTTGTAATCGTAAGGATAAAAATAATCATCGAAATGGATGGCGTCCGGGGCATAACGTGTGATGATTTCCTGAACCGTGGCGAGAAGATGATTTTTTACAAGCGGATTGCCCGGATCAAGGATCAACATTCTGCCGTTTGCTGTGGGACTTTCCAGAACTGCAGATGGATTTTTCCGGGCAAAGTTCATCGGTGAAAGCGTTTTCAGATAAGCATTTTTAGATAAAGTTGTCGATCCTGCAACACGGTATGGATTCAGCCACGCGTGAAATTCCAATCCATGACGCCGGGTTTCGGCAATCATATATTTGAGCATGTCAAATTGAGGATAACCAACCCCTTCCTGTCCCCGGATGGAACGGGAGAATGGATTGATTTTTGAATTATAAAACGCATCACAGGAGGGACGGATCTGAAAGATTACCGCCGTAAATCCTGCATTACGGATATTGGCAAGATATTGTCTGTAAACCTTACAGAAATGTTGCGGAGAAGAGGTTTTGGGAAAATCGATCCCGGCGTATGTCGCAACCCAGATCCCGCGGAATTCACTCTGTTTCCGGAAATAGCGGGTCGGAAGAAAAACGGCACGTTTATCATTGGGAAGCGCAGAATATTTGACACGTCTGCCCGTATCCGGATCTTTGAGATAGGTGTATTCCGGAGCCGCCTGAAGCGGGAGAAGTGTCAATAAGAAGAGAATTGCCGGAAACAGCTGGAATATTTTTTTCATAACGGCCTCCGGCAGTTCAGAAGATTATTTGATTCTCAGGCAAGCCCGAGTTCTTTTTGCAAAGCAGCATCGGCTTCTTCGACTTTACGGGTCTGTTCAGCACGGAATGCTTTCAATTTTTCTTTAAGAGCAGCATCGCTCAATGCAAGAATGGAAACTGCGGTGAGAGCAGCATTTTTTGCTCCGGCAGGGCCTGCAGTTACAGTGGAAACAGGAATTCCGGGAGGCATCTGCACCATCGCAAGCAGGGCATCAAACCCGCTGAAAGGTTCACTTGCCATGGGAATACCAATGACCGGCAGAGTTGTATGAGCAGCGATCACTCCTGCAAGATGTGCAGCCATACCGGCAGCACAAATCAGAATTTTGATCCCGCGTTCTTCTGCTGTTTTTGCATATTCAGCAGCAGTGTCCGGTGTCCGGTGGGCAGAGATGACTCTTGCTTCAAATTCGATTCCAAAGGAACGCAAGGTATCAAACGCACCTTTGAGAGAGGGCAGATCGCTTTTACTGCCCATGATCACAGCGACTTGAGCGGACATAAGTCTTCCTTTCTGAAGTGGATAAAAACGGACAAACACGGATTAAGTCTGATCCGCCGTGTTCTCCGTTGGGAACGGCGGCGGTCATGTGACTGTACTCCGTGTTGTTACCGTATTAATTCAATTATTCTTTTGCATCTTTCTGTGCGGCAGCTTTCACGGCAGCGATCTGGGCCATGAAATCATCGGCTTCGCCGTTGAAATCCGGAACCAGCAGACCTTCTGCGATTTCCAGCAGAGCAACATCCAGAAAATTTTCTTCCTGACATCTCACCATCGGAGGTGCTCCGGTTGCCAGAAGTCTGGCTCTTTTGGATGCCAGAATGATCAAGGTTTTCGCATCTGGCACTTGTTCACGTGCTCTTGCGAGATATTCATTATTCATAGAGGATCCTCCCAATTAATAATCGATCACTGCACGGTGATTTTCGATAGTTGTCTGATCACCGGAAAGAATCAACTGCCAGTTACGGTCGAAATCAGCAACGGCATCAAGAATGTAACGTTCTGCAAGAACTTCACGTGCGGCATCTTTCAGTGCATCACGCAGCATGAGCAGACCGACGAAAATGAAAGTTTCATTTTCCACCAGGCTTCGTGCACGCAGATCGTGATATGCGGAATCTTTCTTATCTGCCACAAATTTGACAGCTTCAAGATGTTTTGCATGCATTGCTGCGATTTTTTCTTTGAGCATACCGATTTTGCCGTCAGCCGGGATCGCAGCCATCATTTCACCGATCATTTTGTCAAGGACACGCTGCATGACACCGCCGATGGCAGCCACGATCTGAAGCTGCGTGGTACCTTCGTAGATGTTGGTGATGCGGGCATCACGATAGTAGCGTTCAGCATCGAAGTCGTGCATGTAACCTGTGCCGCCGTGGATTTGGATGCAGTCATAAGCGATGGAGTTGGCACTTTCGGTGGAAAGAGCTTTGCTCATCGGTGTCAGAGCTGCTGCGATCTTGGCATAGTATTTGGCTTTTTCACGGACTTCATCCGTGATGCGTTCCGGTTCATGATCCATGATGTGTGCATACACATTGCGCAGGTCAACGATCTTGGTGGTTTCATACAGCAATGCACGGGATGCAGTCAGTTTTGATTTCATCCGGGCAAGCATATCATAGATTGCCGGGAATTTGTCAATGCTCTGTTTGAACTGTTCACGTTCAGAAGCATATTTGCGGGCTTCACGGTAAGCTGCTTCCGCAACACCGACAGCCTGAGCGCTGATGGCAACACGGGCACCGTTCATCAGGGACATAACGTATTTTGTCAGACCGCGACGCTGCTGACCGCAGAGTTCTGCAGGAACATTATTGTACTGCAGTTCGCAGGTTGCAACCCCGTGGATACCGAGTTTGTGTTCCACGCGGCGGACGACCAGTTCCGGGCAAGCCTGGCAGATGAACATGGAAAGACCGCGCCCGTCGGCGGAGCCTTCCACAGAACGTGCCAGAACCAGGTGAGTCTTTGCACAGCCGTTGGTGATGAACCGCTTCATCCCGTTCAGATACCATTTCCCATCGGGACCCTTGAATGCTCTCAGGCGGACGGACTGAAGGTCAGAACCGGAATC
>JAGCNI010000008.1 GCA_017646015.1 Lentisphaeria bacterium
CAGATTGACAGCAGAAACGATTCCGTTCCGGATTTCCGGAAATATCCAATACGGTTTGAACCGGACAAACTCCGGCTGGTTGATTTATCTTATCAACAACCGTGGAGTTACCAAAATGGCAGACACCGCAGAAGTATTTGATCCCGGAGCGGCAGCGAGTGTTGAAATATGCGGGAATGGCTGTTCTGTAAAAAATGCCATGGAACTCAGAACTGACAGCAGATTATCTGTTTCCGATAACAAAATCAAAATGACTGTTCCTGCGGGAGATGTCCGTGTGCTCGAAATAAAGCTTGCAGAATAAGTTCTGAATGGGGTTTTCCATAGAGAAAACGATATATTTTTCAGTTTTCTTCTTGAAAAATATAAATTCTGCTTTATCTTTAATGCGAACTTTTAAATCAGAGAGTATAATAAGAATGAGTTCTGCGGGAGAAAAACGGATACGATTAAAAGATATTGCGAAAATGGCTGGTGTGGATCTCTCTCTGGTGTCACGTGTTGTGAATCATAATGCGGAGGGAGAGGTCAGTGAAGAGAAGCGAAAGAAGATTGAACAGATCATTCGTGAAACAGGGTATGTGCCTTCCAGTGCAGCCCGTTCTTTAGTGACCCGGAAAACCCGTCAACTGATGTTTATTTTTTCAGATAATACATTGCAAGGGTTGGCAAATGAGTATTATGGAGGGATGCTGCATGGTTTTTCGGATGCCTGTTCTGCCCATAAATATAATTGTCTTCTGAATATTCTGGATTGTTCCAATATTTCGGAATTTGTTCTGCCGGAAAATCTCAAGAATTACAGTGTTGATGGTTGTGTGATCGCAGGTTTTGCCAATCATCCGTTGATCACTCATCTGGATCGCCATTTGCATCCTGTGGTCATGATCGAACCGTGTTTGTCGTATGAGAATATTCCGATGGTAAACCGGAAAGAGAATCTGGATATTTCCGGTTTGCTGGATTATATCCGGAAAAAAGGATTCCGGCATGTATGGCTCAGTGAAGGTCTTTATCAACCGTCCCTTGCGGAAATAAAAGATATCCGGATCGAGGGAATAGATGATTACAAGCGGGATGTGGAAGAGGTCGCAGAATTTTTCGTAGAAAAGATCGCTTCTCTTTCCCGGGAGAATCGGCCTGATCTCGTGATCTGCCGCGGACATATAGCTCTGCATCTGCTCCGGATTTTGAAAAAAAACGGTTTGCGTTGTCCGGATGATATCGCTTTGATGTCAACTTCCAACTTTGAAGCCAACCGGTTTTGTTCTCCTGCATTATCACTGGTCGCACAGGATTCCCGTGAGATGGGCCGCTATGCCGGAGAGTTGTTATTCCGTATCTGTGAAGGAAAAATATCCCGTGAAGATGCGATACTTGAAGCGCGGCAGCATATATTTCCCATTACGATCACGGAACGGGAATCCACCTGAATCATCCGGTTCGTATAAAAAGAAAAAACCGCTGAAAATATCGGATATGGATGATACTTCAGCGGTTCTTTTTTTCAGCTCGATTACGGTTATTTATTGTTGAATTTCAAATCTTTCAGAGCCGTTGTAATAGCATCCCAAGCCATTTTCGGACGACGGTATTCATCGAGGATCCCTTTATCATTGATCCCTTTGACTCTGCCTCCGTTCAGATAACTTTTCGCATCGCAGAAGTGCCAAAAGGAAAGTCCGCAATAACGGTCATCACCCAGAACTACATGGCATACTTCTGTGGAGAGTTCCGCCTGATATTCTTCGCTCCAACGCACCCGGTGAGGATCGCGGTGTCCGTAGATCGCAGAAGCTCCGATTTCGCTGATCAGGAACGGTTTATCTGCCGGAACTGCGTTTTTCAATTTATCCAGACGGGGTTTGATTTTGTGGATAGTGTTGATTTCATCCCAGTTGATATCACCCCAACCCGGATACGGATTCATGGCAACCACGTCCACAATGTCCATGCAGATATCTTTTTCATAACGGTTGGAGGCGAATGTCACGAGCCGTGTGGAGTCATTTTTCTTGTAGGTGTCATAGACATTCTGAATGATTTTCCGTGCCCGTTTATTTTCGCTCAGGGTTTCATTCATGAATCCCCAGATGATGATACAGGGATGATTGTAATGGATATTGGCAAGTTTCTGTGCCTGATCTTTTTGTTTGAACTGGAATTCTCTTGTGAAAAGTTCTTTATCCCGGACATCCCATCCGAGAGTTTCCTCCCAGATCAGGATCCCCATTTTATCGCAGAGTTTCAGGAAAGTTTCACGTTGTGGATAGTGACTGCCGCGGATGAAGTTGCTGCCCTGTGCTTTGACCATCTGCAAGTCTGCCGCCATCAGAGCCGGCGGAACAGCTGCACCGAATTCAGGATGACTGTCATGACGGTTGTATCCCATCAGGCGCAGTTCTTTCCCGTTGAGCAGCAGTTTGGTTCCTTTGGTTTCGATTGAGCGGATCCCGAACTCAAGTTCTTCTTCATATTTTCCGAGAATGACTCTGAGACGGTGCAGATTGGGGGTATCCGGACTCCAGAGTTTGAAATCGGGGACCCGGAAAGAGAATGTCTGTGCTTTTCCGGAAAATGCAGCACTCAGAACAGCTTTGCCGTCAACTTCAAATACAATATCAGCGGCTTTGCGGAAAAATCTGTTTGTTTCCACATCCACATGTACAGTACCTGTTTTATAATCGGTGGCTGTGACTTTGAGGCGGTCGATGTAATTGGAGGGCAGTTCTTCGATCTGCACACTGCCGAAAATTCCGCCGTAAGCATAGAAGTCATAATAGGGGAAATAGATTTTATTAAAATGATTGGAAACAGCGATTACCAGTTCATGTTCGCCGTATTCGCCTGCATCAAAACAGAATTTTTCCGGCATATAGGCATAAGGACAGTTTCCGATGAATTTACCGTCCCAGAAGATTTTCGCTTCCACTCCGACCCCGTCGATACTCAAGCGGACAGTACCTCCGGTCCGTGTGATACAACGGTAATATCCCAGTCCACGTTTGCCGAAAAAAGGCGCAGCGACATCAAAACATCCGGGGACCGATAAAGCGGTATTCCAAGTCAAAGCCGGTAATACTTCCGGAAGGATCTTTCCCTGTTCGTCAAAAGAGAAATCCCACATTCCATCAAGATTCAGTGTTTTCATAAAATTATATTCTCCTGATTATTTTTGAATTGCAACTCTTGCCAATGCAAAGAACGGATTGTGTCCCTGATATTCCCGACAGGGCAGCAGCCACGGAGCAGCCTTGCGGCTCATTTTCATTGGGCTTTCCCCAAAGGGATGATAAAATTCCCAGATCGCCCCGGTGCATCTGTAATGATGCAGAGCCATATCCAGGATTTTTTCTGCGATTTGAACGGCAGCATCTTTTCTGCCGTAGCGCAGACATCCCAGGATCGCCATGTAAGTCAGACTGTTGAATGCGCCGCCGCGCCACATTTTCAGTTTGAAATACGGTTCATTGATGGCGACATAAGGCAACGGATGAGCCGTAAAGAAACGTTCCGGATTCAACAGGCTTTCATCGATCACACGGTTTGCCTGTTCCGGAGAAGCAGCTCCGCAGGTCAAAGGCCAGATCGCTGTCAGAGTACGGAAAGAGATCCCGCGTTCCAAAAGGTACGCATCATGGAAAAAGCCCGTTTCCTCTGAATAAAATTTCTGCCGGATGAGTTCACCGAGTTCATCCCGTTTTGCCACAAATTCCTCATCTGCATTCCCTGTCAGCTTTTCGCTCCAGCGTGCGGCAGCATCATAAAGCATATACACATGACTGGTCGCATCCACACAGGGGAATTTACCTCTTTCCTGAACTACTTCACAACGGATACTTTCATCCACACCGCTTTCCCATGTCTTCGGAAGAACTGTATCCATATAATAGAAACCATAATTTTCAGCGCGACGTTCCTTTTCAAACCATCTGATCTGGCGGATCAAAGGTTCAAAACAAAGTTTCATTGCCTTATCTGTTCCGGTCACACGGGTATATTCATCCACTGCAAGCGGCCAGACAGCAGGAAATTGTGAATAAAAATGAGGTTCCCCGGTTCCTTTGACGAAGAAAATTGCGCCCGCAATGGAACCGTCTTCCTGTTGGAAGGAAAGCATGTTTTCCAGTTGATGCAAGGTATGTTCAGGCATGACCGGACAAGAATCCAGAAGGGCATAGATCAAATCCCAATGACTGAATGCAGGAGCGAAGTAGTAACCGGGTCCCAAAGTTTCCAGCGGATAAGGAGTTTTCAATAATGAATCATCAAACAAAGAACTTTCATGAAGAACAGCATGATGTTTCAAAAGAGTTTTCCAACGGGAAAATTCCGGACGTTCTGCTTCTGCAGCCAACGGAGCAAAATACATGGACATAATACTGATCCTTTCGATTTTGAAATATATTTCAAATTTCTTTATAAAGACAATATACATTCATTTTTTATGATTGCAATCGAATTGATATTCAATTTTGATGCAATATTTTTCAATTATGAAACAGCGGGAGTTTGATATTTTTCTGTAAAGTTGTATATTGTTTTCATTCGTGAAAATAACCGGGATGAAGAGAAATGAAAAATCATCGTGAAGATAGCTATACAGCATTTAAAAATGAAACATTTTTTATCCGGAGTGTCGGTTATTGCGAACAAAGCCGTGATGTCCGGGAGAAGATCCGCAAGATAGAGTTCAGTGAATTTTTCTGGTGTACCGCCGGTACCGGGATCTTCAAATTGGGCAGACGCCGTTATATTCTGCATCCCGGAGAAATCTTTTTTTTACCGTCCGGCTCAGTAATGGATTTTCACCCGGGAAGCGGTGGATGGTCTCATTATTATCTGACATTTGAGGGGAATATTGTTCCGGAATTTTTTTCTGTTCTCGGACTTACACCCGGGAAAAAATTTTGTGGGAAAGCACCGGACGATCTTTTTCATCATCTGATTTCTGAATTGAAACATCCGGCTCCTGAAAAAAGGATCGAACTTCTTGGGATTGCCATGCAAATTATTTTTCAGATTGCCACTGCCGGAAAAATCCAGCAGAAAGAAAAGGATTCTCTGGCGAAAAAAGTGCGTACAATGATCGAAGAGAATTATTCGGATCCTGATTTCAATATAGGAAAAATGGCATACCACTTTGCAGTCCACCGGGTGACTTTGTGCCGGGAGTTCAAAAAAGTTTTCGGGATCACCCCGCAGAAATTCCTTGTCAGTTACAGATTACATAAAGCCCTTGAATTATTGCAGCAGAAACAACTTACGATCAAAGAAATCGCCTTTACCTGTGGTTTTTCCACTCAGGAATATTTCTCGACCGCTTTTTCTGCCAAATTCGGTTATCCCCCCAGCCGCTTATGACCTTGAAAACACAAGATTTCCGGAAGACAGGAAACATGCAGTTTTTGGAAATGAAATATTGAATGGCGGAGGAGAGATCGCAGTGTTATGTAAGAGGATGATTGCTCCGGTAAAAAGCAATCATCCTCTTGAATGAATAATGAGAACAGAAGGGATTACCAATCTTTTCCGAGGATCGTTTCTGCATTTCGACAAAGGATGTTGCGTTTGTCGTCATCAGAAATATCGGCGGAAAGAACACCACCGATTCCCTGAAATTCATCGAACCAGGGCAGGTCTGTTCCAAAGAGGATCCGTTCACTGCCGACTTTTTCAACCAGCATTTCAATATTTTTCCGTTCGCCGGGGATCGCTGTCAATTCGAGCCAGACATTATTATTGGTCTCTTTGACGAGGCGTTCTGCGTATTCCCAATTTCCATAGAGGCTGTGACCGAGGAAAAATTTTGCGTTGGGATATTTCTGTGCGACTTCCAACATTACAGGTCCGCCGTCATACTGGGAACTGCCCCATGTATGGACAAGGATCGGCAATTTCCGTTCATCGGCGAATTTGAGAGCCGGTTCCCAACGTTTATCTGTCACCGGAATTCTGTAATAATCGGGAAGGAATTTGAGACCGATTGCATAGGGGGTCCACTGATCGAACATTGCAAGATCTTCTTTGATATTTTCCGGGAAAGCCGGAACGATTCCGACGTACATACGGTACAGATCCGGGAAACGTTTGCAAATCTCTGCGACTGCGGCATTACGCATATCGCCCATGATAACATGGTGATGGGAGAATGCCAGATGTTTCACGCCTGCTTTCCGGAGGTGTTCCGCCATCAGTTCCGGGGTATGACGGTAGAAATGGATCGCATAATGTGACCCCATGTGTCCGTGCATATCGTAAACGGGGAAATCCAGTTTTCCATTTTTCCAAAACTGTTCAGCCAATGTTCCGGGCTGTTTCCAAATCGGTGTACTCATAACTGCACCTCACTCAATATCTTTTCCAGATTTTTTCCGGCGATTGCGGCGATTTCTTTTTCATTCAACCCGCAGAATTTCAATTGTGTCATACCGCTGCCCTGGATATAGTAGGGGAATCCGCTGCTGTAAAGAAGACGGTCTGCGCCATAGGCATCTGCAAGATCCCGGATTCCTTCCGGGACCCAATATCCGCTCATGCCATAGTAGAAACGGCTGTAATTTTCGAGCAGGGGGCGGATTTTGCGATCATGTCCCCATTTACCGACACGGTCACAGTAGATGAATATATTTTCCGGGAAACGTTCGATAAAATCGTAGAGATCGCGCCATTGTCCGCTGAATTCTCTCAGGAAAATCGGGATATTCCGTTCTTTTGCTGCATCCATGATTTTTCCGATGGAAATGCGATGCGGGATAAACTGGTGTTCGTAGGGATTCAAAGCCAGAAGCCGGATCCTGTTTTCCTTCATCTGGCGGAAGAATTCATCCGGTTCAGGCAATTCTCTGCACTGAGTCGGGAGGAAATACCAGATTCCGGTGAGGCGTTCTTCAGTATCTTCTTTCAACATTTCTGCGATTTGCAGGTTGGCTTGAGCTGCGCCGAGCATTCCGGTACTGCCATGCTGAACCACAGCTTTATCAATACCAAAATGATCCATTTCAGCCAGAAGTTCCTTTACTCCCGGCTGTATGCCGATCACCGGACCGGAACCGACGCGACAATCGGCATCAAAGAAAAACAAATCATCCATACGCACGATCCTTTTTCAATTACAGGTTTTTCAAATATTTCAGGCTGATTTCCGCACTGCGGAAAGGATCTTTACTGACATCCTGTTCATAGATCAGCCAGGGGATATCAGCTTTTTGGGCTGCAAGGAATGCGCCTTTGAGATCAACGATCCCGTTGCCGAGTTCAGTCAGTTCTGCAACAACATCAGGCACTTTGCTGTCCTTCATGTGGATCTGACGGATCCGGGAGGCATAGCGGGAGATGAACTCTGCCGGCTTGATTCCGCCGCGGGTGAGCCAGCAGACATCCGGTTCCATAAAGACTTTTTGAGCATCATTTTCTTTCAGGATCAGATCCATGGCGGGAGTGTTTTCCACCAGTTCAAATTCGCGCCAGTGGTTATGATAAGAAAAGAGAGTCTTGTTGGCAGCGGCGATATCGCCGATCCGACGGCAGATGTCTGCCACATTTTTCCATTCCTGCGTGAAATCACAGGAAAGACTGAGAGTTACCGCCGGAGTTTTCAGAGCTGCTGCATACTGATATGCAATGCCGTTTTCTTCGAGCAGAGCTTCTTTTGAGAACATGGCTCCGCAACATTCCAGCTTCAATTCTTTGAGGTATTCCGCCAACTCTTCCGGGGGGATATTGCCGTACATACATGGAAATTCCACGCCGTCGAATCCCAGTTTAGCAACTTCTTTCAAAGTGCCGCGGAAATCTTTTTGCAGGGCTTCACGGAAATTGTAAAGTTGAACTCCGAATTTCATAAACAAAATCTCCTGTTGTTCAATTATTTACCGTAAGCGGTCATGACCTTTTCAAATATATCACCGACCATCGCAAGTTCTTTTTCATCCAGCATCAGCCAGGGATTGGAAGCCATAATGAGGCGGTTTGTGCAGAGATCTTCGGCAACCGCGTTGCTGGCGATACGGTACTGATTTTCCGGTACGCTCCAGAGATTCTGGCGGTACATGGGCTGTCCTCCCCATGCAGCATAACAACCGAATCCTTCTGCTGTGATGGCGTCGACCACTTTTACCCGGTCGATCCCTTCTTTGAACTGATCGGGGATCATGTGAAAGGCAAAAGTATAGAAACCCTGCAAAGTGGCTTCTTTTCCGCGAGCCTGCACTTTGAATCCGGGGAGAGCATCGATGCGTTTACGGAGATACTCTGCATTTTTTTCACGGAGAATGGTATCTTCTTTGAGATGTTCGAGCTGACCGAGCAGAATGGCAGCCTGGAAATCGGTTACGCGATAGTTGTGACAGATCAATCCCATCGGCGGCGGAGTTCCTTTCTGTCCCTGTTTTGCGGCATACTGATATCCGATATGGGAGAGACGTCCCAGCACTTCAGCCAGTTCGGGATCATTGGTCAGACATGCTCCGCCTTCACCGGAAGCCATGGTTTTGGACTGCTGGAAACTGAAAGATCCCACATCTCCGATCGTTCCGGCATGTTTGCCGCGCCATTCGCTGCCATGAGCATGAGCACAGTCTTCCACAACTTTGATATTGTGTTTGCGTGCGATTTCCATGATGCGGTCCATATTCGCCATGGATCCGAAAAGATGAACCGGGATGACTGCTTTGGTTCTGGGAGTGATGGCTTCTTCAAATTTATCCGGATCCATACAATATGTATCCGGTTCGATGTCAACGATCACTGGGGTCGCGCCGCGGTACACCACAGCTTCACCGGTCGCGAGCCATGTTTCAGCCGGGACAATGACTTCATCTCCGGGGCCGATGCCGAATGCTTTGAGAGCCAGTTCCAAAGTAACAGTACCGTTTGCCATCATGGCACAGAACCCGGCTCCTGTATATTCTGCAAATTTCTTGTTGAAAAGAACTTCCTGCGGACCGTAGAAAGACCATGCACGGCTCAGATAAATTTCTTTGAGCTTTTCCGCTGTTTCCGGATACACCGGGGGCCATGCAGGAACATGTGCCGGAGTTGAGAAAATCTTTTCACCACCATCAATCGCCAATTTTGTCATTTTTTCACCTCTTGTTTTTTCTTGGAGTTGCAAATAATCCTCTTTTGTACTATATTATACTGCAAAAACAACATTCTGTAAATATTGCAATCTTGCTTATAATATTGCAATATTGCTTTTTTCATGGATTCAGAGAGAGAAATATGGATTTACAACAGATAAATCTTCGTAATGGAGTCAGCAAAATCATTTCGCAACATTCTCCGGCAGCAGGCGCGGATGATGTCCGGAATTTTCTTTTCAGTACCCACGCCGAACGTGAGATCCTTTATATTCTCGGCGGAAACTCCCGATATATGTTGAACCGCAGCGTGTACGACGCTCTCCCCGGAACTGTATTTCTGATCGATCACTGGATCCCGCATGCTTTCGGATACCGGAAAGAAGATCATGACCTTCTGCATCTCTGGTTTCATCTGCACCGCCGGAAACTGACTTGTACTCTGTTGCAGATCGGTCAGAGCGGAACTTTCCAGTCCTGCGGGCTTATCACGATGCCCATGGAGATCATGGATCTTCTCATAAGACGTTGGAAACTGCTGGAAAACGAACCCCACGTCACAGAAACGATCATTGAGGAATATATGCTGACCCCTCTGAATCTCCTGTTGGATGAGTTTCAACTCCAGAAGCATCACCGTCAGCAGGTCGATTCCAATTCCATCAAAACAGTGATCGAATCTGTCAAACACCATATCCGCATGTGTAAAGGCAGGGATTGTTCTCTGGATAAACTCGAACAGATCTCCGGTTTCAACCGGTATTATCTGGCACACTCTTTCCGGAAACATGCTGAGTGTACGATCGGGGCATATATCGACCGTATCCGTGTGGAATATTCTGCCGAAGCGATCCTCCGCGGACTCACACAGAAAGAGATCGCTTTTGAATTGGGATTTGTTTCCCCCGCCAATTACTGGACGTGGCTGCGGAAACACCGGGATCAGGTGACGCAGGAACAGGAACAGATCCGGAAACAGAAAAAATATTAAGCCTTGCGGATTTTTTGGAAGTCCAAACCGAAACGGGCGAGATATTTGGATAAACGGTCTGAATCATTATTGCTTTTCTTGGATTGCCGGGTCACAGCAAATAATTTTTTCCCTGCATCCGCCATGTTTTTACTGGTACGGCAGATCCGTATGACTTCCCGCAGCTGCATCAGATCAAAAAGATCATATTTTGTTTCCATGTCTGTTCCGAGAAGAACGGTCAGGTCAATTCCCGAACCGATACCGTGTTCTGTTCCACGTTCTTCTTTCTGACGGATCCGCCGGATCTCAGCAGCAACGATGTCATCCGTGATGCGTCCGCCGGAAGCGAAAGTTGCCATCCGGATGATCATCGCATTGAGGTCACGGAAATTTCCGCGCCAACGGGTTTCCGGAGACAAAGCATATTCCAGAAAACGTTGTTTTGCCTCTTTATTGAATGTGATATGTTTTCCGTTTTTCCGGGTGAAACGGTTGAGTTCATATTCCAGATTCGGTTCGATATCCTCCCGGCGATCTGCGAGACCCGGCAGTTCAAAATTCCACAGATTGATCCGGGCAAGCAGATCCGCGCGGAATTGTCCTGCCGCCACTTCCTGTTCCAGATCCCGGTTTGTTCCGCAAATCAGTTGAAAAGAACTTTTTTCTTCGGTATCGGCTCCGAGCGGGAAAAATGTTTTTTCTTCCAGTGCCCGCAGCAGCATTGCCTGTTCATCGCTGCCCAGTTCTCCGATCTCATCCAGAAACAGGATCCCGCCGTCTGCCGCTTTCAAGAGACCGGGACGATCTGCAAGGGAACCTGTGAATGCTCCTTTTTTATGACCGAACAGTGTACTCATTGCCTGATCGCCGCGCAACGTGGCACAGTTGACATCCACAAAGTTTCCGCGGAGCTGCTGATTGAGTTTTTTCAATTCGTAGATCCGTTTTGCCAACTGTGATTTCCCCGCACCTGTCGGTCCGGTCAGGAGAACCGGTTCGTCTGAATGAAGAGCAACTTTTTCTATTGTTTCTATGATTTCATTGAAATGAGGATTCCTTGTGGCGATCCCGGATTTCAGAAATGCAAGATCGTGCTTCCGCTCTTCTGCAAAGCGTTCAGCCAGACGGTCATAGCGGGAGAGGTCAAGATCGATCAGATCATACGCCCCTTTGGCTTTGTCACGGGAATCCGGTTGAGTCTGGATCAGGAGTCCCGGCAGATGATGGGATTCATTCAGGAGGAAGAGACAAATCTGTGCCACGTGGGTTCCCGTTGTGATGTGGATATAGTAATTGTGATCCTGAGACGCAAAATCCTGCTGACGGCTGAAATCATATAATTTCTCATAAACTTCTTCAAAGTCCCAGGCGTTTTTGAAAAAAATCTCTGTTTCGATCACCTCCGTATCAGGCGAACAGGTTTTGATGTCTGCCGCAATCCGGTTTTTCAATTCAACGAATGATGGCTGATAGATCAGATAATACTGATCGAAATGCAAATCTTCCTGCATTACCAGAGAAACAGACGGGCGCCATTTTTCCCAGCGTACATTTCCTTTGCCGCAGGAATCAAGAGTTGTTCCGAGAAATGAAATCAGCACATTCATAGACTTTTCCTATATTTTATTCTATATTTCTATACTGTAATATATATTTCTGATTTTATTCTGCAAGTCTGAGATTTCAAAAATATACGGAAAAAAAGTTTTTTTGAGTTGAAATTTCTGGAAAATGATATCTTTTAAAAAAGTTGGCACGGCTTTTGCTGAATCTCAAAACGGTTGGTCTTTCAATATTATTTATGAACCTGAAAAGAAAAGAGGAAATTATGATTGAGATCGATGGTCGGCATGGAGAAGGCGGCGGACAGATTCTGCGCAGTTCTCTTTCGCTTTCGGCACTGACAGGCAAAGCGTTTCATATTGTCCATATCCGTGCCAACCGTAAGAAAGCCGGATTGATGCGTCAGCATCTGACTTGTGTGAAAGCCGTTGCCGAGATCACCAATGCGGAACTTTCCGGAGCTGAATTGAAATCTCAGGAGTTATTTTTCACCCCCGGCAGGATCCGTTCCGGCAATTATCATTTTACTGTTGGAAGTGCGGGCAGTGTGATTTTGATTGCACAGACAGTATTGCCGGTTCTTCTTCATGGAGAAGGAGTTTCAAAAGTTGTGATTGAGGGAGGTACTCATGTGCCGGGAGCTCCGGTGTATGAATATTTTGAACAGATCTATCTTCCCTGTTTGCGGGCAATGGGTGCGGACGTGAATGTTGTTTTGGAACAGGCGGGATTTTATCCGGCGGGCGGCGGCAGGATCGTTCTTGAAATTCATCCTGTAAAAAAGTGGCAGCGTGTGGAATGGTTGGAACGGGGAATGGTTCTTTCCGGGGAAGTGGTTGCTTTGGGACATGGTCTGCCGACACCGATTTATGAAGATGAGATCAGAACTGTTCTGGAAAAAACAACGGGAGAGTTTCCGCAGTTCAGAAGCCGGATCCAGAATTTGGACTCCCCCGGTCCGGGAAATGTGTTATACGTGAAAATAGATTCTGAAAAGAGTTCTGCCATGTTCAGTGTTTGCGGGAAAACAGGGATTTCCCGTTTTGATGTGGGAAAACGTGCGGCGAAGATGTGTATGAAATATCTGGTTTCCAATGTTCCGGTCGATCCATTCCTTGCCGATCAGTTGTTATTACCGGCGGCAGTCGGGGCGGATACGCGATTTCTGACAACGGAACCGAGTCAGCACACGTTGACCAATATGGATGTGATCCGGCAGTTTCTGGATGTGCGGATCAGGATTGAAAACATGGATCAGGAAAAATATATGATTGGAGTTGAAAGATGAAGTGGATAAAATTTGAAGATGGTTATAGATTTCCGGTGAAAAGCTGGTGTGAAGATGTTGAACCGGGAGCATTGGTACAGGCTGCAAATCTGGCGAAACATCCTGCGGTGGTGCATCATGTGGCATTGATGCCGGATTGTCATCAGGGATACGGAATGCCGATCGGCGGAGTAATCGCAACGGAAGATGCTGTTATTCCAAGCGCTGTCGGTGTGGATATCGGTTGCGGTATGGTCGCAGTTGAAACGGATATTCCCGCCGAACGGCTGGAGGATCTTTCTTTCCGGCGGTCGATCCATACAAAATTGAAAGAACGGATCCCGGTGGGGGATGGTGTAAGCCATGCACAGGTGCAGCAATGGGATGGATTTGAAGAATATCTGGATAACAATGGAAATGTTGCAGATTTCCCGAATACACTGGACCGGAAAAACCTTGGAACACTGGGAGGCGGGAATCATTTTCTTGAAATCCAGAGATCCGATGATGGTTTTGTATGGCTGATGATCCATTCCGGAAGCCGGAATCTGGGAAAACGCATTGAAGAGTTTTATCACAAAAAGGCAATGAAACTCAACCGTTTGTATCATGTTTCCCTGCCGGATCCGGATCTGGCATTCCTGCCGATGGAGGAACAGGAAGGTCATGACTATTTCCGGGATATGCTTTTTGCTCTCCGTTATGCCGCTGAAAACCGTCGGCGCATGATGAAAGTGTTCAAGGAAACATTCAGTGAGTTCCTGCCGGAAACTGCATTTCTCCGCGAGGTGAATATTCATCATAACTATGCGGCATTTGAAGAACATTTCGGGAAGAAGCTCTGTATCCACCGGAAAGGTGCCACAAGTGCAAAAGCGGATGAATTGGGAATCATCCCCGGATCCATGGGAACTGCAAGTTATATCGTGCGCGGATTGGGAAATCCGGAATCATTCATGAGCTGTTCGCATGGTGCCGGAAGATGTATGAGTCGTACAGCCGCCTGCACCAGACTGACTGTGGAAGAGTGCGACGCCGCTATGAGTGGAATCGTTTGTGACCGCTGGCAGTCCTACCGGAAATACGGAAAAGGAAAAGGTCTCCCGGATCTTTCCGAAGCACCGCAGGCATACAAGGCGATCGATGATGTGATCGCTGCCGAACTGGATTTGATCCAACCCCTTGTCCGTCTGACCCCGCTGGCTGTATTGAAGGGATAAAGAATGAGGAAACATCCGGTATTCTGCTGAGAACCGGATGTTTTTTTGCTAAAAAAAATAAGTTGCCCTTGACATTATTTGAGTTATGAATTACATTATTCAAATATATTTAATCTCAAAAAATCAATAAAGAGAGATCTGAAAAAATGGAAAACACAAATTACAGTATCCGCAGTCTTGCCGCTGAAATCGGTAAAGATCCCAAGAATTTTACAAAAAGTGACATCATCCGCTTTATCTGCGAAAACGATATCCGTCACATCAATTTCCAATATCCCGCCGGTGACGGCAGACTCAAAACCTTGAATTTCGTGATCAACGACCTCGCTTATCTGGAAGAAATCCTCTCCTGCGGCGAACGTGTTGACGGTTCCAGTCTGTTCCCCTTCATCGAAGCAAACAACAGTGACTTGTATGTCGTTCCCCGTTTCAGAACCGCCTATATGGACCCGTTCTGCGAACTGCCGACAATCAACTTCCTCTGTTCTTTCTTCAACAAAGACGGCAATCCGCTGGACAGTTCTCCGGAATATACTCTCCGCAAAGCCTGCGAAGCATTCCGTAAATCCACCGGCCGCGAATTCCAGGCAATGGGTGAACTCGAATATTATGTGATCGCTCCCGATGAAAATGTCTATCAGGCTGTCGATCAGAAAGGATATCACGAATCTGCTCCCTATGCAAAATTCGGCGAATTCCGTCAGCTTTGCATGAACTACATTGCCAGAACCGGCGGTCTGATCAAATACGGTCACTCCGAAGTCGGAAATTTCACTCTCGACGGCAAGATCTATGAACAGAACGAAATCGAATTCCTCCCGGTTCCCGCAGAAGAAGCTGCCGAACAGCTTACCATTGCAAAATGGATCATCCGCAACCTCGCTTATCAGCAGGGTTTGGATGTGACTTTTGCTCCCAAGATCACAGTCGGAAAAGCCGGTTCCGGTCTGCATGTCCACTTCCGTGTCATGAAAGACGGTTTGAATCAGATGCTCAAAGACGGTGCTCTTTCCGATGATGCCAAACGTGCAATCGCCGGATTGATGAAACTGGCTCCCTCTCTGACCGCTTTCGGAAATACCAATCCGACCTCCTATTTCCGTTTGGTTCCGCATCAGGAAGCTCCCACAAACGTCTGCTGGGGCGACCGCAACCGTTCCGTCCTCGTCCGTGTACCCCTCGGCTGGACCGCTAAAAAAGATCTTTGCAGTCAGGCTAACCCCGGTGAACCTTCTGCAAAATATGATACCACTCAGAAACAGACTGTTGAAATGCGGTCCCCCGATGGTTCCGCCAATGTCTATCTGCTCCTCGCCGGATTGGCTGTGGCATGCCGCTATGGTTTTGAAAGTGCTGATGCTCTCGATGTTGCCGCAAAAACATACGTCAATGTCAATATCCACAAAGATGAAAACCGCAACATTCTTGAAACACTCAGTGTTCTGCCGGACAGCTGTGCCGCATCTGCAGATTGTCTTGCTGAACAGCGTGCGATCTATGAAGCAGAAGGGGTCTTCTCTCCTGCAATGCTCGATGGAATCATCAGTGGTCTCAAAGCATTCAATGACCGTACCCTGCGTGCAGACATCGGCAACGATCAGAAAAAGATCCTTGCTCTGGTCGAAAGCTATTTCCATTGCGGCTGATTACCGTATAACTCTTTCAGCAGGAATCGGATAATTCATTCCTGCTGCGTTCAGAAGATCCTCCGGAATTTCAAATTTTTTGAGCCGGAGGATTTTTTTTATGATCCCGGATCCGGACAAAAAAAACTCCGGGGATCAAGTCAGAAAAATCGGCTTGATGCCCGGAGAAAAGCCCCTGTGCTTCCGTTTTACTGTTCCTGCCAAATGACTTTCTCAAAACAATCCGGGTCATAACGCCGGAATGTCCCCCCTTATGAGAAACTGTATGCAAGTTCAATAATACTTCCGCTTTCTGTTCAATTTCGCCCGGAATCTCCC
>JAGCNI010000099.1 GCA_017646015.1 Lentisphaeria bacterium
ACAGAATACTTGTAATTTATGTATCTGAAAGGAGTTATGAGGGCAAAAAAATGGTGCGCCCACAAGGACTTGAACCTTGGACCCAATGATTAAGAGTCATTTGCTCTACCGACTGAGCTATGGGCGCAAAAATGAATCCCGTTTCCGGTTTTCTCCGCATAATATATAGTTGTTTTCCGAAATTACAAATCAAAATTCAAAATTTTTCTGAAAAAACACTCTTTTCTGAAAATTTCAGAGTTTGTAACCGACTGAATTCAATAATTCACGCGCTTCCGTAAAATGACGCATCAGATGTTCCGGCTGATGTGCATCTGCGGAAATCACAACAGGAATATGCCGTTTATATGCTTCCTCCAGAATGGAACAGGATGGATAGGATTCTGCACAGGGTTTGAACCAGCCGGCGGTATTCAATTCCAACGCTCCTTGACGCTGTGCAAGAATATCCAATACCCGGAGAGCATGAGAAAAATAACGGGAATTGTCGATCAATCCAAACTTTTTCGGCAGATCAAGATGTCCGAGAAATGTAAATTTTTCACAGGCGGCGGCAGCTTCCATCTTCCGCCAGTATTCAGCACAGATCTCTTCTTTTCTTTCCTCTGTCAAATCAACCCAATAGGATGGATCGTGATCAATCGGAAATGTCCCGACATAATGCACGGAACCTATGATATAATCAAATGGATACTGTTCAAGATCTTTCAACACTTCTTCCGTATTTTCAAAAAAGAAATCCATTTCCAATCCGATTTTCAGGGAGAAATTTTCATCCTCATAACGTTCCCGCATTTTCAGAGCATCGGCAACATATTCCTCCGCAGTATAACGTGTCCGTTTCGGCATATTCGGATGAATATAATAATGATCTGAGACTCCCAGAACTTTCAATCCCATCTTTTTTCCCTGACGGCACAACTCTTCCAACGAGGAAAGGCCATCACTCCAAGTCGTATGGGTATGCAGAGAATAATCAATTCCGAGACCGGGATAATTCAACGTCATCATCTCTTCTGAGACCTTCAATTATAATTCACTGAATCGGCTGTAACAGGCTGTATCCAGGCACATTGTTTTTCCGGATAAAACGGCATACGGAATGTTGTATCTTTATCAGAATAGACGATCGCGCGAACGTAGAGATCATCGTCTGCCATGGTGTACTCTGCTTCTGTACCGGAAACACTCTTGACGATCTCACCGATTTTCTGCGGGATTTCCGGGCGGAAACGTGAAAGGGATTCCTGTTCGTGCGGAAATTCTTTGTATTTGACAGTACGGTCAAAATCACATTTTGTCACAATAAAATCAGTTCTGTATGCGGTATTTTCCTCTGCATGGATCCGGATTTTCAGTTGTTTTGAAGCAGGATCAAAATTCACATCATCGAGCATCACGCCGCTGGAGGCATAAAAATCACCTTTCAAAATGGAATTCCGGATCGCAGCAGCAGAAAATTCTTCAGGACAATTTACGACCACAAAATTTCTGGCGCATCCGCAGACTGTATCAATTCTTTCCGGATCATAAAAATGGGCATCATCACTACTGGTTCCATAAATAAGACCGCTGCCATTCACCAGACGATGTGCAAGAATGAAATCCCAATACTGTTCGCGGTCATATATCCACCCTTCCGGCATGGTGGAAGAACCGGAATTATTGATTTCAAATACTTTGAATTCCGGATTATTGACCAGCAGCATGGGGTCAATATCCCAGGTTTTATAGAATGGATGATTCATCATCAGAAACGATTCATTCTGTTCTGTACGGTGATAATCTTCCAGAATACGATCAATCAGTTTCTGCGCACTGCCGCCACCGGTCGGAAGCGGATAATAACGGGATGAATTGAAAACATTGATGTGCATCTGATACAGACGCCCCTGATCTTCATCGAATTTCTCATTGCTCAGAGTGATTTCTTCTCCCGGAATCACCAGAAATTTGCCGGGAACTTCCCACTCGCGACGGAGTTCTTCAAACATTTTCAGGCGGACAAAGATTTTGAAGCTGACGATCTTTTCGCACAGAATATCGCCCAGCATCTCTTTCGTACGCAAGTATTCATCAGCGGAAAGATCCGGTGGCCATTTTCCTTCCTCCCTGCGGACAGACAACCATACATTCGGATCATCCTGAAAAACATTATGATCGGAAAGACACACAAAATCAAATTCTGCATTCTGATATGATTTCAATGCCATTTCCGGCAGACTGCGGCCATCCGACCACAACGTATGAACATGCAATGCTCCTTTTTTCCAACACTTGCTCATCTTACATCCGTCCTCTTATAAAAAATTTTCTGTTGTCATACGGTCAATATAACAACAGAAAAATGATTTACAAGCATAAATCAGCAAAAAGAGAAATCTAAAATATTGAAAAAAGCAATACTGCAATATTGGAAGCAATATTGCAATATTACATTTTTCAGAAATCAGGAAAGATGCAGTTTCAACATCTTTTCATAGGCATCGACTTCCCTCAATGCGCTGTGGACCTGACGGATCTTCCATTCCAAATGCCAACGGTCGCAAACATATTCCATACTGGGTTCCCAACCGAGACGGGAATCTTTTTCGACCACGGGAATGGTGTCTTCCACATTCTGCAGCTCTTCTTTTGCGATCGAACGGATCTTTTCCAGATGTTCCAATGCTGTTTCTGCATCCGGAGAGGTCTGCATTGCCATGTTTTCGATCCACCATCTCTTGATATTGAGAGTTGTCCGGGCAGAGTTGCGGATAAAGTGTGCCAACGCTTCCAGACGAATCGCTTCCTCTTTCTTTTTCGGATCGGCTTTTGCGATTGCAAGTTCCGCTTCAGCAAGCCCCTGTTCCCAGTATGCGATCATTTTTTCAAGACTTCTGATCTCCGCAGGATACCGGAGAAAACCCGGGGACTGTTCCGCATTTTCATACGGACGGTAGAAAGTCTTGATAATGGAGTGACCGAAATGGGCATGGGGGGCTGTCGGAAATTTGATCTCTTTATCTGCCATGGTACGGGAAATCGAGGGCTGAAAAATAAAAGGATAAGATGCCCCCACACGCCATGGTCCGTATTGATCCTCATTGCTGGCGATGTAATGATTCATCCCTTTACTCCAGAAATCCCATGCTTTCCGTACATGCGGAGCCGCTTCTTTTCCGTAATCACGGATTGCGATTTTAGTCAGAAGTGTATCATAATCAGGTTCAAAATCTTCCCATCCGGACCACTTCCCGAGATCGGCAGCAACACTGTTCCACCAACCATAGTGATGGGTGCAATAGTGGTCGCGCAGATTCCATTTCTTCCGGGCTTCACGCAAATGCAGATCCCGTTTGAGAATCTTGTCCGGTGCAGGAACAAGATAAACACATCCGAAGTCCCATGCGATCCCGGCTGTATTCACATTCCCGGTAACAGTGATACCGTTTTTATGCGCTTCTTCACATTCCGTGGAAAAATAATATCCCGGTTCATCGGCAGACATGGTATAGTCCATGACCGGAGTATGCAAACCTTCCAGTCTGCGTTTCGAGAAAATTTCAAAACAGACGCTGAGAGTCACATTTTCAGGGAAACGTTCCAGAAATTTTTTGCGGAATTCCAACGGTGCATATCCCCAGTTGTATGTACTGTAACTGACTTCTGTCTGCGGATTGAATTTATGCACAGCACGCTCAATACATTGGATATATGCCGGATAATCTTCGCAGGGATACCAGCCGGGACTGGGACGGGTATCCGGAATACCATCAACAATACTTTCACTGTGTTTTTTCCCGGTGGTCGCTTTATCCCGGCTGGGAAATTCAAGACATTCTCTGCAGAGTCCAAGCTGTTTCACTTTGGGATAACGACGGATGATCTCGCCGTAAACAGCATCAAATTTTTCCTGTGCGCCCTCTTCATCCGGATGAACAAATGTCTGGATGTAGTTATGAAAAACAGTATTGATCCCGAAACGGTCTGCACGCTCAATGACGTCATTGAAATCACAGTAGCCGATATGGTTCTTGTCGATTCCCTCAAAGAACAGGTCAATGGTATCATAACCGGCATGGAGCAATCCGAGAAGTTCCTGATCTGGATATACATCCAACCCGGTTCCGGAATGAACAGTTCTTCTGAGGTACATGGGACGACGGATGAATTCCCCCTTTGTCAGAACCGGTGCTTCCTCCAGATTCATCAGATCTTCCACATGGATCGTTCCGCGGAAGGTCATTTTATCGCTGGCAGCAGTGATCCGGATATGATCCGGTTCAACTGTAAGGATAAATCCCTCGGCAACGTTGTCAGAAACTTCGAGCCAGAGAGTTTTTTCTCCATCCGTTTTTGTAATGGGCAGAGAAACTCCCATACTTGTTTCAAGATATTCCTGAAAATCATTGGCGGCAATGACAGCGATCGGATTCCCGGCGGCATAACCGATTTTCCAATCGGCTGTCAGCATCACCTCATTTTCCGCAGCAACACGTTCCGGATCACGGCGATCCGGTTTGTGATACGTCCAATGACGCTTGCGGAAATCATAGTTTTTTTCTTTCAACATGATCAGCCTCTGTTATTTGTTCGGAAACAGGATCCGTTCGATATTATTGGCAACAGAGTTGAAAGCGGCATCGCCATATTCCGCAGATGCCTCTCTGCCGGGACGGGCATACCACAAAGTGCCGTCGATACGATCCAGTTCCACACATTCCGGATAGAGTACCATTGTTTTGGAGGTTTCATTTTTGCCGGCATGGTCTCCGGGGAATTTTTCGGCTTCTTCAGGAAGCGGATGGCAGGAATGGACCTGGATCCAGGCAAAAGGATTGTTGCTGCCGGAATAATAGGAGCTGAATTTTTCAGTTCCCCACCAGCCTTCACCGCTTTCTTTTTCCAGCCAATTGAAAATCACATGACGCCCTGCAAAACGGAACGCAAGGTCTGTGGGCATCCCCTGTGCAAATTCTTCCGTCTGATGAGCAATAAACGCATGGATGTTGCGAAAACCAACACGCAGCAGACTGGTGAAAATATCTTCCGCAACAGGAATCAAATGGGCTGAATCCGCATGAATGGAACCTTTCCCTTCCGGCCCGGCAACAGCAAAAGAAGCAGATCCGTAATAGAACGGAGGCAGGATCACCATTTCAGGATGACGCTCTTCTACTCGGCGGATAGCTTCAATACAGCAGAAACTGTCCACCCCCAGAGGCAGATGTTCTGCATGATATTCAATCGTTCCTAACGGCAGAACCACCGGCACATTTTTTTCAATCGCTTCACGGACTTGATACGGCAACATTTTCAGATATTCCATTTGCGGACTCCATTGTTGTAGTTTGAAAATAATCAAAAACTGTATCATACACTTTACAAGTGTCTTGATAATTAATAATAACTGTATTTCCCATAAATTTCAAGATTTCAATAAATTATTTTCAAAAAAACTTGTATCATACACTTTCAGGATTATATTATCAGCAAACATAAGGAACAGATCATGGGAATCACAGAAAAAATCTACAATATCTTAAAACAACGCCTGGAGGAAGGCTGTTACAAGCCGGGATCAAAGTTTCCCTCTGAAAGTATGCTGGCAGATGAGTTCGCTGTCAATAAGATGACAATGAATAAGATCGTATCCCGCCTCGCTGGAGAAGACTATCTGATCCGCGGGGTCCGGGGCGCAGGAACAAAAGTCAATAATAGAATACAACAGAAAGTCAAAGGTTCGATCGCTTTCATCGGCATCCTGCAGCCATACAGAGTCCGTATCCTCAACGGCTGTATCAGCGAATGTGCCCGCAATAATTACAATCTCATTATTGACACCCCGAGAATCGAAGATCTCCAACACCGTTTGCAAGTGCTGAAAAACAGCGGGATCAAAGGGATCATCAGTGTCGGATACGGAATATTTGATCTGCCGGAAAATATGAAACACATTTGCGTGGATTATGTTCCTCTTCCCTCCGAAAAAAATCCGGATCGTGGCTTCATCAACAGCGATTCTTATCAGGGTGGATCCCTGATGATGCAGGAAGTTTTACGCAGGGGTCACCGCGAAATTCTGGTATTCTGCACAGAACAGTTTTCACAAAATCCCCATGCCACAGGCAAACCGAGAGTTACAGCATTTCATCATGTCATGGAAAGTGCCGGAATTACAGATTTCAAAAAACGCACCTTTTACGGTGCTCACTTTTCCATGGCTGATGCCAGACACTTTCTGAAAACATACCTGAATCGTTATCCGGAGACCACGTTGATCGTCACCGATTCTGACAACAGTGCAGAGCTGCTCCACAAAGCCGCACGCGAACTGAAAATCAAATGTCCCGGTGATATCGCCCTCACCGGATTCGGCGATATCACCCTGCTCCCGATCGCAACCGTTCATCAGAATCCGGAATGGCAGGGAGAAATGGCAGTACGACATCTGATCTCCATGATTGAACATCCCGATCAGCAATATCAAATCGACGAATATATGGAAACAGATCTGGTCAATGTGGAAGAGATCCCGATCCGGCTGGACTGAAATATCATACTTGCAAACAACAGAATATGTTGTATATTGAATCACTGATACAAATCTGAAACGGAGAACGAAACAATGAAAAATAATGCTGTTGAAATTTTTTCTGAAATCCCGAAACGCTGTAATTGTGCACAGGCTGTCGCCGTTGGTCTGGGTCATGAAGAACTGACAGAGTCCCTATCCTCATGCGGAGGCGGCAGAGCTCCCGAAGGATTATGCGGCGCACTTCATGCAGCCCTGCTCCTCGTGCCGGGGGAAAAAAGAGAACAACTGATGGAAGATTTCAAAAATACCGCAGGAAGCGTGTACTGTAAAGATATCCGGCAGGCTGGCATATTTTCCTGCACAAAATGCGTGGAAACGGCTGCCGCTCTTGCGGAAAAAATTCTCTCTGAATAAGAAATAAAATCAATCTTATTACATACGGCGGTCGAGTGAACGGTATCCGATCGCCTCGAAAATGTGTTCCCGTGCGATATTTTCACATCCCGCCAGATCGGCAATCGTGCGGGATACACGCAAAATCCGATCATACGCTCTGGCACTCAAACCGAATTCATGAATGGCATGACGTACAATCGTTTCCGCCGCTTTATCCAGCTTACAATATTTCAATAATTGAGCCGGTTCCATTCTGCCGTTACAGGTGTTGCGGCAGTTTTTGAACCGTTCATTCTGGATCATACGGGCTTTGATCACACGTTCACGGATCACTGCACTGCTCTCCGCAGGTGTCCCGTGGGCAAGAAGTTCATCTTCTGTCAAGGCGGCAAGCTCCACATGCAAATCGATACGGTCAAGAAGCGGACCGGAAATTTTGGCTCGGTAATTCTGGATCTGCATCTGACGGCAACGGCATACATGCTGACGGTCGCCAAGGTGTCCGCAGGGACACGGATTCATCGCCGCAACAAGCATGAATTCAGCGGGAAATGTAAAACTGCCCGCCGCACGGGAGATTGTCACACAGCCGTTTTCCATCGGCTGACGCAAAACTTCCAATACAGTCCGTTTGAATTCCGGCAGTTCATCCAGAAATAAAACCCCGTTATGTGCCAGAGAAATCTCACCCGGTCCGGGATTGGTTCCGCCACCGATCAAGCCGACATCACTGACGGTATGGTGCGGATTCCGGAATGGACGCATCCGGATCAAAGGTGAATCCGGTGTCAGAAGCCCTTGAATACTGTGGATCCGGCTGGTTGAAAGAGTTTCCTGTTCTGTCATCGGCGGCAGGATCCCCGGCAAACGTTTGGCAATCATGGATTTTCCTGCACCCGGAGGACCGATCATCAGAAGATTATGACCGCCCGCAGCAGCGATTTCCATGGCACGCTTCGCAGCGGTCTGCCCCTTGACTTCAGAAAAATCAGGAACATGTCCCCATTCAGGCTCGGCAAAAAGTGCATCAGCCGCCGAAGGATCCACCGGCAGCATTTCTCCACGCAACGCGGCAACCGCTTCCGGCAGAGAAGCAACCGGATAAACTTTCAGACGGGAAGCGGCAACCACCGCCTCTGAAATATTCCTGGCGGGAATGATCAATTTCCCGATATGTTTCAAATCACGTGCTGTCAATGCAACCGAAAGGACACCACGGACAGGACGCACTCCGCCATCCAATGCCAACTCACCCAGGATCAGAGCATCTTCCAACAATGCCGGATCAAAAGCTCCGGAAGCGGCAATCAGCCCCAATGCAATCGGCAAGTCGAAACCGGCTCCCTCTTTCCGGATGTCCGCAGGTGCAAGATTTACAAGAGTCGCTCCCCGCGGATGATCATATCCGCAGGAATATAATGCAGAACGGATCCGTTCACGGCTCTCTTTCACAGCAGCATCAGGCAACCCCACAATGGAAACAAAATCCTGTTCCCCCTGTCCGGAGGCATGGACTTCCACTTCCAACGGGATCGCTTCGATCCCTGTCAAAGCCGCAGAACCAGTCCGTGTCAGCATCGCTCTTCTCCTGTTCAGGAAACTTTAAACGGTTTCTTCAAGAGGAAATACAACGCAGCAGCTGCCCCGGCATAGGTACCGATATCACGCCGCAATTCACTGTTCACCAACTCAAAATCAGCCAGCATTTCCTTCCATGCAAAACGGGGCAGAAGTTCTTTGATCGGATCGGTATAAATATCCCCGATCGCCCATGCCAATGTACCGAGAATGATCCGTTTCGGATTCAACATATTGATCATCAAGCCCATTGCCTGTGCATTACGCAGAGACATTTCCGCCCAGATTTCCTGTGCCAGCGCATCTCCGGCACGATAGGCTTTTTCCAATGCGACCATATCAATATCATTTACATTGCCTCCGGCACATTCTACGATCTTGTGTCCGGGCTGATCTTTCAATTTTTCCTGAAGATAAAGAGCAATACTGCGACCGCCGCAATACGCTTCATAGCAGCCGCTCAGACCACAGGAACATTTCCGTCCGGAGTTGGCTTCGATCACAATGTGCCCCGCTTCGCCACCGTACAGACCGACACCCCGGACAAGTGTACCTCCGGTAACGATCCCAGCGCCGACACCGGTACTCATTGTCAGATAGATAAAATCATCCACGCCGCGTCCGGCTCCGAAATATCCTTCTGCAAGAGCTCCGCAGTTGGCATCATTTTCAAAACATCCGGGAAGCCCCAGGTTATCCTGAAGATACTGCTGAATTGGAACATTCCGCCAGTATTTATTGTTAACAGGAGCTGTCAGGATCCCTTTGGCAACATCCGCCACACCCGGTGCGGAAATTCCGAATCCGCTCACATCTTTCATGGTAAGTCCGGCTTCTGCAACCAATTTACCGGCAATCGTAACCAATTGCGGCAAAACATCTTCCGGATAGGTATCCTTATTTTCGATCCGGGCCTGTCCGAGAATCTTACCATCTGCTGTAACCAGACCGATTCCCAGTTTTGTTCCTCCGACGTCATATCCCAATACAATTTCTTCCGGCATTTGAAAAACTCCTTTTATCAATAAAACGCTGTTATAAATGTTTTAGTAATACAATATAAACTCAAATAACAGTTATTCAAGATATTTTTCAAAAATATTTTTCCTGTTCAGAAAAAAATCTCTGCTATAACGCCGGTGGGAATCTTTTTTCTCAAGGATTTCAGGTTCAAAACAGGCAAACGGAAAATAAATTCAGAAAAAAATTGTTTTCCGGACTTGATTTTTTATAAAACTGGATTAACTTACTCATACCAAACGGAGCCGAAATGGCGGAATGGCAGACGCACTAGACTCAAAATCTGGCGATGGCGACATCGTGTGGGTTCAAGTCCCACTTTCGGCACCAATTTTTTCCTCTGTTTTCCCGGATTTATTCTTCCTGCCAATACTGTGCGCTTCATCCTGATTTATGAAATATTTTATTTATTAAATAAAAAGCGATTTTATATTCCACGAATACTTGACAAAACGTCTTGCAACTGCTATATTACTAAAACTTATTGTAATAAATACCGTTCAGCAGATTTACCATATTTTTATGGTCTCAAAATTGGAACGGGATATTGTTGCAGTATGTTTTAAATCGTTTTCAAAAAGTATAAGCATAAATACAAAAAAGGAATTTTGACAGTATGAAATTCAAATTCGTATCCATTTTGGCTGTTTTTATCGCTGCCGTCAGTGCGACTGCAGCAGTTCAGTATGAACACAAAGGCAATCAGGGTTGGCTGACCTTTGATTCTGAAACGACTCTGGCATTTGATCTGGTTCGCAGCGGGAAAGATAAAGATCATGAAAACTTTATCGACCGTGGTGAAGGAGTCGCCGACTATGGCTGGTACAATCTGGATACCGGTACAAGCGGTTCTTTCAATAACGGACTTTCTGCCACCTTTACAACCCAGGATCGTATTGGTTTGTATGTGACAGACAGCACTGGAAATACTTATCTTTCCACCAAACCGCGCGAACCTTTTGAAGATGATATCTGGGGCAAAGCCCGAATCGTAGATGGCAATCTGCATCTGGGCGGCGGCAATATGGGTTCCAACGGAACACATGAATTTTACGTTTTCAAAGTAGCAACACCCAAACCCAACGCAGCAGCTCCTTCCGGACAGCCGTTGCCGGGCATTCTTGCCACATTGATCATCGGCGGCGGAACACTGGTCTATCTGAAAAAGCGCAAAAAACTTTACAAATCAGAATAAGCTCCTACAATGATTGCCTGGTTGTTGAACAGACATGAAAAATTTGAAAAAATCGCATATCATATTGATAACGGTATCTGTGCTGATCCTGCTCGGATGTATCGGCATGACGGTGTATTTGCTTTTTTCAAATTATCAGAATATCCGTCTGTTCAAACTGGCTCAAAATAATTTACAACGCGGCGACTCAGAATCACTCCTTCTTGCCAAAGCTCAATTACTGCAAGTGATCCGCAAGGATGATGACAACGAAGCCGCGTATATCATGCTCGGAGAAATTGCCGGAAAACACAAAAATTATCCGGAACAAGTTTATTACTGCTACATGGCTCACCGACTGAATCCCTTGAGTCGGGAAAACAAAGAATGCTATATCAGAAGTCTTGCTTTCGCCCGTTATTTCGACCGTCTGGAAAATTTTCTTTCCCACCAGCCGGATCGTCCGGAGGCATGGAACCAACTTTTACTCTATTCAGCCGGACACAACGGCAACACGAACAAGTACAAATGGCAGCTTGAACGGCGGAACAATAACAACCGTCTCGGAGAGTTGGCGTTTCTGGTTTTCAAACACACCCACTTGAATCATACTGAAAAACTTTTTGCACTGGATTCCTATTTCAAAGATGCAGATGCGTTTTTGAAACAGGAGATCTTGGCTGCACGGACAGAAATTTATCTTTCTATGCAGGATTTTAACAATGCAGAAAAAACATTGCGTCAGGCATGCGAACTCAATGAATTTGCTTTTGCTCCTGCACTGGGGCGTTTTTATGCAAAATACCGGTCTTTCGGAAAAGCATTGAGCGTGTTTGAAAAATATCTTGCGAGCTATCATGACCCGATCGCCACCATGCAGACAGCAGAAATTTACTGTTTGCTGAATCAAACTGAAAAAATTGCCCTGCTCCGTTCCAAATTTCAATCGGACTCCGGAAATATTGCAATGTTGTGCTGTTACTATTTTGATGCGTTGACCGCATTGGCAAAAAATGATATTTCCGCCTTGAAAGATTTAACTCTTCCTTTACGGGAAAATATCAAAACCCCATTGGCTGCATTCATGTTTTTCTGTGCAGATCTGCAGGAAAATGATCTTTCTGCCATCTCGGACAGTTATACGGCATTGCTTGCACAGCAGAATTATCTTGATTTGCAACAGCGGGCAGATAACATGCTCTCCGGCTATCTGAAACATACATTCACAAAGAACAATGGCAAGGAAACATTTTTTCAGCTTGCATCAACACTTTACAACCGCAAACCGGAAGTCTTTACAGCAAAATATATTCTGCTTTCTCAGAAAAAGAAAAATGCAATCAATATCACTCTTCTGAAAGATGCGCTGCAACGGTTCGGGAAAGATCAGGGGATCATAAAAATCGCCATTGAATATTATCTGAACCGGGAACCGGCACAAAGTGAGAAACTGATTGCATACTTCAAGCAGACTTTCCCCGGACAGGCAGCAGAAATGTTGCGTTATGAAGTATTCTCTGCAATGAAAAAGAAAGATTTTGACCGGGTGTCAAACCTGTTCAAAAAACATTTTTCTCCGGAGATCATGCAGGAATACTGGACTTTCGCCAGCACTGCAATGCGGGAGGATGATTTGTTGTTTTTGAGTAAAGACAAGCTTTATAAACCCTATTGCGAAGCCTTGCTTCTCTATAAAAAAGGAGAAAAAAATGCTGCTTGCGATCTTCTGGAAAAAGCAGATGCGAAGGGGAATGCGGCATTGCTCTTCTTTGCGGCAAAGAAGCTTGCAGAAAACGGCAGGAATCAGGCAGCACTCCGGATCTATACAAACATCCCGCAAAATTCTTCTTATCGACAGGCTGTTTTATTGAATATGGCTGAACTCTTTGCAGAAAACGGGAATATGGAACGGGCTGTTATGATGGCACGTCAGGCGTATGTAATTTCTCCACAATCCCCTGATACACAAATCTGTTATGCAGATAAGCTGTATAAAACTGGAAGATTGACTCTAATCCCGGACATTGTGCAGCTCACTCCATCCGCTCTCAATCGACGGACGATGGAAAAATTGTGGATCGCCGGGATGCAGCAGAGGATCAAAGAGTATGATCTCAATACCCAACAGGAAAAAATCCGGGAACAGTGCCGTCAGTTGCTGATCATTGATCCCGATAACGATAT
>JAGCNI010000100.1 GCA_017646015.1 Lentisphaeria bacterium
GCATGGAAACCTGTTGCGTACGTGTCGCAGAGATCGTTGTGTCGGAAATCATGGACATATTATCGCCGAACATCGCACCGCAGATTACAGCTCCCAGCATCAGTCCCGGTGAGATCTGCATCGGACCAATCAATCCGATTGCGATCGGAGTCAGTGCGGCAATCGTTCCGCAACTTGTCCCGATCGAGAGTGAAATGAAACAGGAGACCACAAAAATCCCTGTCAGCAGAAGTGAATCCGGTACAAGATTGCGTGCGATCAGAACCGCGGAATCAACAGCCCCCATTCCTTTTGCAATCGTGGCAAATGCTCCGGCGAGGATGAAGATCAAACACATGATCATAATATTTTCCTCGCCCATTCCCCGTGCATAGATCTCGACTTTTTCGGAGAGTTTCTGTTTCCGGTTCATCAACAGTGCCGTAGCGGATGCCACCAGAAATGCAATCGGCATCGGCACTTTATAAAAATCGTTCGCCCAGATGGAAAGTCCGAGATAAAAAAACAGAAATACAAAAAACGGAATCAATGCTTTCCCGTTGGCACCATCGTGTTCAGACTGTATCTGTGTATCGCTCATAAATAAGACTCCCTGTTGATTTCAATTTTTTCAAAAAACATCCTGTAACTTATATGCAGTTTCCCAAAAATCAAATACAGAGTGAAATTTTCTTCGTACAAAACAGAATGATTAGAGAATGTCGGACCGGTCAGACTTTGTTGGACTTGTCCGACAATTTTTTGGGGTGGCAAAATTTTCATTGACCACTACACTCTGTCCTCAGTCCTCAGAAAAAAGACTCAATGTTTCCAGATCGTTTTTTCGGGGAGGGGGAGACCTTGAGCTTTATAAGCCGTGCGGAAGTGCATTTTGGCGACTTTTGTCAGAAGTTCTGTTCCGCCTTTCTGGAAGAGTTGAGCGGCGGCTTCATCCACTTGTGTGCTGGCTCCTTTGGGGAGAGTCAGACCGTTTTCTTCACTCAATTTCTGCATGATCCGGACAAACTGTGCCCGTGCCATGATGGATGCTGCGGCAACAGCAATATCACTTTCCGCTTTTGTGCGCTGTTGGAGGGCGATCCGGCTGCCTTTTTCTTTGAGTGCATTCAGAATCAAATGTTCATCCGCAAATTTATCCGCCAATGCCGCCGGACATTCCGGGACGTTGTTCAAAAGATTTTCCAATGCACGGGCATGTCCCCACGCAAGCAGACGGTTCAGATTGCCGAAAGTATTGTAGAGACGGTTATACGCTTCCGGTCCGATCGTGACCAACCCCATTTCATCCCCGACGATTTGACGGATCCCTTTGGCTGTTTCAAGGATCGTTTTGTCATTCTTGATCATTTTGGAGTCCCGGACACCGAGTTTGAGCAATTTTGCCGCTGTTTCTTCATCGCGGACATAGACAGCCGCCACGACCAAAGGTCCGAAGAAATCACCTTTTCCGCTTTCGTCCATTCCTGCATGAGGAGCAAAGGGTTCCTGCGGTTCAGTCGGGTTTTGATTTTCAAATGCTTTTTCTTTGAGAACAAGAGGTTCAAGAATGAACTCGACAAATTCCGAAGCTTATTGTCCATGTGCCACCAGTTTTCAGCTTTGATAAGCACAGACCGAAGTTTTTCCTTTTTTGGCTTTATAGTGCATATAAGGAGCATCCTGCAGCTCCCAATTTGCGTCAGACAACAACTGTTTCAATGTAAAAAAATCGTTATCCGTCAGTGTAAAAACGTAATTTTTTGTCTCTGTTGCCATATTTATCCAGACTTCTTGCAAAAAAAGTTATATTTTCGTTTGACAAAACCGTATTTGCAATATAGATTAGGTGACTGTAAAATTCAATAGCACAAATTAAAATATAAAGGAAAAATTATGCTTAGATTATTCTTGACAGCTTTGTTGGTCAGCGGTGCTGTGTATGGTACTGTTGCTCAGGAGAGTTATTCCGACCGGAATCGTGATCGTGCCCGCGAAAGACGCACCAGAGAACGGGAACGTAATTTTGAGCCCGGAATGGATATGATGAATTCTGACGGCGAAAAAGAACTGCCGAGAAAGAAATATACTCCGAAAGATAGAATCACCAGTGCAGAATATAAACTTTCCAATGATCGTGTGGAGCAGATCAAGGCAATCGTTAAAAAACGTTTTGATGAACGGCAGGATCTGAATGATGCCAATGTCGTGAACGAAATCAAAACAGCAGTTGCCCGCATCGTTCCGCTGAAACCGGATCAGGATCCTGATAAACGTTCTCTTACAGATATCAAGAAATCTTTTGAGGCTAAAGTCAATGCAAAATTCCCGCAATCTCCGGATGAGATCCGTAAACAGGCAGAAAAAGAAGCTGCCGCAAAATATGTCATGACAAAGAATCGCGAAAAAGTAAAAGTGTTTTACCGTCGCGGACGTCAGACCGCTTCTTATGAAGGTATCTTCTATGGTTTTGGTATGGGTGGAAAAAGTCTGCGTCTGAACAGTCGTTATATTCCGCTGTTTGACCTGATTCCTGAATCTCGAGTGAAATTTGATAAGAAATTCAATGAACAGGCACAGAAAGAATATGTCAACGAACTTGTCCAGTCCTATCTGAAAAAACGTCTTGCATATTCTGAAAAACTCTTCAATGAAGCCTATGCAAAGATCCGCAAACACAATGAAAAACTGGGGTATATCTATCTGCGTAACAGTTGGGAACCCGCAGAAATCATTGTGAATGCGTATATTGAAGAAATGAAAGAAGAAGCCAAACTGCGTGCTGAACGTGAAGCGATCGAAAAAGAACGTTTGGAAAAAGAACGTCGTGAACGTGGCGGTGATATGAATAATCCTGACATGCAGCAGAATCCTGATGGCGAAAATATGGATGATGGTGAAAATATGGAGGATGATGGCGGCGATTTCTGATCCGTTGTTTCAATTCTGAATCTTCAACCGGATACAGTTTTCAAAGACTGTGTCCGGTTTTTTTTATGTCTGTCGAATGGCTCCGATTCCGGATCCTGAAAATAAGGACACAAAAAAATCCGGCGGGAACATTGGATGAACCCTGCCGGATTTTTGATATTGTACGGAATCAGAATTTTCCGGATCAGCCTTTGCGTTCAAAGAGAGAACGGATTTTGCGGCCGGTGACTTCAGCGATGTGATCGCCGAGAGCCTTGCGTTTTCCGAGGAGGTTCGGAGAACCATTCTTGATTTCATCAAGGAATGTTTTTGCGAATTCGCCGGATTCGATCCGTTTGAGAGATTCTTTCATACGTTCTTTGACATCCGGAGTGATGATCTGCGGACCGTTGTAATATTCCCCGAATTCTGCTGTGTTGGAGATCACGGCGTTCATCTTCTGGATACCGCCTTCAAAGACAAGGTCAACGATCAGTTTCAGTTCATGGATACATTCAAAGTATGCCATTTCCGGGGGATAACCGGCTTCGACCAATGTTTCAAAACCATATTTCATCAGGTCAACACATCCGCCGCAGAGAACATTCTGTTCACCGAAGAGGTCTTCGTATGTTTCCTGTTCAAAGGTACATTCGAGAACACCGGCGCGAGTGAATCCCATGGCTTTTGCCATTGCCAGAGCTGTTTTGGAAGCATGTCCGGTTGCGTCCTGTGCGACAGCGATCAGACCGGGGACACCGAAACCAGCGAGATATGCTTTCCGTTCTTCAGTAGCCGGGCTTTTCGGAGCGACCATGATGACGTCGCAGCCTTCCGGAGGAAGGATCTGTTTGAAAACGATATTGAAACCGTGAGAGCAGGAAAGGGTTTTGCCCGGTTTCATAAACTGTTTGATTTCGTTGTCGAAAGTGGATTTGTGGAATTCATCCGGCAGCAGAATGTGAATAATGTCTGCTTTTTCAGCTGCTTCTGCGGCAGACATAACCAGAAAACCATCATTGACAGCACGTTCGAAAGAGGGTCCTTTACGGGAACCGATAATCACATTGACCCCGGAATCTCTCATGCAGCAAGCCTGAGCACAGCCCTGGCTTCCATAGCCGATGACAGCCACGGTTTTTCCGTTCAGAAAAGATGCGTCGGCATCATTGTCATGCAGAATTTTGACTTGATCCATTTTTTGCTCCTTGCGGGCAGAACCCGCGTTAATATTGTGCGTAAAAGGTTGAAATTTTTCGCAAGTAATATACTCTGTAAATACAAAATATCAAGCAGTCCGCCTTTTTTTATCCGGAAAAAGCATGAACTCTTCTTGTAAAAGATAAAAAAAGAAACACCTGCTGTCAGGTGGACAGACAGATGTTTCTTTAAAAAACGAATGGATCAGCAAAAATTATTTCTTAAAAATACGGTCTGCCATATCCATGTAATGAGTCCAGTCGGAGAGGAGAATGTCATGTTTTCCGGTACGTTCAAAGTAACTGACATCAGTACCGACCGGAGTATCCGGCGGCGGAGGTGTCAGGGATTTCAAGGGTTCTTTACCGAACAAACTGAAAACTTTTCCAGCGTAATAAGCGGAAAGATATTCCCCGGTCGGGTCTGCCCATTGGTCTTCGGTGGCACTGTGAACTGCAACTGCACGGGGAGCAACCAATGCAATCAATTCATGTTGATCCATCGGCAGGGTGTCAGTGGCGTAAACATAGGGACGCAGAGTCGCTGTAAACCAATATTTCCCAATGCCGGTATAATGCATCATGGAGAAGAGGGTTTCACCGTAAAGACGACGGCTCAGGGCGGCACCGCCGCAACCGGAGTCATTCACACAAACCAATTTAAAACGTTCATCGATAACACCTGTCCAGAGAGAAGTTTTACCAAGACGGGAATGACCGAATACACAGGCTTTTTCTGCATCGATTTCCGGCAGAGTCGAAACATAATCCAGAATCCGGGAGATTCCCCATGACCATACGCCGATAGAGGAATAACCGCTGGGGCTTGCCAATTCTCCGATCGGTATAAAGAGATTCAATGCGCTTTCTTTCCATCCGCTGGGACGATCCGGGAAGATGTCGTTATAGCAGGCAAAGGCAATGGCGTATCCACGGGAAATGATCTCTTTCAGCGGGAAACGTCTTTCCTGAAAACCGCGTTTGCTTTCCAGATCTTTCTGATATTCTTCAGAAGCATCCATGCGTCTGCCGGTGATGATGATCTCCGGATCCGTAGAGCATACATGATTTCCGACAAAAGTCAAGCCCACAAAAACAGGATGTTTCCCTTCTTTGGCGGGGGTGAACATGAGGACATCCACATCATGGGATTTTCCATTATCCATTTTGAAATGGATCCGTGTCTGCCGCATCATTGCGATACCATCAAGAGCCGGTTTGGAGTCTGTCAGAACTTCATATTCAACGTGATCCGGCATCGGAAGAATTTGTCCGTACATTTCTTTTTTGAAAATTTCCAACAATTCCGGACGGCGTTTATTCTGCCATTCTTCTGCATTTTTTACCGTAGTTCCATCCTGACAAAGCAAGGCGTCCGGCAGGGTATAAGCCGGAATTTCTGTTTCTTCATAGTTGGCTGTCCACGGAATTTTTTCTACATACATCGTTATTCTTCCTTTTTTATTTTTTATTTTGAAGAAGATATTTCAGAAACAATATAACCGGATTTTTATAAAAATAAAGAGCGATTGCAATATAATTTTGCAAAAAATGATATAAAATCTTTCCTGTGCAAGTACCGGAACTGAAAAATGACGATCCCGGCACTTGCAATCTTTCCTGTCAGAATCAGAAATCAGCCATGGCTGTATAGATAATGATAACAGTCAGGAAAAGGAAAAGTCCGCAATGCGGGGCATATTCCCATGGAGTCATATCAACCGCACCTGCATCCTGAACCGTATGGATCGCAGTGTTTGTGGAAAGTTTGCCGCAGATCCACATAAAAAAGACCAGCACCAGAAAGATCAATGCTGCATAGTGGAACGGATTGATAACGGGGAATGCCAATCCGATCCCCATCAGAATACATCCAACGATCAAAGCTGTATTGGCAGCTTTTGCGGGAACTTTGCAAGTCAACATTCCGGTCAGTACAACGGCAAAGATCGGAATGAAATAAATCGTGTTCATATATTGCAGATAGGTGAAAATACTGGTTGTTCCCGCCAGCAGAGGAGCTACGATCATGGAGGCAAAGACTACGATCCAGCCGAAGATTTTTCCACTGCGGACAACATCATGTTCCGATGCGTTTTTACGGAAAAGTTCCTTGTATATTCCCAGACTGAACAGGGTACATGCAGAATTCAATGCTGAATTGAATGAACTCAGGATCGCTCCCACCATGACCGCTGCAAAAAATCCTGTCAGCGGTGCAGGCAGAACCGTATGAACCAGTTTGCCGTATGCAAGATCCGGTTTGATCCCGCTGTCCCGGAAAAGATAATAGGCAATGATTCCCGGAATCACAAGATAGAGCGGACCGAAGAGTTTGAGCAGACCGCAGAGCAGTACCCCTTTCTGTCCTTCCGCCAGAGAGCTGGCTCCAAAAGTCCGCTGGATGATCTGCTGATTCGTGCACCAATAAAAAAGATTGATGATCAATACTCCGGTGAATAATGTTGAAAACGGAATACTGGAGTTCGCTTTCCCGATCGAATTGAATCTTTCCGGCAGAGCATCATGAAGGATTTGCAGTCCGGAGAAGATCCCCTGTCCATCGCTGAGTTTGTTCAAGGCAAAATAGACGATCATAAATCCTCCGATCAACAATCCGATCCCGTTCAACGTATCTGAAACTGCCACTGAACGCAAGCCCCCGAAGAGGGCATAAATGGCACCGATGATCCCGACAAACCAGATCATTCCCCACAGATTGACTGATTCATTGCTGATTCCGGTCAGGGAAGAGATATTGAAAATCCCGTTCAATCCCGTTGCACCTGTATATAATATAATAGGTAAAAGACCGAATGTATATGCCAGCAGAAAAATGATGTTGCAGATCGTTCCTGTATGGCGGTCGAAACGCAATGCAAGATATTGTGGAACAGTTGTCACTCCCGCCCGCAGAAACCTTGGCAGAAAGAATAACGCCATCACCACAAGAGCAATCACTGCCAGGATCTCCCATGCCATGACCGCCAATCCTTCTGCAAATGCTGATCCGTTCAAGCCAACCATCTGTTCTGTCGAAAGATTGGTCAGTAAGAGAGACCCCGCAATAAAGGGAAAAGTCAGTGATCTGCCCGCCAGAAAATAGCCTGTCAGTGAATCATGCTCTTTTTTCCGGACAATCAGCCAGGTCAGAAATGCGACTGCTCCGGTAAAACCGATGAATGATGCAAACATGATAAAATACATAATTCCCTCCTGTTTGGTTGGTTATTGGATTTTGTAAAACAGCGAATAAAAGACCGGAACCACGATCAGTGTGAGAATACAGGCAAATGCCAGTCCCGCCATGATCGTTACCGCCATTGCGGAAAAAAACGCATCTGTAACCAGGGGTGCCATTCCGAGGATCGTGGTCAATGCCGCAAGCAGAACCGGACGTATCCGGATGACAGATGCTTCCAGTAAGGCTGATTTCTGGTCGGTATGTGTTGCATTTTTCAATCGCAGAGTGATCTCATCGATCAGGATCACTGCATATTTGA
>JAGCNI010000101.1 GCA_017646015.1 Lentisphaeria bacterium
AAATGTCATGGAATCCAATCCCGTGGATTGAATGCAGGGGAAGACATAGAATGCACCGCTGGGCATGAAACAATGGAGTCCCAGATCATTCAATCCGGAAACGATCAGATCTTTGCGTTTCTGATATTCCGCTCTCATTTCATCACGGTAGGAACCGCAGGTCCGGAGAGCTGTCAATGCTGCTTTCTGACAGAAACTGGAGTTGCAGACAATAGAGTACTGATGGACTTTCATCATGGCATCGATCAGTTCATGGGGACCGCAGGCAAAACCCATGCGGTATCCTGTCATGGCGAATGATTTGCTGAAGCCGTTGACCAGTACGGAACGTTCCTTCATTCCGGGGATGGAGGTGATGGACGGGGAACGCGGAACGTAGGAAAGTTCTTCATAGATTTCATCGCTGATCAGGAAAAGATCGTGGCGGATAACGAAATCGGCGATCTTCTGTTTATCTTCCCAGCTCAATCCGGCTCCAGTGGGGTTGTTCGGATAATTGATGAGCAATGCGCGGGTTTTCGGTGTCACCTTTTTTTCCAGTTCTTCCACCTGAAGAACAAAGTTGTCCTTTTCGTAGGTCTGAACGGCGACCGGAACCCCGTGCATCATCCGGATCGTGGGGGAGTATGCCACAAAACCGGGCTGATGAAACAGAACTTCATCTCCGGGATTCAGCAGAGCTTGCATAAGGATCGACAGGGCTTCACTGACACCGATGGTGACAATACACTCACTGGCAGGATCATATTCACTCTGAAAACGGTCCTTGACATATTTGCAGATTTCCTGACGCAATTCCAAATAGCCAAGATTGGCGGTATAATGCGTGACACCATTGTTGATTGCTTCAACAGTGGCATGCCGGATCGGCTCCGGTGTTTCAAAATCCGGTTCCCCGACACAAAGTGAAACAACGACATCCATGGTGTTCATGATGTCATAGATTGCACGGATCCCGCTTTTGGGCAGGGCGGCGACATGCTGGGCAACCCAGCTTTTTGATGTACTCATTTTTATCCTTACTTATTGATTGGGGTTTTATCTGTTAAAATTTCGGAAGACGGAGAATACCGAACTTGCCCGGTACAAGGAAACTTCCTCCGGAAAGTCCAGCCCAGTCCAGATTCGCCGAGGTGCTGGCGATGTTGAACAGGATCGTACCGCCTTCAGACGGTGAAAATCCGGTCATCCGTTTGACTTCAGACCAGGGAATGGTAGCGGTAAACTCGGCGATCTCAGCACCTTTGATCACAGCGGTGGTCCATTTGTAATCCTGTTTCCAGTTGTATTTTTCACTGCTCTCGAGACTGAACCGTCCGTCCATCTGAACATTGTTCATATTGAGCAGCAGATGTGCGCCGCTCTTTCCATCCGCCGCAGACAGGAACAATTCGATACTGGGATCTCGCCATACATCACCGTCGCGTTTCGTGATCCGGGCTTTCGCATTGACCGGAATACGGATCGTCATTTTGCAATGCAATCCTTCAGGCGTTGCACAGATCTTCGCAGCATTCGGACGGCGGATACTCTTCCAACTGTCCAGCAGATCGGTGGCTTTGGACCAGTCCGCTTTCGGGAGAAGTTTCAGGTCTGCTTCGGGACGATCTGTATTTTTATCCAGACGTTTCTGAACGACCTGCAATGCCTGTTCACGTGAAAGAACCGGCAAATCTGCCAGCCAGTCAGCCTTGATTCTGTACACCGCTGTGCCGAACGGCTGCATTGAAAATGTCATATTCTTCTGCGAAACGCCGTGAACGAACATCGGGATCATTTCGGCAGGCTGTTTTTTCCATGCAAGAGTCAACTCTGCCTTGGATTCCCAGCCGTTGGCTATGATCAGTACAGCCTTGCGTTTGTCCTGAGAGAGAGCCAGACGCAGAGAGACAGGATGATTCCGTTCTGTTTTCTCCTGATATGTTCCGGGAAATTCCGCTTCCGGTCCTGTCAGTTCGGGTTCGATAGCACGGATATTTTTCACCAGTTCGAGCAGGCGTTCCCATGCTTTGGGATTGATATCTTTGATACAGGTCGCAGACCCCATGACCGGCGCAGGAAATTCATAATAGAACAATCCGCGAGCCCCGTGAATGATCGGGATCCAGGTCATACAGGAGATCTCATCAGGTGTCGGCCAGCGACCGTTCCCCTTCCGGTAGCCTGCCCAGTCAAATGCCTGTGCAACAAAGATGATCGGGCGTCCATTGGAGGACACACGGGCGAGGTCCACAGAATAACCGACGTCGAAGACGCGTCCGTCCGGAACAGGATAATGGTCAATGCCGACATAGTCTGCAATCTGCATCAGACGTTTGTTTCCGGCACTTGCCGGTACGTCATTGACAAAAGTGGGATGATTCGGATCCAGACGTTTGACTACGGCATTCATGCGTTCCAGAGCTTTGATCGAGACCCCGACGTTGCCAGGTTCATCGCAGATATAGTGCATGATGATCTGGTTATCCGCAGCCATTTCCGAAACCCAGTTCGCCAGCATATCATAGGCATACCAGACATCATGAAAATTCGGAACAAGAGCATATTTTTCAGTCCGTACATTGAACTCGTGGGTTCCAATAAATACGTTCAGAGGCATATCGGACAGGCGTTTATCATACGGTGCTGCCCCATAAAACGTGACCGGAAAAATCGGTTTCCCCTGCCAGAGGATCGCACCCTCCGGAGTGGAGAACTTCTTTTGTACGGCGGATTTCGGAATATTATAATGAACAGCCAGTTTTTCCGCAAATTCCGCAGGAGAAAGGTTCGGTTCCGTCTTTGCAAGCGTTTCACCGAATCCCGGCACATGGGCAATTACCGGAACCTTCAGAAGCTGACTCAAAGAACTGTTATTCGGGTCAAAAGATGCATCGGTCGTGATCAGGATACTGTCCAGTCCCGGCGCACGTCTGCCGGTTCTTTTGAAGAACATCGTGAAATCAGATTTTTCTGTTTCTCCGACTTTTTTCCAGCTCCATGCTTTTCCTTTGGGCTGAACGGGCATGACAGTCTGTTTCCCATCGCAGAGAATGATCATGTCCTGTGTTCCCTGATTGCAGTAGCGGACATGAACAAAGGTCTTTTTCCCCTTTGCACTTTCCGGAACGCGGATGTTCACGACCTGTCTTTTGACGGAGGCACTTTTGCCCAGCATATTCGGAACATCGATATCGCGGACGAATCCGGGAATATTTTCCGGTTCCAGACGCCATGCTGCCGGCATGACATTTTTTTCCTCTTCGCCGAGGCGGACACCATAGATTTTCAGTTCACTGACCTGCATCATGGGACTCTTGGATTCCAGCACAAGCTGAACATAGCGTCCTTTGGTTCCCGGAGGCGGGATCATCTCAAAATCATATCTGGCGGGGGCTGATTTGATGTCTTTATAGGGATTGGTATATTTCCGGATCATCTGCATTTGTGAGGCATCTGTTCCTGCTTCGCTGACAAACAGACGGCAGGTTGCCGGAAAATTTCCTGTTTTCCCTTCATTGACGATCGAAAATGCGATTTTGGAAAGAGAACAATTTTCTTTCAGGTCCAAGGTAACGATGATGTGTTTGGGACGATTTGCACAAAACGGCGTACTGACTGAAGAGTTCCATGTTGTTTTTCCATCAAACAGCCGTACGTCGTTTTGCCATTCTTTCTCCCGAAAAAAACCGGACTTCTCAGTTCGGTCTCCTTTCGGCGGCACTTTCTCTTTCATCCAGTAATAACTTTCCGTGAGAACGTGCGCCTTTGTTGTTCCTGCGGGAGTCAGCAGTTCATTCTTTCCCTGCACCTTGTTTACAGGGGACAGTACTTTTTTTTTTGAGGGTTGTACTGTTTTGCCGTTGTCTGCTTCGCGGCAGAAATCCTGATATTGACGATACTGGGAGGGCGGGACATAGCCGTGTGTGGAACCCTGTTCCCAGCGGATCTTTGCTTTGCAGCTCAGGTTATTGTAGAATGCTGCGATACCGGACGGCGGGCACTCGTGATCTCCCATACCGGCACGGGAGACTTCCACACGTGCTTTGATGCGTTTTGCATGGATCGCTGCGTCAAAATAATCAAGAGCGGGCACATACGGGATACGCCATTTCCCGGAATAACGTCCTTTGCTGATGCCGCCGAGGTCGCAGCACCACGGAATCAGGATCTGACAGAGGGTCACATCCTTGTCCAGAGATGCAGCCCAGATCGACTGCAGTCCGCCCTGACTTCCTCCGTTGACGATCAGTTCTTTGCCGTTCCATTCCGGCAGGGTTTTGATGAATTGCAATGCCCGTGCAACGCGCAGAGTCATTCCGTAGAAATACGCAGTTTCCCGATTGCTGTTTTCAGTTTTGGAGAAAGCATAATCCTTGAATGCAGGCTGTGTGGCTGCGAACTCTTCCGGTGTCATATCCAGTTTCATGCCATGGGCATTGATATTGAACGTGATAAGCTGTTGTTCAGCAACCGATTTCGGCGGAGTGTGCCGTTTGTAGGAATAACCATGGAAAACTGCCATCGCGGGCAGGGAACCTTTTTTTGCACCTTCGGGAATGACCAGATATCCGGTCACGGGTCTCGGTCCGAGACAGGGGACTTCCACTGCATAGCAGCGGGATCCCTTGATGTTGGACGGTACTTCTTTTATGATCGGTTTCATCGGGACTTTTTCCAACTTTTTCAGCTGGTCAGCCCAGAATTCGTCAAAATCTTCCGGTGCGGGATTGGCGCGACACTCTTCCATTGAAAAACCGAGTCCGCCGCTATATTCCTTCTGTTTCGGGATCCGCATGACACTTCCGTCCGCCATAACCAGGCGTGCGCTGATGTGGACAAAACCGGCATGCGGCAATGAAATGTTCAGGATCAACGGTTTGCCATGAACATAATCCGCTGTTCCTTCCAACGGCTGTTCATAATCCCGTTTCAGTTTCCATACCCATTTGACCGGCTTTGGTTTTGAAGTCTCAAGACCTTCCAGCCGCAGGAAAAATACAGCGGTTTCACCTTTTTTGTAAAACAGCCGACCGTCACTTGTTGCTCCGGAAATAACAGGCGCGCCCAACAGCAGCGCGGAGATCCCGAAGAGGCAGCAAGACAACAATACGGAAAGAAAAGAATGTTTCATCATAATGCCAGTGTATCCTTAAAAGTTTTTTTGATGAGTCCCAGATCTGTTCCCAGACAGATGAAATTGACTCCACGTTTCACATATTCGTCCAGATCCATTCCAGGACGCAAAACCATGCCGACAAATTTTCCGTTTCTGCGGGCAGCCTGAAAGATGCGTTCTTCTGCTGCCAGCATCCGCGGATCGGTGAATTGTTTGTAACAACCATAATCGCTGGAGAGGTCGGAATGTCCGATGAAAAGCAGATCGATCCCTTTCACAGCTGCGATTTCATCGACATTTTCCACTCCTTTGACAGATTCGATCTGTGCCGCACAGAGAAGGGTCTCATTCACCTTCGCATAATAATCATCAAAATCATTATTGTAATCAGACGCACGGAAGATCCCGGTCATGCCGCGATTGCCGTCCGGGGGATAGCGCATGGACAGGGCAAAGGCCTGTGCCTGTGCGGCATCTTCGATCATCGGGGAGAGAATTCCGTCTGCCCCGTAATCAAGCATTCTCTTGACATATTCGTGGCGGAATGCCGGAATACGTACAAGCCCGACGGATGAATAGGATCTCATCGCACACAACTGCTGAAATATACTGTTCTCGTCACACTGTCCATGTTCACCGTCCAGGATCAGAAAATCATAGCCGACTCCTGCCGCAATCTCTGTTACCGCAGTACAGCCGGATGCCATGAAAAGTCCGAGGACTGCTTTTCCTGTCGCAAGTTTCTGTTTAAGATTTTTCATATTGCTTCTTTCAGATCGAATTGTTGCATTATTTTTTCAGTGGACCATACAATCAGGGAAAGGTCGGATGGAACAACTGTTCGCCTTCGATGCCTTTGAAACGCATGTTTCTGAAAACATCCATATCGATGTTCTTGCCGAGCAGAAAATGTTTTCTGTCCGCATACCAGAGCGTAACTTTATCTCCGTCGCAGGTCAGGTCGCCGTAAACTGCAATATCAGCGATCTTCTGCGTGCCATGACCCCAGCGGATCCCGTTGTTGTCCATCAACAGCATCGGTTCCGAAAATTCAAGAGGCTGATCGGCTCCGGGGACAAAACGTCCGCGGAGAGCAAACAGCGGGCGGCGGTGCTGGCTGGTATCATAGGGACGCCAGGGACCGAACAGACCGTCGTGGTTATGGATGATCAGCAGATATTCG
>JAGCNI010000102.1 GCA_017646015.1 Lentisphaeria bacterium
AAACACAGGATGTTTCCGGGCTGGACGGCTTCAATGATGCTGCATTGGATACGTTTGAAAAAACAGCTGCCGCCTATATTCTCTGGAATGATGAACAGGACAGCAACGCAACCGTTGTATATCCCAATGGAACCGACACTGCAAAATGTTACAATGCACTAATGGCAGTCAAGGACACTCTGGATCAATATTTTGTCCAGTGCCGGGCATTCCGTCTTTTCGGAACAAAAGCTGAATTCAATGCAACTGCGCCCAATGCGATGAATATCGAAGATGTTGCAGCTGCTTTGCAGAAAGCTCCGATCGCATGTCCGAACAAAGAATGCAACTTCAGCATTGATGCAGATTTGAATCCGCTCTGGCGTGACAAAGTACAACTCTTCTTCGATCTCTGTGTCAAAGATAAACGCGAACTGACCGAAGAAGAATGGAATGCGATCAAAGCTGTCTATGCCCCCTATGCAGCATGGCTGGCTCGGAAACCGACTGATTTGTTTGATAAATTCGATCTTGCTACTCTGAAAAAAGCAATGGAAGATCATGTTGCAGATAAACTCCGGGCTCTTCTGAAGGAGGATTTGAGACATGCGGATGAAATCAAATGTTTCAATGAAGTTCAGAAATTGATCCTCTATCAGCAGAATCTGATCCCCTTCCTCAACAACTATGTAAACCTGCGGATCCTTTTTGATTCAACAAAAACCTCTATCCTTCAGGCGGGAACACTGGTCATGGATGGACGTTGTTTCCACATGGCAACACGGGTGACATCTATTGCAGATCATAAAAAAATCGCAACCCGGAGTAATATCTGCACCATGTATATCGTGGCGCAGACCGGACAGCCCAAAGCCTTGAAGACCTTACAGTTGGCAGTGGCTGTGACCTCCGGAGACATGTACAATCTCTTTGTCGGCAAGTACGGGATCTTCTATACTCACGATGGTCTGGCATGGGATGCTAAAGTTGTGGATTTCATTCTGCAGCCGGTTTCGATCTCGGAAGCTCTGCAGATGCCCTTCATCCGTTTTGGTGCATTGATCGGAAAACAACTTGATAAATTTTTCTCCGCACGCAGCAAAGAAGTGGAAACAGGTTTGGATAAAACCTTTACTCAGGCTCAGAAGTTTGATCCCAAACAGCTAAAAGCTCCTGCGGCAAAACAGCAGACTCCGGCGGTCAGTGGTTCCATGATGCTCATGGGCGGCGGCGTCGGACTGGCGGCAATCGGAAGTGCTGTTGCATTCATGGCTCAGACATTGAAAAACGTTTCCATCTGGAGCGTTCTGCTGATTTTTGTCTGTATTCTTCTCCTCTTCGGTGGCCCGATGATCATCTCCTCGCTGGTGAAACTCTACCGCAGAAATATTGCTGTCTTCATGGAAGCAAGTGGACTGGCAATGAACAAAAGAATGCGGTTGACCAGACTCATGGGAAAACTCTTTACAGAAAAACCGAAAATCCCTCATGAAGATATGATCAACCGTATGGATGCAGTCCGGACAATTTTCCTGCAGGAACTGGAAAAACAGAATACAGAAAAAACGCCTTCTCCGGCTGCAAAGATCTTTTATGTTTTACTGAGTATTCTGATTGGAATCGGTATTGGTACCGCACTCTGGTATTTCTGTCTCAGATAATGCCGGATCATGCCAGGGATATTCCAAACGGGATACATCAAATTTCAAATACCGCAGTTTCTTCAATATGGCGGAAAGAGTTTCTTTCCTGATTGTTGAACTGCGGGAAAGGATCCAGAGATAATCATTGGTCTCTCCGGTCACGACCGCCCAGCTATAATCCGGATCCATCATAATAATACGGTATTCGCCATAGAACGGACGGAAAAAGGAAACTTTAAGCAAGCCCTGATCCGGACGTCCTCCGCGGATCGCAATCCCTTTGACACAACGCCGTTTTCCATCTTTCAAGCCACTGTTATGAACTGCAACTTTTCCATCCCGGCGCAGGGAATAATCTGCAGTCACATTATCAAGCCCTTTTTCAAAACAGTGCGGCAAACGTGCAATTTCATACCATTTGCCCAGATAACGTTCCAGCTCAAAATGTTCCACAGTCGGAATAGCAGCGGTGGAATCCCCCAATGCACAACCGGATCCGGTCAACAGCATGGAACTTACAACGGTCACATACGATACAGTTCGGAATAAATTTTGATCTTTCATAGACATCTCCCCCCTTTACCGGATTGGAGTATCTGAAAAAGAAAAAAGTTCGGCAGAAAAATAAAAAAAATAAAAAAAGAGGCGACGGCTGTAAGCCGGATTCTGTACTCTTTTGCAAGAGCGGCAACCATCTGTCTAATGCGACCAGTACCCGGGATTCAAACGCTGCGGGCAGCAGCATCACCCCCTATTTGGTCTTGCTCCGGGAGGGGTTTACCTTGACGGAGAGAATTACTTCAACTCCCGGCAGGCTCTTACCCTGCCCTTTCACCCTTACCGGATTTGCATCCGGCGGTTTGCTTTCTGTTGCACTTTCCTTTCCGGGGAATATGGTCCCCGGCATCCCTTTGTTCAAGGGACTCCCTGCCCTGCGGAGTCCGGACTTTCCTCCAGCCTTATTCAGACCGGCAGCTGCCCACCGCCGCCTCATATATACAGCAATATACGCTCATATCCGGAAAAAATCCAGTCGAAAAATCATCTTTTTCTGTTTTTCAGGAAAGATTCATTCAAAGAATGGAAAATTGTCCTCATCCTTTCAAAGCCACCCAGCCTTCCCTACCGGGAATTTCTCCTTTGACGATCGGACGGACAGGAAGCGAAGCAATATTTTCCGGCAACAGATCTCCGGGTGCACAAAATTCAATCCCCCGGGCAGACGCCATTTCCAGAAATTGCTCAAACATTCCGGAACATGCCCGCCCCTCCGCTTCAGCATGGATCGTCAACATATTATAAGAATCCGCCTCCACAAATGACAAGAGCCGTTCATTATAATTTTCATTGGTCACGCCGTTTTTTCCAAGCAGTTCATCATAAGTCGGCATATTCAACGGCATCTGCGGAGTCTTCAAAATTCTTCCTTCCACTTCCGGAATAAAGATCCCGCTGCCGCGACAATCACTGTTATAACGGAAATTGAATTTTTCCTTGACCGCCAATGCAGCAGGTTCACAACGCCAGCCGGGAACAGCCGAACAATCCGGAGATTTTCCAGTGATCTCACTCAAATGATCATAAGCCAGCTGCAAATGGTTTTCGATCTGCGCCAGACTCATGGTATCAATATGAGCCTGCCACGCATGATGATCCCACGCATGTACTCCGATTTCATGACCGGAATCAGAACACGCACGGATCTCAGATGCCAATCGCATCCCGATCTGCGGTCCCTGCCACATCGTCCCCATGAAAAGAATGTCCCAGCCATATAAACTGGCAGCACGGGTCCGCAACATTTTCCAGAGAAAAGCCGGCTTGAACAAACGCCACAAATGACGCCCCATATTATCCGGCCCGACAGAAAAGAAAAAGGCTGCACGGATCCCGTGTTTATCCAGGATCCGACATAACTCAGGGACACCCTCTTTCGTACCGCGGAAGGTATCCACATCTATCCGTAAAGCGATCTTCATAAGATCATTTCTTGCTGAATTCGCCGGATTCAACCGCCTGACGCAAGAAGAAATCCAGTGTCATGGAAATGGAATCTTCCAGTTTCACTTCCGGTTTCCAACCTACATATTTCCACGCATTTTTAATGCTCGGTTTCCGATGCTGAACATCCTGATAACCTTTCCCGTAGAATGAACCGCTTTCCACCAGTTTATATCCAGCAAACGGCGGAAACTGATCTCGAAGAGGATGTTTATCAAACTGAGACACAAGGATCTCTGCCAATTCTTTGATGCTTGCTTCATTATCCGGACAACCGATATTGATGATCTTGCCATCACATTTTCCATCTTTATTTTCAATAATCCGGAACAGACATTCAATACCATCAGTGACATGGGTGAAACAACGTTTCTGTTCACCGCCGTCGATCAGCTGGATCGGTGTGCCCTGAACCAGATTGAGAATCAGTTGGGTAATCGCACGGGAACTGCCGATACGGGCAGAAGAAAGACTGTCCAGTTTCGGTCCCATCCAGTTGAACGGACGGAACAGTGTGAACCGGAGTTGTCCGCTGGCGCCATACGCCCAGATCACACGGTCAAGCATCTGCTTGGAACAGGAATAGATCCAACGCTGCATCCGGATCGGTCCGGTGATAAGCGGAGAATTATCTTCATCAAAATTCTCATCGGTGCACATGCCGTACACTTCGGAGGTAGAGGGGAAGATGATCCGTTTATTATATTTCACGCAGTAACGGACGATCCGCAGATTCTCTTCAAAATCCAATTCAAACACACGCAGCGGATTCCGGGTATATTCAATCGGAGTGGCAATCGCAACCAGCGGCAGAACCACATCACACTTGCGGACATGGTATTCGATCCACTCACGGTTGATGGTAATATCGCCCTCAAAGAAATGAAAGTCCGGATGATCCAACAAGTTGGAAATATAATTATTCCGCAGATCCATCCCGAAAATCTCATAATTGCCGTCCGCAAGCAAACGTTCACTGATGGCACTCCCGATAAATCCATTGACTCCGAGAATCAAAACACTGGTCTTTCTGCGGACAGCCGGACGGACGGATGAAACAAATACCATTTTCTCCACAAGTTTGGCATCTTTCGCCAACTGACTCCCAGAACAATATAATCCTCCCTCCTGTTGTGCAAAATCAACTTGCAATGCCCCTTCCCCGCAGGCAACTGTCAACGGAGAAACAGAAAGGATCGTTCCCGGAGCAGCATCTGTCGGAACAGCAGTTTCTGTAACCTGCCAGAAAATATATTTTTTCTCGCCGAGATATGCAAAAGCTCCCGGATACGGACGGGTCACACCACGCACAAGATTTCTGATTTCCGCTGAACTCCGGCTGAAATCGATCACGCCGTCTGCCGGTGTACGACCATGGAAATATTCTGCCTGAGATTCATCCTGTTTTACAGCCTTGAGAGAACCGTTTTTCAGTTGCGGCAGAGCTTTTTTCAAAAGTTCTGCCGCAGCTTTGGCTGCATTGAGATGCACATCAAGAGCAGTATCATTTTCGCCGATGGGAAATCTTTCCTGAGCCAGAATATCTCCGGCATCCGGTTTTTCTGTCATATAATGCAGCGTTACGCCTGTCTCTTTTTCTCCCCGGATCACAGCCCAGTTGATCGGAACACGTCCACGATATTTCGGTAACAGAGATCCATGCAGATTGATCGCCCCCAATCGGGGAATCGAAAGCAATTCTTTGCCCAGCATGTGCCGGTAGTAGAATGAGAAAATAAAATCCGGCTGCATCTCTCTGACCCGTTCCACCCACAAAGGATGATTCGGATTTTCCGGTGCGCAAAGTTCTATTCCTTTGGCTGATGCCAACTCTGCAACAGAACGGAACCAGGTATTTTCAGAGGGATTATCCGTATGCGTAAAAATACACTGGATCTCAAATCCATTTTCAATCAGAGCATTGATCCCCTCACAACCGATATTATGATATGCAAAAACAACAGCCTTCATCTTTTTTCTCCTGGTATATATTTATTCTTCATTCTGTTCTTCTATCGTATTGCCGCGCAATGTTTTTTCTATGTAATACTGCGGACGGCCGCGGGCATTCAAATGGATCTTGCCGATATATTCACCCAGTAAACCCATCCCGGCAAACTGTACGCCAAGCACAATAAATAACAGGGAAAACATTGTGAAAACGCCATACCGCCCCCATTCTGCATCATTGATCCGGGTCAGAATAAAAATAAAGATCCCGAAACAAACTCCAAGAAGAGCCACAAGAAATCCGAGTATGGTCAATACCCGCAAAGGAAAAGTCGAAGTACCGGTTAATAAATCATACTGCAAAGCAATCAATTTCCATACCGAATATTTGGATTCACCCGCCGCACGTTCCGCATGTTTGACCATGACTTCGGTCGATTTGCGGGCAAAAGACATCGCCAGCATCGGAATGAATTTTCCCTGTTCGTGACAGTCCAGGATCGCATTGACTACCGGACGGCTGTATCCTCGCAGCATACAGCCGTAATCAGTCATGGTTTTCCCGCGGGTCAAACGGCGCACCATGAGGTTGACTGTTTTACTGGCGATCTTCCGGAAAAAGGTGTCCTGACGGTTCTCACGGATCGAGCCGACGACATCATATCCCTCTGCCAGTTTCTCCACCAGTTTGTGAATTTCTTCCGGAGGATTCTGCAAATCAGCATCCAGAGTCACAATATATTTGCCGCGGGATTTGGAAAGTCCGGCTGTTACAGCAGCATGTTGTCCGAAGTTGGTCGAAAGAATGACCCCGATAATTTTCCCTTCATTTTCTTTCACTGCCGCTGCAATCATCTCCGCGGAACGGTCGGAACTGCCGTCATCCACAAGCAGAAGTTCATAACTCCAGGGCATCTTGTCACCTGCCGCAATACAACGGGCTATCAAGTCTTTCAGATTCAATTCCTCATTATATACAGGAATCACAATCGACACAACCGGTTTCTTATCCGCCATATTTCAAATCATCTTTCTCTGAGAAATTACAGTAAGTACTTTAAATATCATATCAATATATTTCATCATGCCTGCAAAATCAATATTTCTGAACTATTAATTGCATAATATTAACAAAATACTGACAAATGAATGACAATCTACTGATAAAACTCCTCCTGCGGCAGAAATCTTCCGGCAACGTACTGGAAAAGAACATCCCCGCTTACTTTTCCGGCATGACAAAATTCCGGAAAAAGCCAACCTTGCTCTCTTGAAATCCATGCGAACGCCTGTATATTAAATGAACTTCTGAAAAATATTCTCCGAAAGAATTATGGATACAAGAAAAAAAAATACTATCGATATGTGTCACGGACCGCTGTTCAGCAAGATCGTGCTGTTTGCAATTCCCGTGATCCTTTCCGGAATTCTGCAATTACTTTTCAATGCGGCAGACATGGTCGTGTTGGGGCATTATGCACCTCCGACAGCTATGGCGGCAGTCGGAGCCTCCGGGGTCATAGTCGGATTGATTATCAATCTCTTCATGGGACTTTCCATCGGGGCGAATGTAGTCGTGGCAAACTGTATCGGAGCCGGAGACCGTAAAAATACCAGCCGTGCGGTTCATACGACTGTTGCGCTGGCAATGATCGGCGGAACAGCACTGGGAATCATCGGATTGCTGATTACGAAATTCATGCTGCAACTGGCTGCCACCCCGGCAGAGGTCATGCCGAAAGCAGCTCTTTATCTGCGGATCTATTGCTGCGGGATCCCCGCAATCGTGATCTTCAACTTCGGGGCGGCAATCCTGCGGGCAATGGGGGATACAAGAAATCCGTTGATCTATCTGACTCTTTCCGGGGTTGTCAATGTTCTCCTGAATCTCTTTTTTATTCTGGTCTTCGGAATGGATGTCGGCGGGGTCGCTCTGGCAACCACGATCTCGCAAATCATTTCCGCCCTGATGATCCTCCGTAAACTCCTCAGTCTCAGGGACGCATGCCGTCTGAAATGGAGCAATCTGCATATTGACTGGACTTTACTGCGAAAAACATTATGGATCGGATTGCCTGCCGGGATCCAGTCAACGATTTTCACGATCTCCAATTTCACGATCCAGTCATCCATCAACTCTCTGGGAGCAGCCGCCATGGCTGGCAGCGCAGCAACTCAGACAATCGAAGGGATGATCTATGCCGCCAGTTACTCCCTGCATCAAACAGTGATCTCTTTTATCGGACAGCATGTGGGAGCTCAAAAATATCACCGAATCAAAAAAATCATCTTCTATTGTATGATCTGTGCCGCCGGAGTCAACCTCTTTTTAAGCTATACAAGTATCCTTTTCGGCGAACAATTACTGGCAATTGTCAATCCAAATCAGGAAGTGATCGAATGGGGATTGCAACGGATGAAAGTCTGTTTCTCCACCTATGCCCTCTGTGCTGTCATGGATGTGATCACCGGTTCTCTGCGCGGGTTGGGTCATTCAATTTTACCTGCAATCGTCACACTGCTCGGAACATGCGGTTTGCGGATCCTCTGGGTGATTTATGTATTCCCGCACTACCGCACATTCACTTCTCTGCTGCTCTGTTATCCGCTCTCATGGCTTTTTGCAATCTGTGTCAATGGAGTTTTACTCTATGTCATCTGTAAAAAACTCTTTGCACAAAACCGTTACGGGACACTCTCCCCTTCAAGATAAAACTGCGGAGTCGATTTTTATGAAATATGTTGAGCCTCTATTCCGCCCTCCGGCAGAAGCTGACTCTCTGATTATTCAGGTGGCTTACGGCTGTCCGCACAATCATTGCAAATTCTGCGGAATGTATAAAACAGTCCGTTATCATCTGCGGAATAAAACAGAACTTCTGACAGAAATTGCAGCAGCAGGGATCCGGTATCCATTCACACGCAGAGTCTTTCTGGCAGATGGCGACATCATGGCATTGCCTTTTCAACTCCTTGTGGAATATCTGGAAGCTCTCAACCGGGCATTCCCGAAACTGAGCCGTGTCAATCTTTATGCGAACGGCAGTTCCATCATGATGAAAACAGAAGCTCAACTGAAGGAACTGCACAAGCTGAAACTGAATACTCTCTATATGGGACTGGAAAGCGGATCGCAGAACGTTCTTGATCTCTTCAATAAAACTGAATCCGTGGAAGAAATGATCCAGGCAGTCACGAGCGCCCAACAGAACGGCTTGAAATGTTCTGTCATGATCCTGATCGGACTCGGCGGGAAAAAATACAGAGAGGAACATATCGCACAAACGATCTCGGTTCTGAACAGAATGCAACCGCGACAACTTTCTGCTTTGCGTTACATTCTCATCCCCGGACTCTCTCTGCCGCAGGAATATCTCCCGGTCAGCGAATGGGAAGCAGTGGAAGAATTACGCCGGATCATCGCCGGAGTCGAATTGGATCGGACTGTTTTCCGGGCAAATCATACATCCAATCCCGTTCCGCTTTCCGGCAGATTCCCGCCGGATAAAAAATGGATGCTGATGGATTTGGACGCAGAACTCAACTCCGGAGCGTTGGATGAAAACGGCCCCGGAGCTCTCCCCCTCTCGCTGTAACTGTTTCTTGAAAAAAATTATTTTGTACGCAACAGATACTCAATCAACACAGCAACATTGTTGACCAGTACAGGCATTGCTGTAACTGCCGGAGTATGACCGGGCAGGAAACTTACAAGACGTCCTCCCTGCGCTGTCACAGTTTCCACACATTGCGGGAAAACACCTTCTTCGATCATGGTATCCATCAGAATCATGCAGGGAGAAACCTGTTCCAGATCAGTATAAATCTCGTCTTCCGGCAAATCCATCGGGGTCAGAAGAGAGGTCAATTCATGACGGGCCTTGCAAATCCGTACAGTATAAGGTTTGACAGGGTGCGTACTCGGCATGACCTGATCCGGATCTCCCGGACGAACCCAGCGGTAACCAACAATTTTACGCCACCATGCCCATTCCCAGAAAGCGGCACTGGAACCGTGAAGCATCAGAATATTTCCGCCCTTTTCGACCCATGTCCGGACAGCTTTTTCTGCGCCGGCCCCCGGATGCGGCAGTGAACAGGTCGAGCCGATCATATTCAGCACCAACAGTTCACAATCATCCAGCCAGGAACCGGATTCCAAAACACTCCAGTCATTTTCATAAAAACGGATTTTTTCACGTACCGCTGCCGGTAAATGTTCAAAGATCACCTTCCCCGGTGAAGTTCTGTAATGGTCATCAGCAAAAAAATAAATCATAATAAAATCTCCATAGAGTTGTATCGTTGCAGAATACTATAAATTCAATTTCCGAAAAAGCAAGCGACAAAACTGATTCTTCCACAAAACAAAGCTCGATCTGCAAGAGAAAATGACTCCGGATCGAGCTTTTTTATTTTGATTGTAAATATTTCTGATTTGCTTATGCGATCATACCTTTGTTTTTGTCCTCAAAGATCTTTTCGCTGGCGGCATCGGCAAATGCACCATCGGGCAGAGAGGAAATATCGCCGCCGAATTCGAGAGAGATATTTTCCGCATCAATACCGATCACTTGCACAGAATTATCTCCATCCGTATAAGTGAGTGTTGAAGCATCCCAATTGCTTGCAGAACCATCTTCAAACCAAAGAGTTACACTTCCGCCGTCCAGTTGTTCCACAACATCTTTGCCCCAATCACTGCCGAACGTGAAGAGATCTTATCCACCACCGCCATGCATGGAATCATTGCCGATTCCGCCAATGATCACATCATCTCCGGAACCGCCGACAATAC
>JAGCNI010000103.1 GCA_017646015.1 Lentisphaeria bacterium
ATTAATTGTATCTGAATGCGCCTAGCCCTTTTGGTTGGACAACTTTTTCTAAAAGATCGGTGTAAACGGTCTTGAACTAATATAACCGGTGATTGCTGAATTGCAAGAGCCGAAATAAACTTCATGCGGTGTTTTGTACTGCAATGCGGAATGTATCCTCTGTGCATTGTAGAAATTCACATAGTGCTGAACGCCGAAACGCAGTTGCGGCAAACTGACATAATCTTTGATTTTGATGTCTTCGTATTTCAACGCCCACCTGCCGGATGTTTTTGGATTTATGATACTGGTTATGATGTCATAACCAGTATATATAGATGTGTTTTAATTCTTGATTTTGTTTCCGGAATTGAGATTTTAATGATCTCAGAAGTCACACGGATATAGATGGTTGAGTTTATTTTTTATATTATCATAAGTTATTCTGACAGATGCTTATACTGGTTATGATGTCATAACCAGTATATAGATGTGTTTTAATTCTTGATTTTGTTTCCGGAATTGAGATTGTAATGATCTCAGAAGTCACGCGGATATAGGTGATTGAGTTTATTTTTTTATTCGGAATCAGCAAGACAATCAGAAATTTTGTTTTGGTCGCGCGGATATAGGTGATTGAGCTTATTTTTTATATTATCATAAGTTATTCTGACAGATGCTTATACTGGTTATGATGTCATAACCAGTATAATAGAGTTTTTTATTGATAATTCAATTTTTGTAATTGATTGTTTTTAAGCAGATTACGAACTGTATTCTGTTGCATTTCGGTTATTGATTTTTTGCCGGGATTAATTGATTTCTGTGAGAACCATCCTATATTTTTTTACAAATTCTGTTGTTGAAAAACGATACGAAAAAGATTCCGTTTGAGAAGATTTACGGCAAAGGGCTCCTTATTACTATTTACACTTTGTTCTGGATTTTTTTTCTGCTTGCGGAAAATTGTCCGGGCGTGAGACCAGTGAATTTTTTGAAATCATGACAGAATGAAGTGGAATCTGTATATCCGCACAGTGATGCGGTTTCTTTGATATTATTTCCCGGCAGGGAGAGGAGACGGCATGCCTGATCAAGTCTTTTTTTCCGGCGGTAAGTGCCGGGCGAACATTGCAGATGTTTTTGAAAAAGACGGTTGAGAGTGCTCAAGCCGACACCGCATTGCTGCGCCAGTTCATCCCGGGTCAATGTCAGTCCTTCCTCTTTTTCCATCAGAGAAAGCGCATGATTCAGTGGCGGCGGAAAAGAGTTTCCCGGGGAAGAGCGGACAAGGAAATTGAGCAGATTGAATACTTCTGTTTCGATTTCCGGGGTATTATTTTGGGCGGCGTTGTAAATCCGGTCATACAGTTCTATTGTTTTTTGGAGGTTATCCTGTGCAAGATGAATGATTTTTCCGGAGATGAAAATTCTTTGCATAATCAGTCTGAGAACGGGGGAATCTGCCAGGAAGATACATTTTTTTTCGCCATCCGGATTGGCTTTGAGAGAGAGTTTTTCATTTGGACTGAGCAGATAAAGATCGCCGGGAGCCATTGGATATGTCCGGTTTGTATCTATGAGTTGAAATGATCCGGCAGTGATCAATTCCAGCGAACAGGTGTTGTAGAGGACTTTGTATCCGGTGGAATAATGTTTTTTCCATTCTGCATTTCCGATACCCCAGCAGTTCAGGATCGAGGAGAGTTCATTCCAACGTATCCGCAACTGAAAACATTCATGATAGGATCCATTGTTGTTGATCCGGTTCCTTGTTTCCCTGTATTCAAAGTCGTTCATGACAATATTGATCCTTTCTGTCAATAAAATGGAACAAAAAAACAATAATAAAATATTGCAATGTTTGCATTTGTCAAGTATATTGAAACAAAATCTCAATAAAAGGAGGTATTCATGTTGAAAATCGGAGTGGTTGGATGTGGTCTTCAGGCGGCAACGATTGCCGGCTACATGGGAGTTTACAATGACGATTATGAAGTGAGCGTGGTCGTTGATATTGATTTTGAAAATGCCCGCTCAAGAATGGCACAGAAACAAGTCCGTATTGCAGAGGATTGCCGTTTTTATCACACAGTGGAGGAATTTCTGGCTGCACCTTCGCAGTTGAACGGGATCATTATCGGCACCTATTGTGCGGATCACACGGAGATGGCATGTAAACTGGAAGTTCTCGGTGTTCCTTTGTATGTGGAAAAACCGGTTGCGATCACAGTGGAACAGCTCCGGAAGCTTTATAAAACCTTCAAAAATTCAAAAACTCCGGTGGAAGTTTCCCTGCCGATGCGTCTATGTCCGTTGACCCAACGTGCCAAAGTGATCATTGATTCCGGTCTGTTGGGTCCAGTTCATCAGGTGATCGGTTATGAAGATACTCCGGGAGAAATCTATTTCTCCACCTGGTTCCGTGATGCAGAAAAGACAGGCGGGATGTTCATGCAGAAAGCGGTTCATGATATTGACTACATGTTCTATCTTGCCGGCGGGAATCCGGTACAGGTTTGCGGGATGAGAACGAAACATTATTATGTCGGCGACAAACCTTACGATCTGACCTGTGATCAGTGTCCTGATGCCATGACCTGCCCCGAAGGTCCCTGCGCCGCATTCCGTGAAAGAGGACACTGGAATTCTGTTCCGGAAGCTCTGGAAAAACTTTCTTACACGGTTACACCGGATGGTCTGATCCGTAAGAAACGTTATTGTGTGTATTCCAAAGACATTGCCATTGAAGATATGGGTGAATGTATCATCAAAATGGATACAGGAGCGCATGTTGCCCATTCCCAGAACTTTATTGCACAGAATCATGCCTGCCGCCGCGGAGCCCGTTTCTGCGGATCTCTGGGAACACTGGAAATTGATTTCAATAATTCCGAACTGGATTTCTATTCACACCGGAACCGTACTCAGGAACATTATGTGGTCGATCAGGGAAAACTCAGTCACTATGGGGGCGACAGAGAACTGGTGGCAGACTTCCTGCGGGTGATGAAGACCGGGGAACGTCCGCGTACAGACTTGATCTATGGCAACGGGATCATGAGTACTATGGCATGTCTCTGTGCCCGTGATTCTGCGGACAGCTGCAAGTACATAGATATTGAACTCTGATTTATTTTTGCTGATCAGATTTTTTCAAAACCTTCTGTGCCTTATTATTGCGCAGAAGGTTTTTTTCTCAGATAACGCGGGGAGAGCCCGGTTATTTTTTTGATGACTTTAGTAAAATATCCGTGATCGGTATATCCGCATTTCCGTGCGATTTCCCGGATGGGTTCATCTGTTTCCTTCAGGAGTTGGATCGCTTCTTTGATCCTTCGGCTGCTGAGATATTCCACAATGGTGATCTTCTGACTGTTGGAGAATGTCCGGCTGAGACTTGTCCGGCTGACATGCAGCAGATCTGCAATCTTTTCCACATTCAGATCCGGATTCTGGAAGTTGTTTTCTATGATGGTTTTGACTTGTTCGACCAACGGCAGTTCTGTTCCAATGTTGAGTGTTGCTGCACAGGCGAGGATTTGAAATGCACAGACAAGATTCTGCATTTGGTCTGCCGGGGAAAGTTTTCCGATATTCAGCGTGAGAGTGCTGAAAAGATGTTGCGGACATGGTTTTCCCGGATTGAGTCCGGGTTTGAGATTCAATCCCTCGAAAAGTTCTTGTGAAGCCGGACCGTCAAGAGCCAGCCAACGGTAATGAAAGAGTTTATCGGCACAACTGATTTTATGGATCGAACCCGGCGGATAATACCAGATCTGATCTTTTTTCAGAATATAATGTTTGCCGTCGAGCTGAAATTCCCCGCTTCCTTCCACACACCAGAAGATTTCCGGAAATTCTGCTTTTTTGACATATTCCTCTTCCCTGTCCCGCAAGACGAAGTTCCCGACAGAACGCACATAAAAGCGGGTATTCATCTTGTATGCCGCAAAAAAATATTCCCTGTACTGTTGTGTCATTTACAAAATTCCTTTTATTCGGCACAAAATTCCTATTTAAAAAATAATTTCGTGAAGTATATTAAAAATATATGGGAACAGGAACGAGCCTGTTTCTTCTGTTATAAAATAACTACTTTCTGAAAAAAATCAAGAAGGAAAGGTATTTTCTATGGGAAATTATCAGATCAAAAACCTTCCTGTGACCCGGATGACCCCGGATGACGGGCATTATTTTTTCGGGTACTTTGATAAGTGTCCCTGGGATTCTCAGGGAAAACGTCTGTTGGCACACCGTGTCGGTTTTGTGGCGCGCCAGCCCTTGTTTGGTGAAACTGCCGAGCTTGGGATCGTGGAAGATGGAAAGTTCAATAAATTTGCCGAGACCCGTGCATGGAACTGGCAGCAGGGAAGCATGATGCAATGGTTTTCCGATCATGAGATCATTTACAACGATGTGGAGGATGATCATCATGTTGCCAGAATTCTGGATCTTACGACCGGAAAAAGCCGTACACTGTGCCGTCCGATCTATTGTTTGAGCAATGACCGGAAGAAAGCATTGAGTGTTAATTTCTGCCGTCTTGACCGGGAACGTCCCGGCTATGGTTATCCGGGTCTGGCGGATCCCTCGATCGAGTTCGGATATCCGGATTTTGACGGGATTTGGCTGATGGATCTGGAAAAGAATACGGCTGAACTTCTGGTGTCCCTGCAGGATGTGGTGCAGAAATTCCCGCGTCCGGGAATGGATACAACTGCCAACTGGTTCAATCATCTGCTCTTTTCTCCGGATGGAGAGAATTTCGCGTTCATACACCGCTGGCGTATTTTTGTTCCGGAGGACGGCGGCTGGCGTTATTATGTGACAAGAATGTTCACCTGTGACCTGAAAGGGAATCTGAATGAACTGCCGATGAAGAAACATGCGTCGCATTATACATGGAAAAATTCAAATCAGCTGATTATTTTCTCGCAGTATCCGGAAACAGAGCGGCAGTATCATATTTATACGATTCCTGAAAACCGTGTGGAAGTGATTGCAAAAGATCTTCTGCCGTCGGACGGACATTGTTCTTTCTCTCCGGACTGCAGCTGGCTCCTGACAGATTCTTACATCCGGAAAGATGAAACACGCTGCATCTGTTTGTATCATCCGGAAACAGATTCTGCTTATGAGATCGGTTCTTTCTATTCCGACGGTTCATGGCTTCAGGCATCCCGGTGTGATCTTCATCCCCGCTGGTCGCCGGATATGACCCGGATCTGTTTCGATTCCATGCACGAAGGAAAACGCAGTGTTTATACTATTAACATAACAGAATTGGTGAAAGCATGAAAACAACATCTTTGAATGGTATCTGGGAATTTTGTTTTACAAAGGATTACACAGAAACACCTCTCTTCAACTCTATGATCACAGTTCCCGGCTGTTTCGATGTGATGCCGGGCAAATTCGGTAAGCGCGGTTGCGGTCATTACCGCCGGAAAGTATTTACCAATGGCGGCAAAATCATGCTGACCTTTGACGGTTGCGGGGTTCATGCCGCATTTTACTGGGATGGTGTGCAGATCGGAAAAACTGTTCTTGCGTATAACCGGGAGGAACTGATCTTTGATTCCGGGGATGCCGGAGAACATGAATTGATGGTTGTCACAGATAATTTCCTCTCTCAGGAACCGTCCGAACAGTTCAAATTTTTCTATGACTTTTACGCTTTCGGTGGAATTTACAGCGATGTGTATCTGACTGAATTTGAACCGGAAGATATCCGTCATCTTGCCGTGATCCCGCTGGATCATACCACAGGGGAAGTCAAAATTCAGGTGGAATGTTTTGAAAAGAATCCGGAAACTCTGAAAATCGCTTTTGACAACGGGGCGGAGGAGGAAATTCCTTTTGCATCTGAATTTGTGAAAAAGGTACCGGCGTTCAAAGTATGGAGTCCTGAAACACCTGCGCTGCATACTCTGACCGTGAATGGTAAAAGTGTTTCGTTCGGGATCCGCACACTGGACTGGTCCGGCAAACGCCTGCTGTTGAATGGAAAAGAGATCAAACTGATCGGCTGCAACCGTCACGAATCTCATCCTGAATTCGGTCCGGCAACTCCTGAAAATCTGATTCTTACAGACCTGACTGCCATCAAGGAACAGGGTTTCAATTTTGTCCGCGGCAGTCACTACCCACAGAAAGAGTTTACGCTGGAGATCTGCGATCGTATCGGTCTTCTGGTTTGGGAGGAAGCTCTCGGCTGGGGAAATCATGAGCCGGAACTGACAGATCCCGGTTTCTGTGATAATGAAGCAGAACAGTGTCGCCGGATGGTTCGCAAGAGCATCAATCATCCCTCTGTGATCATCTGGGGATTCCTCAATGAAGCGGAAACGAACAAGGAAAGTGTGCGTCCGTTGATCAAACGGTTGCGTGATACGATCCGGGAACAGGATCAGTCCCGTCCGGTTACTTTTGCCTCCAACCGTCCGGCAAAAGATTGCTGCATGGATCTGGTTGATATTCTTTCACTCAATATTTATCCCGGCTGGTACGATCAGATCGATTGTGATCCGGATGGAACAACTCTGATCCGTCCGGAATTTGAAAAATTTGCTGAACAGTTCAAAGATGTTTCCAAACCGATGATCGTCAGTGAGATCGGAGCAGCTGCCATTTACGGCGATCACAGCGGATACCGCTGGTCGGAAGAGTATCAGACCGACTTGCTGAAAACAGTTGTCAATGCAATTCTGGATATGGATCGTTATTCCGGCGTGGCTCTCTGGCTCTTCTGTGATGCCAATACCTATGTCGGTACAGGGCATTATCTGGGACGTCCCCGCGGATTCAACAACAAAGGGATGCTTACCGAACATCGCAAACCGAAGATGTCATGGTACAAACTGCACGAACTTTTGATTGAAAGAGGTGTCGTTCAATAAGAGTTTTTTTTATAAAGATAACTATAAACCGTGATTTCTTCACGGTTTATAGAGAAAGTTTATGCACGATGCTGAATTACAAATTTTCTCAAAATAAAAACAGAATCCGGAGGTAAAATTACAGAATAACTATGCTCAAAATTCGGGATTTTTGATAAAAAATTGAAAAGAAGAATACAAGGAGAAAAACGAAAAGAAAGTTGCTGGGTCGCATAATATGAGTTATGTTATGCGAATATGGTAAGAAAGAGAACAAAAACGATAAGGAGAAAAAAATTATGAAGAAAAATGAACTGAAACGCTGCAACATAACTCATATTATGCGTCGTAAATTTACATTGATAGAACTCCTTGTGGTGATTGCGATCATCGCAATTCTTGCGGGGATGCTGCTGCCTGCTCTGAACAAGGCAAAACAAAAAGCTCAGGCGATTTCCTGCACAAACAATCTGAAAACATGCGGGCTGTATATGGCGATCTATGCACAGGATTACAATGATTATATGTTCGCCACTGATTCCAATGGAGAATGGACCGGCTGGATGGTTCGTAATCAATTTGCCACAGAACCTGTGAATTACGCCGCCTGTCCGTCAACATTACCGGGAAAATATCTTTGCACTGTCGCATCGAAGAACTGTTATACGACCTATGCCAGCCGGAATAGCAGTACGCTGCCGACGCCGTTGTCCAGAGCGGTGAGTACCACCAATGAAGGAAAATGTACTTTCATTGTTTCCAAGAAGGTCAAACTGCCGCAGTCTTTCTGGCTGTACGGGGATTCCGGCAACAAGACCACACGGGAACAGGCTTCTTTCATTTATGAGAGAACCGGGAATGCCGGAAACCGTTTGTATATGGCACATCACAATGCCATGAATCTGGTTTTCCTGGATGGTCATGCTGCCGGGATCACCAGTCTGATCGAGTTCGGAACGACTCTCATTGCGGAGTATAAAGTCAGCGGAGATTCCTATCAGATCGGCGGTTTCTCGCTCAGTTATTATGACCGGGCATTCAATGAAATATCAAGACCGTTCTGATGTGATGAGTGTTGTATAACAGGAATTTGAGCTATGAGAATTGTTTTATCTGTATTGCTTTTTGCAGTCGGTTCCCTTCTTTTTGCTGCTGATCTTGTTTTGGCGGAAAAAGGGAAAACGACTTATTCGATCGTGGTTGATAAAAATGCCGGAGCTGTGGATCAGTTTGCCGCCCGTGAGCTGAGTTATTTTCTGAACAGGATCACTGGAGCGGAATTCAAGATCGTTCATTCCTCTGGATCTCCGGCGATTTACGTGGGGCATGCCAAAGGGAAAGCTCTGCCGGATCAGGTCAATGTGATCGAAACACAGGGGAAAGATCTGTTCTTGTACGGTGGCGGTGTGCATGGAACACTCTGGGCTGTTTATGAATTAATCGAAAACAAGTTCGGCTGTATGTTCCTCAATGCGTATGGCGATCTTCATATTCCGCAACGGCAGAAACTTGTTCTCGGGAAAACATTTCAGCGGAAAGAATATGCGTTTCCTGCCCGTGCTCTGATGAACTGGTTTTACAGAGATAAAGCGGCTGTTTCTCTGGCATATTACCGGAACCGTCAGAATCTTCTGCTTCACTCCATCAATCATCCCCGTTATCCGGGAAAAGAACCGGGGATCATCTGCCGGGAGGAATATTTTATCGGAGAACATTCTCTTTCCCAGTTGATCCCGCCGGGTGTGAAGAGTCTCAAACTCGGCTATGAACACGGCTTTCTCAAACCTCTGCCGGGATTGGAGGCGAAGAGATATTTTCTGACAAATCCGGAATTTTTCTCTATGGATGAAAACGGGAAACGTGTGCCGAACCGTCAGTTGTGTTTTTCCAATCCGGAACTCCGGAAAGAGTTGGAAAAGAACGTGGTCGCATTTTATAATGCCATGAAGAAGAAAACCGGATTGAATGCCGTTGTTCAAATCAGCTGCAATGATATCGCATACAATATGTGCTTCTGTAAAAATTGTCAGGATTTACAGAAACAATATAAAGCAGAAGGAGCTCCGCTTTTTCTGGCTGTGGCGGAGATCGCACGGAAAAATCCTCATATTTCTTTCCGAACCACTGCTTATCAACGTGGACAGACGCAGCGTGCGCCCAAAGGAATTCAGTTTCCCGACAATATTTCTCTGGTTTTTGCGCCGATCAATGGAGATTTTGCCAATCCATTGAACCGGGGCAGAATCAATCAGAGGGATCTTCAGGATTTTACAGACTGGACAAAGATCACCAGAAAAATCCTTTTCTGGCATTATCCGAATCCTTATAACCGCGAACGGGATCTGTATTTTATTGAACCGCCGACTTCTATTCTGGATCGTGTGGCGGAAGACCTCAAGATCATGAAAAATGCCGGACTCCAAGGCGGGCCTTATTTTGAACATGACTCTGCCGGGGCGCATTATCATGCCAACTTTTTTGAATTGCAGTCCTGGGTCATGCTGAAACTCTTTCAGGATCCGGAACAGAATGTGCAGAAACTGGTCAGACAGTTTATTCCGGTCTTTTATGGTCCTGCCGCATCCGAAGTACAGCTCTTCTATGATCAATTGACTGCCGGGATGCGTGAGTTCACTCAAAACGGCGGTTCATGGAATTACCGCACAATGGATAATCCCTATTTGACAAAAGTCAATCTGCTGCGCTGGGATTCTCTGATGGATCAGGCGGCAGAGAAGGTATCCGGGGTATATGCCGAACGGATCGCAAGATTGCGTCTGGGGATTGATTCCACTCTGGTTTCCAAATTCAATGATAAAGCTGTTGCACGCATGGATCGTATCCGTACAACATTGACAGCTCTGGAGAAAAAAGGTCTGATCACTGTCGGCTGGAAATCCTACAATACCTGGCGCAAGACCATGGACAATCGTGTGGCGGAATCACCTCTGCCGCCTTCTGTTGCAGCTGTCAAAGAGGTTGTTGTGATGAATGTGCCCGCCAAAGGCAAGACTGTTGTTCAGCGTAAAGATGCCAATCTCGGAGTGGCTTTTGCTGAAAAGCGTGTTGCCGGAAAACCATTCCGGATCGGTTTGTATGACAAAATCAGCAAAGCAACTCCGGCTGTCCGTGTTTTTAACCCCCGTGAGATCCGCAGTCAGAATTTTGAATTGTACCAAATCAATAAAAAACCGCTTTCTCTGACAAGAAATACGATTCTTTTCGGCGGCAGCTGGTGGTTGAGTTTTCCGGTCGGAACCCGTGTGGTTTCCGCGGATGACGTCAATTCTCTCAATCGGAAATGGTACATATTTATTTCTCTGAAAGAGACAGCGGACGGGATTTTCAGTGACCGTCTTGTGCTGATCCCGGCGGAAAAATGCCCTGCTGAAATATTGCAAAAAGCATTATAACGGGCTGTTTTTGAGGAACAATAGAGGATAATCCGGTAAAAAATTGAAGAAAAATCGAAAATTGATTTGAAAAAAATGGATTCCGGATTATCTTATATGTACTTGATTTTCAAGTAAACGTACATGGCCCCTGTTTTGCTTGACACCATGTACGTCAAACAATCATCTTATTTTTAATGAAAGGAAACGGGAATGAAACAAGCTCAAGCCAAACACAAAATCTGCCGTCGTATCGGCTACTGCATCTGGAACATGCCGAAGTGCCCGAGCGTGAAACGTCCTTACGCTGCCGGTCTTCAGGGTAAAGCTGCCAAGAAGAAAAAACTCTCCACCTACGGAGAAATGATGCAGGAAAAACAGAAACTCAAAGCTCATTACGCTCTGACCGAACGTCAGCTCCGCAACATCTTCCTTGCTGCTAAACGTATTGAAGGTCGAACAGACGAAACTTTGATGCGCAATATCGAACTCCGTCTTCAGTCCGCTGTCTATCACGGCGGCTTTGCTCCCACCATCTTCGCTGCAAAACAGATGGTCGTTCATCGCCATGTCAAAGTTGACGGCAAAATCGTTGACCGCGCTTCCTACAAGCTGAAACCGGGTCAGGTCATCACCATTGACGCTGCTAAATCTCCGGCTATCGCTGAAGCTGCAAAAGCTGTCAATTCCACCATCCCCGCTTATTTTGAAACCGACAAAGAACAGCTCAAGATCACCGTCGTTCGCGAACCGATGATCGAAGAAATTCCTGTTCAGGTCGAAGCTCTGCGGGTGGTTGAATATTACGCTCGCTGATCTTTTCAAAAGAACAGTATTTTTCAAGACGGAGTTTCAATACTCCGTCTTTTTTTTATCTTTTTTCAGAAATGTATGCGGAGAAATCCGGTTATGCTTACTGAAGCATAGCGGCAGCCGTCTGAAACTCTTCTGTTGTGAGGGGACGGGATCGGAGTCGTTCGAGTGATTCCAGATAATGTTGTCTGGAATACAGTTTGGCACCGAAGAGTTCCGTGGTCGGAGTGACCATTTGAGTATCCATCAGTCTACCTCCGCAGTGCTGAAGGATCATGCCGAGGTGTGCAAGTGCGAATTTTGATGCGCCTGATTCCCGGAAAAACATGGATTCACCGGCGAATACGCCCCCGATCGAGATTCCATACAGACCGCCTGCCAATTCTCCGGTTTCTTTGTTCCAGCTTTCAAAAGAGTGTGCCCATCCGGCTTGATGAAATCGTATATAGTTTTCAATGATCGTGTCTGTGATCCATGTATCTTCACCGTTGTTTCGGAGAGCACAATGACGGATCACCTGTTCAAACACAGTATCGATCCTCAACTCAAAGATTCCTTTTTTGATGAGCCGTTTGACGGTATGCGGGATATGGAAATCTTCCGGCAGAAAGATCATTCCCCGTTCATGCGGATGAGCCCAGGGAATTGCGTCAGAGGAGTTATCCGGCCAGGGGAAATAGCCATGCCAGTAGGCTTCTTCCAGCATGGGAAGCGTGATTTCTTCTGTCAGAACGCCATACATCCTGCCCAGTTTTGCGGGGGCGGGGAAATAATATTCTTTCTGATATACGGGAATATCCTGCGCTGAAGTCATAAATCGTGATCCTGTTAGGGTTACTGTCAGAAAAGCTGCATGAGAAAGAATCCGGCGAGCAATCCTGTAATGAGTGCTCCGGTGCAGGCGGCAACCTCCAGCCATTGTCTGCCGGAGAGACAACAAAATGTTTTCTGTCCGACGGTCTGTTCCGGTATGATTTCATTGGAATCGCTTTTCTTCAGAGTTGAAGGGAGGATATGATTTTTCAGATATGCTTCCAGATCCAGTGCGAGTTCTTCCATACAGCTGTACCGGTTTTCGCGTTTTTTCTGAAGACAGCGCAGGATGATGCTTTCCATGGAACTGCGGAGAGATGGCAGCAGTTTTGAGGGTGGCAGAGGCTGTTCCTGAGCATGCATGCGGCGGAGTTCATTCAAATCATCCGATTCAAACGGGAGTTTCCCGGTACACAACTGATAGAGGGTGACTCCGATGGAGTAAACATCGGTTCTGGAGTCGCAGTCGGACGCATTGAGTGCCTGTCCCGGAGACATGTATTGCGGTGTTCCGAGGGAGGTCATATTTGCTGTGATCGATTTTTTTCCGAGCCGTTTATCGCCGGAGATCTTGGAAAGTCCCAGATCAAGGATCTTGACAGCACCATCTTTTCCGAACATGATATTTTCCGGTTTGATATCCCGGTGAACGATTCCGAGTTTTTCTGCTTCCATCAATCCCGTGCAGACTTCCAGCATGATCAATGCCGCCTGATCCGGTTCCAGTGTACCATGCTGTTCCAGAATATCCTGTGCGCTGCCGCGGGGAATATATTCCATTACAAGATAAAGATTCTGGTTTTCATCATAGCCGCAATCATAGATCCGGACAATATTCGGATGGACGATTTTTGCGGAGATCCGTGCCGCCTGAAGGAAACGGTCACAGGAGGATTGATCTGTCATATACTGCATCCGCAGCAGTTTCACAGCGACCGGGATCTGCAGTTGCGGATGAAATCCCTTGTAAACCTTTCCCATTCCGCCGAATGCAATAAAACCGGAGATCGGATAGGGTCCGATCTGTTCCGGAATACGGCTGTCGATCTCTGTAAACTCTTCTACAACCGTTTCTTCATTGACCTGAAATGTCTGCAGGCATACACATTCGATCAGGGAATTGTATTCCACGTGTTCCAATTCCGTGGTTTTGAGACAGTGCGGACATTTTATTTTCATTGACGGTTCCTTTCCGGGTATGGGAAAATGTAACACCTTTTTGGATAAAATGCAATCTCTCTTCCTGATTTCATCCGGAAAATTTTATTTTTTCCTGAGTCATTTCAGTAAATTCTTCTTTTCCCTTGTAAAATGCGGAATGATGCAATATAATACCGCAATCAATAGAGATCAAAAAAACTTGATAGAATCATAAAGAAGGAGAAATCAAAAATGAAAAAAAGTTTTCTGGCGGTCTGTTCCGCCGCATTGCTGTTGACAGCATGTTCCACATCCGGCACAAATTGTCCGGCAAAAGCAGATTCCTGCACCAAAGTGAAAGTGCTCCCGGCACAGCATCGGATGAATATCCCGCCGGTGATTTACGCCGTTCCCGGTGTGGAAAGCAATATTTATTTCAGCAATATTTTCCTCTGTATCAATTCCGCAAACTATGCGTTCGATGTGGAATGCACCAAAGGACGTAATGATACAAAACGCTGGCGTTTCATGCCCACAGCCAAGGATGTTGGTGAATATCCGCTGACTGTGACTGTAATGGATGAAAACGGTGTTGTGGCTGTTGGTAAGACTGTTGTGAAAGTTGCGCCGCAGAACGCCGGAAAAGGGGAAAAGGTCTCTGTCATTCTTATCGGAGACAGTCTGACCAATGCCAGCATTTATCCGCAGAGACTCTATGATCTCATGAAGAAACCGGGCAATCCGGAACTGACTATGATCGGTTCCCATGCCGGCAGTGCCAGAAAACCTCTTCCCGGCGGAATGGCTCATGAAGGTTTCAGCGGTTGGGCATGGAGCACATTCCTGTCCCGTTATAAAGATGAAGCCGAGTTCAAAACTCCCAGACAGAAATTTGAAGCCAAAAGCAAGTTCCTCACAAAAAAGGATGGAAAAGTGGTTCCCGATATCAAGCTCTATCTTGATAAATATGCCAATGGTAAAAAGCCGGATTACATCACGATCCAGTTGGGGGTCAATGATATTTTCTTTGCGAAAGATGATACTCTTCCCCAGTTTATTGCAAAAATCGAAAGCAATATGGTCCGTATGGTCAATCTTTTCCGTGAAGCTCTGCCGGATACCGTGATCGGTATCGGACTGGTTACACCGGGTGCATGGCAGGATGGTTTCGGGCACAGTTATGCCAATGGTCAGACCGCATGGCAGTATCGTAAAAATCATTTCGCTCTCAATAAACGGATGATGGAAAAAATCGCCGCATGGAATGATCCGAAAATCATTATGATCCCGACCAATGTCAATCTGGATACAGAAAACAATTTCCCGCAGAAAAAGGAACCGGTCAATAACGGCAATAACAGCCGTATCGCCCGACAGAACAATGGTGTACATCCCTCTCCTGCCGGATACAAACAGATCGGGGATACTTTCTATGCCTGGCTGAAATATCAGCTTTCTCTCCGGAAAAAATAAAACATTGTTTGTTTTAAAACTTTTTGGATCCATAAAAGTGTTGCTGTGTTCTCTTTTTTGATAACCGGCAACACTTTTTTTTCCGATTTTCGGAAAAAACGGGCTTTTTTTGTAAAAAAATGGTTAATTTTTTTAATTTTTAAACTTTACCCCCTTGTCATTAAAACAAAAATGTCGTATAATTAATTACCGTAAAATAAAAAGCCTGTTTGGGATTTTTATGTTGTTTTATGGTTTTAATAAAAAAAGAAGGCAAGAAGTACAATGGCAGAGAAAGAAAAAGGCAAAGTCAAGTGGTTTAACAATTCCAAAGGATATGGTTTTATTGAAAGAGCCAATGGAGAGGATATATTCCTGCATTACAGTTCCATTCAGGTCGATGGTTACCGTACCGTCCGTGAAGGTCAGGAAGTGGAATATGTCGTGACCCAGGGAGAAAAAGGTCTTCAGGCGGATGAAGTTGTTCCTCTGTAAGATGTCATGCCAACATTGAAAAAAGCCCGTTCCTTGAAAAGAGCGGGCTTTTTTAGTATGCGCGGCACGCGCATTGACTCGTCGGTGAAAGTCCGATACAGGCCTTGTCAGTAGGAACTGTTAGCGAAAGCCAAGGGTGTCCATTGTGAGGTGGAATCTGAAAGAAGGCAATAGCAAAATCCCGGTCTGACGAACAGAAACCGCATATAAGGCATATGCAAGGTGGATGAGCTTGCTAAACAAAGCGAAGTCCGATACTGACCGAACCTTGTGGTGTAAATGCGGCAGATATATGGGATGAAAGTCAATGCACTTATCCGTGGAGGTCTCAACGGTACGGATTGAAAAAAAAATCCAAC
>JAGCNI010000104.1 GCA_017646015.1 Lentisphaeria bacterium
CAATATGAACTATAACGGCACGATTTATTTCCGGGCTACTGACAATGTCGGTCTGACAGCAACCACCAGTGCGACAGTGACAAAAATTGCATCGACTTCTTCCAACAATGATGTCGATGCTGATCTCCTCGCCGGTTGGGAAAAGGGAACAGATTCCTCTGATCTCAGCGGGTTCAGCGACTCTGTCAATGGCAATCTGACCGATGACCTTTGTGCTTACAACGATACGATCACGTTGTTCGGCAATGCCGCTCAAGATTCTCTTACCGATAATCTTGCAGCTTCGCTTGACGCCGATTCTCTGCTTGACAAGGACAGAAACAAAGGTGTGATCGCATAATTTTTTTGATTCATAGGTTTACAATTTTGAAACGGGGAGGTTTTTGTTTGTGATCAATTTACAGAATAAGGTTGTTGTGTTGACCGGAGCAGGGGGCGGGATCGGACGTGCTGCTGCGGAAAAGCTGGCTCAGAATGGGATGAAAATTGTTTTGTTCGGCGGGAATAACAGGGAAAATCTGAAAGCAACAGCTTCGATCGTTGAAAAATACAGTTCGTGTCTGGTGTTGCCGGGTGATCTGACTGATCTTGAATTTATCCGTAAGGGAGTTGAGGAAGTGATCCGTACGTTTGGACAGATCGATATTCTGATCAATAATGCGGGTATGGCTGCTAATACATCCTTTGAAGAGGTCAGAGTGGAAGATTTTGATAAGATTATGGCGATCAATGTACGGGTTCCATTTTATCTGACACAGCAGGCGATTCCTTTTCTGAAAAAATCAGGATCTGCAACGATCATCAATATCGCTTCTGTTGTAGCCCATGCCGGTTATCCTTTGCAGAGTGCTTATACGGCCTCGAAACATGCTTTGCTCGGCTTGACCAAAAGTATAGCCCGTGAATATTATCAGGATGGGATCCGTGTCCATGCGATTTGTCCGGGAGGGGTCTATACTGATATGGTCAAAGTTTCCCGGCCTGATTTGACCCCGGAGGGAATGATTATGCCGGAGGAAATTGCCGATATCATCTGGTTTTTTCTTTCCAATCGGGGAAATGCCGTGATTGATGAGATCATAGTTCACCGTGTAAACAAAGAGCCATTCCTGGTTTGAATGGCTCTTTGTTGAAAGTTATTTTTTTCTATAAAAAGTTCTCTGTTCAGCGGAAAAGGAAATCCAGCAGCAGACGGGTTCCGTCATAAAGGCTGGCGACTTCCAGGGATTCTTCTCTGGTGTGTGCTCCTGCGCCCCGGCAGACTCCGAAACAGATTGCGGGGATACCCATTGCCAGCGGGATGTTGCAATCGGTGGAGGTGGGGACTTCCACAACTTCCAGTCCCAATGTTTCCCGGATGGAGGCTCTGGCCCGGTCACGCAAGGCTTCCAGAGAGATCGGATCGATTTCTCCGGCGCAGGGACGGTCTCCGATTTTTTCAACATTCACAGTGACACCTGTCGCACGGAATGTTTCGATGGTTTGTTCAAAAAGATGCTGCATTTTTGCCAGACAAGTCCGGTCATCGGAGCGGTATTCGTACATCATTTCCGCTTCTTGAGCAATTGTGTTGACAGAAGTTCCTCCGGAGATCGTTCCGACATTGTAGGTTGTTTTGCTGTCGCCAGCCTGTGGGACTTTGACTGTATAGAGCAATGAGATCATGGAGGCAAGAACATGGATCGCATTTCTGTTTCCGAATTTTGAATAGGAGTGACCGCCTTCAGTCTGAACTGTGATTTTGTAACGGTGAGATCCCACGGCACGTGTGACCAGATGGTTCATGCAGGAAGAATCCAGCGTGAGGAAATCTTTGACTCTGGAGCCGTATGTTTCCATCAGTTTCCGGGTTCCTTTGAGGTTGCCGAGACCTTCTTCGCAGGAGTTTGCCACAATGAGATAACCTCTGTCCGTGGAGGTGTAATTTTCCCGGAAGAAACGGGAACAGACCATCAGAACCGCAAGGTTTGCGGTGTCATCTGTGATTCCGGGGGAGTACATGAAGCCATCTTTTTCCGTGAAAGGCATCGGTTTTGTATCGGGGAAGACCGTGTCGGTATGCGCCATGACAACTGTGATATTGTTGTTATCGGTCAGATTGACGGGAGCGATCACGTTGAGAGCTTCATCAATGGTCACGTTTGTGAAACCGTTTTTGCAAAACCATTCTTTACAGAATTCCGCCCGGAGTTCTTCATGGTGGGAGGGGGCGGGGATTTTGCAGAGATCCCGGATCAGTTGTTTGATTTCTTCCTGTGCATTGCGTGCAAAGAGTTCCATTTTATCTGTCAGCATGGTGTATGATTCCTTCTTATAAATTAACACTACCGATTCCGTTTTCAATTTTGATATCGACGCCGTATGGTCTGCTCATTTCCGCAAAATGTTCGAGGATATTGACGGACGCATTTTTCTGCGGCCATCCTCCGCGTGAACGGGGCAGGGCGAACATTTCTTCGATCGGCATGAAAATCATTTTTGAGACTTCTCCGTTTTCAACTTCCCAATAGGGAATGACAGCTTTGAACATGATCGGATCATAACAGAGTCCACGTTTACCGTTATCAGAACGGTCATTGAAGAGAACATCAAGACGTTCATTCGGATCCAGTTTCTGTTTTGCGAACATGCCGTCGGGTGCGCGCTGGATGGTTTCCAACTGGTTGATGAAATCACCGAGACAGTAGAAGACCGGTTTTCCTTTATAAAATTCGATCGGGCGCAAGAGGTGAGGCCCGGTGCCGATGATGGCATCTGCTCCGGCATCAATACATTTATGTGAAAATGCGATGGAGACAGGATCGACTGTTTCTTTTGAATTTCCGTGGAGCTGGTGGTTGTGCATTGCCACGACCACATAATCCGCCATGAAACGTGCTTCTGCAATAGCATCTGTGATCCGTTTCATATCTTCTTTATGGATGGAGGAGATGATTTCGGCTTTTTCGCCTTCTTCAAACATCATTTCTTTTCCGAAAGGCTGTTCTTCCGGTCTCAACTGCGGGAGATACCCCTCTGCACGGATGATATTATCGGCAGCATTGATATTGAGGGTATTGGCAATCCGTTTGAGATGAGCCATTTCTTCTTTCGGAAGAATATATTTTGTATTGATCCTGATTCCGTTGACACCGGGGCGTCCGGGGAGGTTGGCGGTTTGAGAGCCAGCCATTCCTTCGGGATTGAACGTCATGGTACAGGCGATCAGGGCATAACGTCCGCTGACTGTATCCAGATAGACCGGACGGGAGGCGTCTGCCAGATTTCTTCCTGTTCCTGTGAAGATGAATTGAGACTGCTCGAGATAATGCAGTGTTCGTTCCAAGCCGCCGTAAGAGTAATCGAGAGCGTGATTGTTGGCGGTACTGAGGATATTCATACCGAATTTACGCATATCTTCAATAACTCCCGGCGGGGAACAGAGCCAGCTGCCGCCGCTCCGGGCAGCTCCGCAGGATTCAAAATTGTGTACGGTCGTTTCGAGATTTCCGAAACGGAAATCGCCCTGCATGATGAAATTTTTTACTTCGCTGAATCCGTCATATTCTCCTTCAAAAGGCAAACGGCGCGTGATCATGGCATCTCCGGTGGCAGTACACCGGAAAACTGGTTTTGCATACGACATTTTTGTGGTCATCCTTATTTTGTTCCGGATCATTTATTACGATTCAATATATCCATACAGCATGTTTTTTCAAGTGCGGAAGAGAGGTTTTTCAGTAATCCATTTTTTCTCTGCTTCTGTCTCTTGTGAAATCAGAGGGCGTGAACCCGTATTTCTTATGGAAACAATTACTGAAATAGAAAGGGGAACTCCAGCCTGTCATGGTGGCAATGTCTTTGACACGGTAACGGGAATCTTTCAACAATTCCGCCGCATGTTCAAGACGGATCCGGATCAGGTTCTGACGGATGCTGCCGCCTGTCAGCCGGTTCATGGTCTGATTCAGACTCTGCTGCGAGATCCCTGCAAAGCGTGCAATGTCTCTGACCGTCAAATCTTTATGAAAATAATGGTTTTCCATGTAGTCCAGAGCGATTTCAGCCGGGCTGCATTGATTGCGGATCTGTTCTGCATTGTTGGAGAACATTTCCAGAAGAAGCATGCAATTATTGATTGCTGCTGCGGAGAGATGACGTTTCAGGGGTTCTGTTCTTTCATCTTCCGGGAGTTTCCGCAGCATTTCCAGAAGTTCCGGCAGAAGATTGCAGTGGATCTCCTCTTCTGTAAACTCAAGCAGATAGTCAAAGATCCGGATAAAACTGTGGGAGACAGCCATTACGATATCGGACATGGTTGTGCAATGGACTGTTTGCGGTGCATGGATACAGAGAACCGGCGGATCGAAAGAAAATTTCAGTTCCCAGCATTTATGGATATGATAATCGAATTTCTCCGCAGGAACTTTGCCGTCCGGGGGACACTCGAAAATAATTTTATGATCTGCAGCGGAAAATTTCCGCAGCAGTCGTTTGAGATACTCTGTTTTTTTGATGATATCCATGAGGCAGCTTTCTGTTTATTGTTTTTTCATTTAATATATTCTGTAAGGCCTATATTTTCAAATTCTTTGGGAATGAAATTTCAATTTTTATATGCTGTTTGTGAAAAAGTGTATTCCGGAGCTCTTGCATCCGGCGGAAAAGAGTGATATGTTAAATAGAAAGAGACAGAGAAGAACCGACTCAAATCGAAATGAATCAGAAAAGGAGTTTGAAGTATGAACGATCAGGCATTGTACAAAAGAGCCAAACAGATCATTCCGGGAGGGACCGGATTGCTCAGTAAACGTCCGGAAATGTTGGCACCGGAAGTTTTCCCTGCTTATTTCCAGTCTGCCAAAGGATGCAGAGTGACCGATCTGGACGGACGTGAATATATTGATTTTTCCACTTGCGGGATCGGGGCATGTCTGCTTGGATTCAATGATGATGATGTGACAGAAGCTGTGATCAAAACTGTCCGTGCGGGAAATTTCTCTACCTTGAATCCGCCGGAAGAAGTTGCCCTTGCGGAACGTCTTTGTGAAATTCATCCGTGGGCGAACTGGGCAAGATTTGCCCGTGGCGGCGGAGATATCGGTGCGGTTGCGATCCGCATTGCCCGTGCCGCTACAAGCCGCAGTAAAGTATTGATCATTGGTTATCACGGCTGGCATGACTGGTATCTTGCAACCAACCTCGGCGATCCGGATGCTCTCGGCGGTCTGTGGCTCAAAGGGCTTTCCCCGCATGGTGTTCCGGCTGAACTGAAGGGGACAGCTTTGGCATGTACTCATGGCGACTTTGAACAGCTGGATCAGATTTTCCGTCAGTATGGCAATGAACTGGCTGCAGTGATCCTGGAACCGTGCCGTCATGAAGATCCCACTCCGGGCTTTCTTGAAGCACTCCGGAAAGGATGCGATCAGTATGGAGCCATGTTGATCTATGATGAAATCACGATCGGCTGGCGGTATCGTTTCGGTGGTTCTCACTTGAATTTCGGGGTCGATCCGGATCTGGCGATTTTCTCCAAAGCTCTCGGAAACGGACATCCCATTGCTGCTGTGATCGGAAATCAGAAAGCATTTCAGGGAGCGGAAAAAGCCTTCCTGAGCAGTACCTACTGGACTGAACGTACAGGTCCGGCTGCCGCTCTGGCTGTGATCGACAAAATGGAAAAAACACAGGTAGCCGAAAAAGTCAATGCCTACGGAAATAAAGTAATGAAACTCTGGAAAGAAACCGGTGAGGCTGTCGGTCTGCCTGTTCACATCGGCAGTAATTTCGGATGCCTTGCCCATTTCGGTTTCAAAACGGTCGCTCCCAATGCTGTCCGTACTCTCTTTACCCAGATGATGTTGGATCGCGGATTCCTCGCAGGAACCGCATTCTATCCGACACTGGTCCATGGAGATAAAGAATTTGAACTCTATGCTGCTGCCGTGAAAGAAGTCTTCCCGGTTCTGGCTGATCTGGCTTCTCAGGGCGAAGAAGCTGTCCGTGCCGCATTGCGTGGCCCGGAAGCTCATACCACTTTTGCCCGTTTGGTCAAATAAATTTCTGCAACTGTTCAGCGCAACAGTTTTTTATAAAATGGCTCTTCCGGTGAATTTTTCTGCCGGACAGAGCCTTTTTTTTTATTTTTTTTAAAAAAAAGCAAAAAAAAATTGCTTTGCCTATTGAAAAAATCACGGTTTTGTGTATAATTATTAACATAGGTAAATAAACGATTCAAAAAATAATGGGTAAAATGTGATTTTATGATCAGTATGAAAGCCATAGCCAAAGAGGCAGGGGTCAGCCGCACAACGGTTTCCTTTGTTTTGAATGGCAGATACAAAGATGATCTGAAACTTTCTGAACCGATCGTACAGAAGGTTCTTGAAACAGCAGATCGTCTCGGCTATGTGCGTAACAAACTGGTTGATTGTGTTGTGACCGGCAAGAGCAATGTGATCGCTGTACTTTCCCATTTCGGGGATTATACCATCCCCACGATCAAAGGTTGTGTGGAAGCCGCTGCTGAACATAACTGTATCATCAAACTGATTCCGTTGGAAAAAGATATCAACCGTGCACTGATGCATGCGGTGGAGTTCCGGGTCGCCGGAATTTTTGCCGACTCTCTGCAACGTTCTGAAATGGAACAGATCAATCCGAAATTCTTCCGGTATGGTATTCCTTCATACGGTCTGACCCCGGAGACACATAAGATCGTGTTCAATCAGAAAGAAAGTTCCTGCAGAGGGACAGAATATCTGATCCGTAAAGGATTCCGGAAGATCGTTTTTATGGGATGCTATACTGAAATTTCCCGTTTGCGGGAAGATGGATATCGTGAAGTCATGCTGAAAAACGGGCTTGAACCGCGTGTACTCTGTTGTGATATGTACCCGGAAGAAATCTGCCGGATCAGTCATGAACTTATTGATTTGAAACCGGAGGCGATCCAATGTGCAAATGATTCGCTGGCATTGATACTGCTGCATGAATGTTTCATAAAAAATGTTCGTATCCCGGAGGCGTTTGCTGTCCTTGGATTCGGTAATGTTCCCGGCAGCCGTTTTTCCGCTCCGACTCTTTCCTCTGTGAATGAACCCTATTATGAAACCGGACGGCTTCATTTTCAGTTGATCTATGATCTGATCTGTCAGAAAACAGAGCACCGGTATGAACCTCTGATCGGGGAGGTCATTGAGAGAGAATCTACAACATCTTTACAATCCATAAATAAATATTTATGAAAGGAGACATTTTTTCAGATTTCAAAGACCGTTTTCTACGATGTTTTCAGGTAGGAAATTTCGCAAAAAGAAGATTCCGCTTCGCATAACATTTGTTATGTTGTGTGAACAACCTGGAAAATGATGAACAAAACTTAAGGAGAAGGATTTTATGAGAAAAAATGAACTGAAACAATACAACATAACAAATGTTATGCGTCGTAATTTTACGTTGATCGAGCTCCTCGTGGTGATTGCCATTATTGCTATTCTCGCAGGGATGTTGCTCCCCGCCTTGAACAAAGCCCGTGAAACTGCCCGTCAGAGCGCATGTATTTCCAACTTGAAACAGATTGGGACAGCCGTCCGGATGTATGGAGATGATTTTAACGATTGGTTCCCTATTGTGGATCAACTCTGGCCCTCATCCTATAACCAGCTCTGCTTCCTGATCGGAGATTATCTGAATCTGCAGTTGGGACAGAAAGCAAAAGTTCTGGTTTGTCCGAGTTTGAAGGTTCCTTCGGAAAATGGCTATCTATACTCTAAAGCCCATGTTTATAACGGTTCAAGCTATTTTTACCGTGTCAATCAGGAAAATGGATATATTCACAACTATGCCGGCCATGATTGGAATCGTGCCGCCCGCCAGAGTAAATTGCAGAAACCTTCCAGTTATATCTCTGTATTCGAGGTTAATCCGGCTTCTAATGGTTCTGCCTACGCCAACTGGACCAATGATCCAACCAATAAGATGATTGGGTTGATCAATCACGGAACAAGATCCGTTTTCCTGCATGGCGATGCTCACGTCGATACCATGATGATTCCGGTTGCCTTGCGGGGCAATAAATCTTATAATGAATATTTCTTTCCGCGCGGAGCATTCGACTGGCCCGGAAAGTTTGAGTAAACAAATTGTTATCTAATGATGAACAGAACTTAAGGAGAAGGATTTTATGAGAAAAAATGAACTGAAACAACACAACATAACAAATGTTATGCGTCGTAATTTTACGTTGATCGAGCTCCTCGTGGTGATTGCCATTATCGCAATTCTCGCAGGTATGTTGCTCCCCGCCTTGAACAAAGCCCGTGAAACTGCCCGTCAGAGCGCATGTATTTCCAACTTGAAACAGGTTGGGACAGCCGTCCGGATGTATGGAGATGATTTTAACGATTGGTTCCCTCTTGTGGATCAAAATTATGTAACTACCTATCATAGCCTCGCTTACCTGATCGGAGATTATCTGAATCTGAAAGATGGTCAGAAAGCAAAAGTTCTGGTTTGTCCGAGTTTGAAGGTCTCTTCGGAAAATGCTTATATCTATTCCAAAACCTATCCCTATAATTATAACTGTTCTTCCTCTTTTTACCGCACCAATCAGGAAAATGGATATATTCACGACTATGCCGGCAATGGCTGGAACCGTGCCGCCCGCCAAAGTAAATTGCAGAAACCTTCCAGTTATATTTCTGTTGCAGATCTAAATCCGGAGAAAAGTTCCTGCTACTTCAATTGGGCGACAGATTCACAAAATAAACAACTGGGGTTGATTAATCACGGAAAAAGTTCTGCTTTCCTGCATGGTGATGCACATGTCGATACCATGATGATTCCGGTTGCCGCTCGCAGCAACAGTGCTTATAATGAATATTTCTTCCCTCAAGGGAAGTTTTACAGTCCCGGAAAATTTGAATAATAATTCATAAAATAAGGAGTTACAAAAATGAAGAAAACAATTTTGCTGGCCGGATTTATGTTGACTGCCGGAATTCTCTGTGGTGCAGACTTCAAGACAAGTTATGCAGAAGCCGGAGACGCGATGAAAGCCAAAGATTATGTGACTGCGGCTGCGAAGTATGACGAAGCAGTGAAAAGCGGTAAGACTTCCATGGAAAAACGGAATGCCATTTCCGGAAAATATCGTGCTCTCAAAGCCCAGAAGAAATGGAAGGAAGCGGATGATTTTGTGTTGGAAACTGCTGATAGTGATGAGGTTTTGCAAGCAAAAGATGCCCGTTTTCTCCTGACGATGGTTGCCGGTG
>JAGCNI010000105.1 GCA_017646015.1 Lentisphaeria bacterium
CATTTCCTTCTATTTTCATTTTGGACTGGAACTGTTTAAGTTTGCGACTTTGTGATGTTTCACGAGAGCAGAACCAGGGAGATTTGAAAAAAATGCTGACAACCGATCCAGTTATGCAAGCAGTAGCATTGGATGCGGTGATCCGAAAAGGAATCAATACCGTATTACAGCGGGGGGATTTTCAAGGAAGTGAACAAGCTGAACTTGCCGATTTGCTCTCCATTCGCAGCGCATTACTGGAACCAGAATGGGGCAAAGTACATAATTGACTGGTCATTCAGAGAATTTCGTAATGGTGGAGCCGGCGGGAGTTGAACCCGCGTCCTGTGATGACCTAATGTCAACATACTACATGCTTGTTCTGTTTTTAGAATTTTTCGTCTTCCGGCTTAGTCAACAGACAGACGGCTTTCAGACTACTCCATTTAAAATCTTACACGCAGACCAATGAATAAAGTCTTTGTGCCAGAACACTGCTTGCGCCCTCTGTCTTAGTGTTCGTCAGAGAGAGGACGTCGCCATTAAGCGGCGAGTGCGTACTCTTCGTTCGCAGTTATAGTTTTGACCGATGATTAACGAGGCAAACGATCATCCTCGACATGCAGTTGACACGCAGCGCATCCAGTCGAATCCGGAACGGCCCCTGTATCTTTGATTTTTTGATTTATCCGGTAATATATCCTCTTTTTTTTCAAATGCAAATTATTTTCTAAATATGATTTTTTTAATGAAAAATCTATTTCCGGATCTGTGATTTGGTGTGAAAAATCTTTCTGGATCATTTTGTTTTTGTATATTTGATTGCAAATCTTGGTTTTTCTGATTGAAAAACAATTAAAATGCGGTAAATTACTGATGAATAATAATGTTTTTTCAAGATTTCAATTTGAGAATAAAAAGGAGAATAGCGATGAGTAAGATTCATGCGGATCACATTTTTACATCCGAATCTGTTTCGGAAGGACATCCTGACAAAGTTTGTGACCAGATTTCTGATGCCATTCTGGATGCCTGTCTTGCACAGGATCCGAACAGTCGTGTGGCTTGTGAAACTCTGACCACAACTGATTTGATTGTGATTTCCGGTGAGATCACTACAAAAGCCAAAGTCAACTGGGAGCAGATCGCCCGTGAAGTTGTTGCTGATATCGGATATACCAGTGCGGATATCGGTTTTTCTGCCAATGACTGCAAGGTATTTGTCAGTATTCATTCTCAGTCTCCTGACATTTCTCAGGGGGTTACTGAGGGGGAAGGTCTTCATCAGGAACAGGGTGCAGGTGACCAGGGGATGATGTTTGGTTATGCCAGCAATGAAACAGAAGAGCTCATGCCGGCGACCATTCTGTATGCTCACAAGATTGTTGAAGAACTGGCACGTCTCCGCAAGACGCAGCCGAAAAAATATTTTTTCCTCCGTCCGGACTCCAAGAGTCAGGTTTCCATTGAGTACAAAAATGGCGAACCGCAGGCGGTGAAAACGATTGTTGTTTCTCATCAGCACACACCGGATATGAAGAATGCGGATCTTGAAAAACTGGTCAAACAGGTTGTCAAGAAAGTGATTCCGGCGGAGTTGCTCAAGGGTGATATTGTGTATCACATCAATCCTACCGGGCGTTTTGTGGTGGGAGGTCCCAATGGTGACACCGGGCTGACCGGGCGCAAGATCATTGTGGATACTTATGGCGGAGTTGGTTCTCACGGGGGTGGAGCATTCTCTGGAAAAGATCCTTCCAAAGTGGACCGTTCTGCAGCGTATATGGGTCGTTACATTGCCAAGAATCTGGTGGCTGCGGGTCTGGCGGATAAGTGTGAAGTCCAGTTGGCTTACGCGATCGGTGTGGCTGAACCGCTTTCTGTCAATGTGGATACCTATGGAACAGGGATTTTCCCGGATGATGCAATTCTTGAAAAGATTGTCCGTGGTGTTTTTGATATGACTCCGGCAGGAATCATCAAGACACTCGGTCTCAAGAATCCGGAAGGCTGGAGTTATCGTGCAGCTGCTGCCTACGGACATTTCGGACGTGAGATGTTCCCGTGGGAAAAGACCGATAAGATCGATGCGATCATTGATGAAGCCCGCAAATATTGTGATTGCGAATGTGAATGTGATGACGATGATTGTGGTTGCGGTTGCGATGATGATTGTGACTGCGGCTGTGATGATGATTGTGACTGCGGCTGCGATTGTGAATGTGAAGAAACACTGAAAGCTGCTCCGGCGAAAGCGGCTGCCAAGAAAGCATCTGTGCCGAAAGTCAAAAAAGCATCGGCGAAAAAAGCTGCTGCCAAGAAAAGCAAAAAGAAATAAACCGGAGCCGGGCATTGATGAGTTGCGATCATTGTAAGGTTCTCGGATTCGGCAGTCCGATTCTGGATATGCTGGCACAGGTGGATGATTCTTTTCTTTCCGCTCATGTTGAGGGCGAAAAGGGGGGGATGGTCATGTTGGATACTGCTGCTCAGGGGAAGTTGCTGGATGCGCTTTCCGGGAGCAGTATCACCAGTGCGATCGGAGGTTCTGCGTTCAATACGATTTCTGCGTTGACTGCATTGCAGATGCCGACGGCTTTTCTCGGAAAGATCGGAAAAGATGAACGCGGAGAATATTTCAGTTCCGCCTATACCGAAAAGGGAGGGGATGCGTCCCGTCTGCTTTGCGGAAGTGAAGAACCGACTGCAACTTGTATCAGTCTGGTTACACCGGATTCGGAACGGACCATGCGTTCACATCTGGGTGCAGCTTCCACGGTTACAGCGGATGAGATCACGGATCAGGCATTTGAGGGGATCACTCATTTTCATGCAGAGGGCTACACTCTTTTCCTGCCGGGTTGTCTGAGAAAATCGTTGGAACTTGCCCGGAAACATGGCTGTACGACCAGTCTTGATCTTGCCTCTTTTGAGGTGGTGCGGCTTTTCCGTTCTGAAATTCTGGATATGCTGAAGAACGGACTGCTTGACATTGTTTTTGCCAATGAGGATGAAGCGCGGGAATTCTGCGGAGATCGAATTGAGTTTACGCCGGAAAATGTAGCTTCTTTTCTGTTGCAGTATTGCAAAGTGGCAGCGGTCAAGTTGGGCAAAAAGGGAGCAGTGATTTGCGAAGGCAGTGAAAAAGCGGAGATTTCTCCCCGTTTGGTCAAAGCAATAGACACTACTGGAGCGGGTGATTTGTGGCAGGCAGGTTTTCTGTATGGTTATCTTTCCGGCTGTGGGATTGCCAAAGCGGGTGAGATGGGTTCTGTGCTTGGAGCAGAGATCGTTCAAGTTCTCGGGGCGCAGATTCCTGCCGGACGCTGGGATTTTATACAATCTGAATTCAACAAAATAAAAGGATGAAATACTATGGCAAAAGCGAAAAAAACAGTCTGTGATTACAAGATCAAAGACATTAAACTGGCTGATTTCGGACGTCGTGAACTGGATATTGCCGAACAGGAAATGCCCGGTCTGATGGCTGCCCGTGCCAAATACGGCAAAAAGAAACCCCTGAAAGGGATCAAGATCATGGGCAGTCTGCACATGACCATTCAGACAGCAGCGTTGATCGAAACTCTTGCTGAACTCGGTGCTGATATTCGTTGGGCATCCTGCAATATTTTCTCTACTCAGGATCATGCAGCGGCAGCGATCGCCAAACGCGGGATCCCGGTTTTTGCATGGAAAGGTGAAACTCTTGAAGAATATTGGGACTGCACATATCAGGCTCTGACCTGGCCGGATGGTTCCGGACCGGATCAGATCGTGGATGACGGCGGCGATGCCACTCTGCTGTTGCACTGGGGGGTCGAAGCGGAAAAAAATCCGAAATTCCTCAACCGGAAACCCGGCAGCGAAGAGGAAGCAGTCATTCTGAAACTTTTGAAACGGGTACTCAAGGAAAAACCCGGACACTGGACAAAAGTTGCCAAGAATCTTCGGGGCGTTTCTGAAGAAACCACCACAGGCGTGCATCGTCTGCTCCAGCTCGAAGCGGATAAAAAACTTCTCTTCCCGGCGATCAATGTCAATGACTCTGTGACCAAATCCAAATTTGATAATATCTATGGCTGCCGTCATTCTCTGACCGACGGGATCAAACGTGCGCTTGACGTGATGCTTTCCGGAAAAGTTGCCTGTGTCTGCGGTTATGGTGATGTGGGAAAAGGCTGTGCGGAAGCATTGAAAAATGAACGTGCACGTGTTCTTGTCACTGAAGTTGATCCGATTTGTGCTTTGCAGGCTTGTATGGCAGGTTATCAGGTCGTTACTGTCGAAGAAGCTCTGGCGGAAGCGGATGTGTTTGTGACCTGTACCGGAAACTGCGAAATCATTACTGCCGACCACATGGCAAAGATGAAAGATCAGGCGATCGTCTGCAATATCGGGCACTTTGACAATGAAATCCAGGTGGCAGACCTCAAGGCTGTCAAAGGGATCAAAGTGACTGAAATCAAAGGCAGTGAATGCCCTGTTCATAAATATACTTTCAAAGATGGTCACAGCATTTTCCTGCTTGCAGAAGGACGTCTTGTCAATCTCGGTTGTGCGACCGGACATCCCAGCTTTGTGATGAGTTGTTCTTTCACCAATCAGACACTTGCCCAGATCAAGCTGGCAACAGAAAAGCTGAAAACAGCAGTTTATACTTTGCCGAAAGAATTGGATGAAGAAGTTGCGCGTCTGCATCTTGAAAAACTGGGTGCACACCTGACAAAACTTTCCAAGAAACAAGCGGAATATATCGGTGTTTCCCAGAATGGTCCGTTCAAACCGGAAACATACCGTTACTGATTTTTTCTGAAGTAAAAAATTTCCGGACTCCTGCAGATTTCCTGAGGAGTCCGGTTTTTTATGATATGACGGGTAAGAATGAGTTGCAGAGATCAGAAGATCATATCTGCGATATGGTGTC
>JAGCNI010000106.1 GCA_017646015.1 Lentisphaeria bacterium
CCATCGTGACATGGCTTCCGGCATTGTTTCCGGCAACAGAAAATATGATCAGTGCAACCGGTGCGTTCATAAAAAACATTTCAAAATATCTGATGATCGTAACCCTCTTTCTGATCGGAGCGAATCTCAGCCGCAGTAAACTGAAAGAACTCGGGTTCCGCCCAGTTCTTCATGGGGTAATCCTTTGGATCATTCTCGCTGTGGTATGGTGCTGCGCCATCCATTTCGACTGGATCAAATGCGTGAAATAAAAACTCAATCCAACATAAGGATATAAGAATGAAAAGATTGAAAAACATCATCAAACCAAATCTCGTACTGCTCTTTGCCACGGTGATCTTTTCTGCACTGCTGACATCCTGCAAGGAAGATTCCAAACCGAAATTACTGATGGTAACAGAGGCAACATTCCCGCCGTATGAATATCATCAGAATGGAAAAATCATCGGGATCGATCCTGAAATCATTCAGGAAATCGCCCGGAGGATCGGATATGATCTGGTCATTGAAGATATGAGTTTTGACTCAATCATAACAGCTGTTCAGACAGGAAAAGCGGATATTGCTGCATCCGGAATCACAGTCACGGAAGAACGGAAACAACGGATCGCTTTCACTGTTCCCTATGTAATGTCTGAACAGTTGATCATCGTTCCCGAAAAAACGGATATCCGGAAACCGGCGGATCTCAAAGGAAAACGGATCGGGGTGCAGCATGGTTCCACCAGTGATTTATATGTTGCCAAACATTTCCAGAATCCGCAGCGTTTTGCCAATGCAGCCCTCGGAGTGGCAGCCCTCGTCTCCGGAAAACTGGATGCAGTTGTTCTGGACGGCGGTCCTGCAAAAGTTCATTCAGCACGGAATCCCGGCTTAAAACTGTTGCCGGAAGCTCTTGTTCATGAAGAATATGCATTCGTCCTCAACAAGAAAGACAAAGAGCTGCTTACAAAAATCAATGGTGCTCTCACCGCAATGAAAGAAGAAGGATTGGTCGATGAGATCATCCGGAAATATGAAGCGGAAATGAAACGTCAGGAACAGGAAAAGAAAAAAGAAAAACAATCTTTCTTGAATGCATTAGGTGATTCGATCGAAATCAATTTTATCCGGGATAAACGCTATATGTTCCTGGTGCGTGGTTTTCTGATCACATTGCAAATCTCATTCTTTGCTGTCATTATGGGAATCATCATCGGGTTTGGTGTTGCAATCATCCGCAGCACTGCCGACCAGACTGGAAAACTGAAGTTTGCCAATACACTTTGCAAGATTTATCTGACGGTGATCCGGGGAACTCCGGTTGTTGTTCAGCTCTTGATCATCTACTTTGTGATTTTCGGCTCTGTCGATGTGGACAAAGTTCTCGTTGCGATCATTGCATTCGGGATCAACTCGGGGGCGTATGTGGCGGAAATCATCCGTTCCGGGATCATGTCGATCGACAAAGGACAGCTTGAAGCCGGACGCAGTCTCGGGCTTTCTTATCCGCAAACGATGTTCTACATCATTCTCCCGCAGGCATTCAAAAATGTTCTGCCGGCATTGGGAAATGAGTTTATTGTTCTCTTGAAAGAAACCAGTGTATCCGGATATATCGCCTTGCAGGATTTGACCAAGGGCGGCGATATTATCCGCAGTCAAACTTATGACGCATTTCTGCCATTGATCGCAGTGGCATTGATCTATCTCGCAGTTGTGATGCTTTTCACACACTTACTCGGAATCCTGGAAGGAAAGTTGAAGAAAAATGAATGATGTTATTATTGAAGTCAACGGATTGACCAAAGAATTCGCAACCGTCCGTGCAGTTGATAATGTTTCCCTTTCCATCCGGAAAGGAGAAGCGGTCTTTATTGTAGGTCCTTCCGGATCAGGAAAAAGTACATTCCTGCGTTGTCTGAATCAGCTGGAAAGCCCCTCTTCCGGTGAAATTCTATTCAACGGAAAGACAGTAGGAAAATCGGCACACGCATTGAATGCTTTCCGGAAACAGGTGGGAATGGTCTTTCAGCATTTCAACCTTTTCCCGCATCTGACCATCCGTCAGAATATCACTCTGGCTCCGGTCAAAACAGGAAAAGCCACACGGAAAGAAGCCGATAAACTGGCGGAACAATTATTGCAGAGGATCGGGTTGGCAGACAAGGCAGATGCCTATCCAATGCAGCTTTCCGGCGGTCAGAAACAGCGTATTGCGATCATCCGTGCGTTGGCAATGCAGCCGGATGTGCTGCTCTTCGATGAACCAACCTCTGCTCTCGACCCGGAAATGGTCGGAGAAGTGCTGGCACTGATGAAAGATCTGGTACAGGATGGAATGACTATGGTCGTTGTCACACATGAAATCGGATTTGCATGTGAAGTTGCCAACCGGATGATCTTCATGGATCACGGACAGGTTCTTGCAGATGCACAGCCGGAAACGCTGGTCAATCAGAATGACAATCAGCGGATCCGGGATTTCTTCTCAAAAGTGCTCTGACCGACAGTTTTGAAACTCTCAGGCGGTTCTGTTGTAAAAAACAGGATCGCCTTTTTATTTACCGATACAGAAACGGGAAAAGATCTCATCCAGAATATCAGGAGAAGCATCTTCCCCGGTGACAGTTCCCAGTGCAAAAAGTGCTCGGCGGAGCTGCAAAGCTGCCAGTTCCCAGGATTCGACAGACACCTCTGCGATGGATTGTTCAACCGCACTCAAAGCCTCAGAGAGCAATCCGGAGTGACGGGCAGAAACCTCACAATCAGTCTCCCCGCCGTCTTCCCCTTTCTGCCAAACCATTTCCGCAAAAGTCTCCTGCAAATTCTCCAACCCATTTCCCTGTAAAGCAGAGATCCGGATCGAAGGAACTCCCAACTCCGGCAGAACCTGCGGTGAATCCGGCAAATCGGTTTTGTTCCATACCGCCAGAATCATTTTTCCGGAAGGCATATTCTCTTTCAGATAAGCCGCTGAATCTGTTGCACGCTGTGTATCGGAAGCATCCAGCACCCAGAAAATAAAACGGGCGGAATCCATGGAATCCCTGCTGCGGGAAATTCCCATATTCTCCACGATGTCATTGGAATCCTCCCGCAGTCCGGCAGTATCAGTCAAACGCACTGGAATCCCTTTCAACGCAGTAAATTCTTCCAATGTATCACGGGTCGTGCCGGGGATCTCCGTAACAATAGCCCGGTTGAAACCAAGTAAAGCATTGAGCAGGCTGGATTTTCCGGCATTGGGACGTCCGGCAATAACAGCTGTCACCCCTTCCCGGAGGATCATTCCGTTCTCCCCGCTTTTCAACATTTTCCGGAGACGGTCAGCAAGAGAATTCAAAATATCGATCATGCGATCCGGTTCCATCCAGTCCAACTCTTCTTCGGAAAAATCCAATCGGGATTCGGAATCAGCCAGCAAAGGAAGAAGTTCTGCTCTCAAATCACGGATACGACTGCCGATCTGACCGGAAAGCTGACGCTCAGCAAGCCTTGCGGCACTGTCCGATTTTGCGGAAATCAAATCTGCCACAGCTTCCGCTTGCGTCAGATCCATCTTACCATTGAGAAACGCTCTGCGTGTAAATTCTCCGGGAGCAGCACTGCGAACACCATTGGAGTGGAGCAATGACAGAATACGGCGGGGAGAAACAGCTCCGCCATGACAATGCAGTTCAACCGTATCTTCCCCCGTATAACTTTTCGGACCGGGCATAAAAACAGCAAGACAGGGTTCACCCGGAGCATCCGGATTTTCAGGAACAACGATTTTTCCCAACAGCATTTTCCGCGCATTACCGTGACCCAATACAGAACGGCCATGCCATACCTGTTGTCCCGCTTTCAACGCATCCGGACCGGAAATGCGGATGATTGCCAACGCCCCGCCGGGAGCTGTACACAATGCACAGATTGTATCTTCTGTATCCATAATTTCATGCAAATTCGACGAAAAAAACGATTTTGTCTTCATAAATTTCAGTGTCCATCTGATAAAAAACTTGACTTTTCAATAAAACTGATGTATATATAACACGTATTTATTTAAATGCAATAAGATTTTATGGTTCTTTTGGAGGTTTTTTAATGGCTATTGACAAAATCAATATGAGCAGCATTCCGGGTGGAATGCGAAACATGTATATCAAAGCACAGGATGTAATCAATAAAAATAATTTTGATTATGGCGTGGAATTGTTGAAAGATCTGATTCAGGCTGTCCCCGGATTCTGGGAAGCAAGAGAATTATTGCGAAATACGGAACGCATAAAAACGCAGAATCTGGCAGGCTTCCAGAAAATGATGGGCTCAATCCATTCCAAACTGGCTGTTGCCCGGGGAAAAATGTTGTTGCTGAAAAATGCCCGTGAAGCCTTGAACTGCGCCGAAGAAGCTCTTGCTTATTTGTATAATTCCGATGGTCTTTATCTTGTGTATGAAGCAGCAAAGGCTCTCGATACACAGTATCTTGCAGTCGATTCTCTGGATAAGATCCTTGAACTGGAACCGGACAATGAAAAGATCATCCGTGAACTGATCGACTTGATTTCCGATACAGAAGGATATGCAGTACGAATCCTCCAGCTGCGTCAGAAAATCGCCGCAATGCATCCGAAAGATCTGAAAGCACAGGCAGATGTCCGCGCTGCAGCAGCAAATGCAACCATGGAACAGGCTGCTGAAAAAAGTGCCGCAGCTGAAAAAAGCAAAGTTGCAACCAAAGATAATGGTACCAATACTCCTGACCTGAGCGACTTGGAACGCGGGGACAGAATCATCCGTTCCGAAGCGGATATCAAAGAAATGATCCGCCGTTATGAAGAAGTCATCGCAGCCGGAAAAGGTACTGAAGAAATCTACCGGAAAGTCGCAGACTTCTATCTTATGGCAAAAATGTATGAAAAAGCAATTCACGCATACAGAACACTGGCTGAAAAACAAGGGGTACTTGACCTTACTGTTGATCGGGCAATCGAAAAAGCACAGGTCGCTCTTGCCAACGAACAGCTCGAAGAGTTGATCAATTCCGAAAATCCGGAACAATCCATTATTGATAATTACAGACAGGAAATCGTTACTTATCAGATCAACAGCAACGAAACACGCGTTAAAAATAATCCCAATGACCTCCAGAGTCACTATGATCTGGCTATGCTCTATTTTGAAAACAAACGTTTCGATGAAGCGATTGCAGAATTCCAGATCGCAACACAGAATCCCCAACGGAAAAGTCTGGCTGAAACATATATCGGCAGAAGTTATATCGCTAAAAAAGAATATGAACAGGCTGAAACTGTCCTCAAAACATCGCTCGAAACAATGCTCTTCATGGATACACAGAAAATGCGTACACTGTATTATCTGGGCACATGCTACGAATTGATGGAAAAAACAGCAGAAGCCGCAGATTGTTTCCTGCAGATCCATGCGGTCAATCCAAATTACATGGATGTTGCTCAGAAAGTCAAAGAATACAACGAAGTTCTGCAGCAGCCGGAAGCATAAAACGATCGTCTATTCACTCTGACTGAAATTTCAGGAGCCGACATGATTCCAGATGATATCCGGGAAAAGATGTGCAATCCCCCTGTTCTTGCTGAAAATGATCAATACAGAATCAAATTCGCAACAACAGAACAGGAAATGGATGCTGTTTTCAAATTGCGCTATGAAGTCTTTACGCTCGAACAGGGAAGAAATGCAGATGACAAAGGTTCTTCAGGCATTGATAAAGACAGCTTTGATGATTATTGTCTGCACCTTGTTGTAGAAGAAAAAAGTTCTTCAAAAATAGTCGGAACTTACCGTGTTCATCTCGGACCGATCGCAGCCAACAGTGGTTTGGGATTTTATTCCTCGCAGGAATTCGAGATCGAAGGCTTGGACAAGATTGCACCGCAGACGATTGAAGTCGGCAGATCCTGTGTTTCTCCGGAATATCGGAACGGTTCCGTTGTGGCTCTGCTCTGGAGCGGAATTTCCGCAACGATGTTCCGTTCTGGATTACGCTATCTGGCTGGATGCGTAAGTTTGGAAAATGTAAATCCGGCTGCCGGGTGGATGCTGTATGATTATTTCCGCGAACAGGGAAAACTTTCTGATGAACTCCATGGCATTGCCCTCCCCCATGTCCGCATGAAACGTCCTTCTGAAAGTGAAATGGAAGCCTTTGCTCAAACACTCAAAGGAGGCGCACGTTCACTTGTACCGCCTCTCTTCAAAGGATATTTGAGATTGGGTGCAAAAATTTGCAGTGAACCGGTTTTTGACCGGGATTTCGGAACGATCGACTTTCTGATTCTGGTGGATGTTGGAAAACTGCCGGAACGCTATATCAAACATTTTAACGTGGCTGCTGTCGTATGATTGTTTTTTGCAGAAAAATTTACAGACTGGCAAAATTACTGCCCTGGCTGATTTATATGGGAGTCGTTTCTGTCCCGGTCACACGACGCAAGGATAAGTGGGATGCGATTCTCGGCATGACAGAAAAAATCCGTCAGTGGGGAGCGGGTCTGCTCAAAATCTTCAATATTCATGTGAAAGTCATCGGTAATGCCACTCAATATTCCGGTGGATTGGTTGTTTCCAATCATCTCGGATACGTGGATATTTTTGTTCACTCCTCAATTTTCGGCTTGCGATTCTGCCCGAAAAGTGAGATTCGTTCCTGGCCGGTGCTGGGTTGGTACACCTCCTTTACACATCCGATCTGGATCGACCGGTCCTCGCGTATGAAAGCACAACAGAATCTGGAAGAATTCAAGGCAACACTGGAACACAAAGTTCCGTTGATTGTCTATCCGGAGGGAACCAGTACCGATGGTCAACAAATTCTGCCTTTCAAAAATTCACCGTTTGAACTGGCGGCGGCAGGCGGTTTTTCCATACAGCCGATCCTGACTGTTTACCGTGTTCCGGAGGGAGCGGATTCGCCCTGCTGGTTTACGGATATCGGAATCCTCACTCATCTGTGGCAGTTGGTCGGGATCCCCCGGATCGATTGTGAAGTTTACATTCTGCCGGAGATCAAAGCAGAAGGCAGAAACCGGAAAGAACTGGCAGAAGTGACCCGGAAAGCAATTGTAGAAGCACATGAAAAATATGTTCTGAACAAAGAGGTTTGATCATGATATCATCTTATATAGCAGAATTTTCAGCCGTATGGAAAATATTGTTCCGGATGCCTTTGCCCTCATTCCTGCCGGACAAAGGCGGATCGGATTTTCCGGAAATAGATTCTCATCCGGCATTGATGCGTCCGCTGATGCCTGTGGAGGGTGCATTATTCGGCTTGATGCTGGCATTTCCTTTCTGGGTGCTTCAACTCTTTCCCGGCGGCAAACTCACAGCCTCTATCGTGGGTGCGATCGCCATGCCGCTTTTTGCAGAACTGCTCACAGCTTGGTCTGGATTGAATGCTCTGGCAGCTTTTATTGATCTGCGCCGGTCAGGACACTCTCAGGAAGAAGCTCTGACTGCAATCCCTGATTCCATAGATGAACCGAGGGCTGGCTCTTCCATGCTGATCCTGATGATCCTCTATGTCTTGAGAATGATCTTTTTTGCGGTAATCGCCATGTATGCTCCATTCTGGTTCATTGTAACAATGACCTGCGGATGGCTCTTGCGGGCGGAACTGACCACCTTGAACCGTCCGGGAACACCGATGGAACAACCCTGGATCGCAGTCCCGCGCGGAAAAGAAAAACAACATTGGTATCTTGCCGCATATGTCCTGCTTCCGGTTGCGGTCTTCTTCCCGATCTCAACGATTCTGGCATATATCATCGCAGGATGTCTTGTATGGCTTGCTAAAAATCTGTGTCTGGAATCCATTTCCGGAATCAACCGTCAGGCTTTTGAAGTATTCGGCTATGCAGCAGAATTGCTCCTGTTATTCCTCGGTATTCTCATTTATGCCAAACCCTGATAACTCAACAGAAAAAGCTTTCGATGGACAAAAAATCTTTACAAAATCTTCTGCATCAAACAGAAGCATCTTTCAATCTGTTATTTGAACAGGTCGATCCCCGGGAGGGCATGAGAAAAATCATTTCAAACAGCCACAGGGATTTTCTGGAATTACTGTTGATGTTTCTGAAACGACTCCATACGGAGCTGGATTCCGATGTACTGCCGGATTCCGATACATTCCGTCCGGATCAAGCGGATACGACCGATCTGCTCAATGCGTTAGCCGGAGTTTGCGGGAACAAAAATTTCGGAACACTGCTTGATGAAACTCTGTTTGAAGCTCTGCTCCGTTTGAATAAAGATACTCCATTGCGTCCGGAATTGTTGAAAGCGGTTGAATCTGCCTCAACACTTACAGGCGGAACACTCCGTCATGCTGTCCGTTTTGCTGAAAACATGGATCAGATACTGAAAAATACACCCGCCCTGCTCCGATACAGAAACAACAGGCAAGAAGAAATTTTATCCCGTCTGACACCTGCCGCCGGCGGTCTGGCAATGCGTTATTCCATGTTTCTGAAAACGACCCTGAAAGGTCTGGCAATAGAACTGGCTCTGCAATTTGAGAAAAATGATCTTTTCAACAGTTCCCGCACATTCCGTTATATGGATCAGAAATTTGTACCGGTGATCCTGAATTCGATCCGGCAGGCTGATGAATTTTTCGGGTACAATGAAGCAAAACGGGTATTCAAGGAACATTTCACCTCATTTGCAGAAGGAAAACATAATCTGCCCCTGCTGATCAATGGTCTGCCGGGTTTGGGCAAAACACAAATGACCATTGCGTATGCGCTGGAAATTCCGGAACTGACCGTGATCCTGCCCGGACCGGAATCATTACAGGAGGGATTGGAAGAACTGATCCGGCATCTTGCGGCGGCAAGACATCACCGTTTTGTGGTATTTTTCGATGATATCGACACCCGGAACATCAACTGGTATTATTTCCGGACTCATGTGGGCGGTTCCTTTTCCCTGCCGGAAAATGTAACGGTGGTTATTGCATCCAATTACAGATTTCCGCCGAATATCTCCAGCCGCGGCAGAGCATTTGAATTCCCACTGTTTGATGAAATCCGCTGTCAGGAAATGATCGAAGATCTTTTCCTCTCCAAAGGGATGGAACATGTTGCGCCGGAACTTCTTTCAGTGATTGCTGCGGACTATGTGGAATCGTTCGGACAGAAACTCTTTGATGAACTCAGTCCCCGGACACTGGCCCGGTATTTGGAACTCTATCTTGCCGATCAGGAAAAACGGAAACAAATGCTTGAATTCTCCCGTGGAGAGATCATCACCCGTCCGGATCCTCAGGCTTTTTATGAACAGAATATAAAACTTTTGCGTGCATTGTATGGCAAGGAGGCGATCGATGAAATCCGGAAACAAGAACTTTCCCTCTGATGAAATCCAGCCGGTCGGGCTGAATGATACGGATACTGTGGATTTTTTCAATGATGAATATTTCATGCGTGCTGCGATCCGTGAAGCCGAAAAAGCAGAAAGAAATCATGAAGTCCCGGTCGGAGCTGTGGCTGTCAAAGATGGTATGATCATTGCCCGGGCATGGAATCAGGTCGAAATGCTCAAAGATGCCACGGCTCACGCTGAAATTCTCGTGTTGACTGCCGCCGCTTCGGTGATCGGAGACTGGCGGATGGATGGAGTTACCCTCTATGTAACCAAAGAACCCTGTGCCATGTGTGCAGGTGCTATGGTCAACGCCCGTGTGGAACGGGTCGTGTATGGTTTGCCGGATCCCCGCAGCGGTGCATGCGGTTCGGCTCTGGATATCACCGGATTTCCAGGTATGCTGCATCAGGTCAAAGTCACCGCCGGGGTACTCGAACTTGAATGTACAGAACAATTTAAACAGTTTTTCCGGAACGTCCGCAACGGAAAACTGCCGAAAAAACATTTTTGCGGCGATTGTTGTACGGAGAAATAAAACATGATTCGCTTTTTTACTTGTCTGATCCTCCTTGCCGGAGTGTTGGTATTTACTGCCGGATGTTCTTCAGAACAAACCCCGAAACCGGGAAAATACCGGAAAAATAATTTCTATTTTCCGAAACTGAAAGATTACAGCTTGCAGTTGTCTCTGCTCACCTCTCGCCGGGAATATTATGCAGGAGAAGAAAATGTGGTGCTCACGTTCTCTCTGAAAAATACAGGATTGAAACCTGTCACGATCGCAGAATGGTATGCTTATGAACCCGCCAATATCAAATTGTTTTACCGTCCGGGCGGAACAGAAAACAATTCTGAAAAATGGTTGGCATCCCCGACATTTGATCCACAGAAACGTTCTCTGCAAAACCGTTCCCCGCTGACACTGAAACCATCGACGACGCAGGCATTGGTGCAGGTTCCGGCGGCATTCCTGAAAAAACTGAATAATAAAAACGGAAAAAAGGTCACTTACAGCATTTATGCCGAGCTGAATCTGCACTCTGTTACGGTGAAAAGCATCCCTGCGGAGATCTATATCAAATAAAGAATCATATTCTGCTATTGACATTTCATCATTGCGGCGTTATTTTACCAGAAATAAAAATAAAAAGGAAAGACTTGGATCATTATGAAAAAAATATTTCTCATCATCCTGACACTCACCTGCTGTGTTTTTGCAAATGCAAAAGACAAAGCTCTCAGAATTGCTGTCATTGATATGAATAAGGTTTTTGAAAATTACAACAAAACCAAAATCAATGAAGCCAAACTGAAACGACAGGCAGAAATTTATAAATCCTATGCAGATCAACAGTTGGCGACCCTGAAAAAACTGAAAGAAGAATATATCAAACTGCGGGATGCATCTCAGAATCTGGCATACAATGAAGCAGAACGGGAAAACAGACGTTTGAATGCAATGGATAAATACCGTCAGATCACTGCCAAAGAAAAAGAACTCACGAGCTATAACCGGGAAAAACAGGCTCAGCTCCGGGATGAATATGAAAAACTCAGAAGCAATATTCTCCAGGATATCAGCAATGTCGTTGCAGCCAAATGTATTTCCGAAGGCTATGCTCTGGTGCTGGATAAATCCGGCAGAACACTCAATAATATCCCCGTGGTGGTATATTCTGCCGCACAATTGGATATTACAGATGCTGTAATCAAAATCTTAAATATCGGACAAAATAATACAACCACTGCTTCTCAGCAGAAAGGAACTGTTTCAAAATGAACAAGATCTACAAAGTATCTGAACTGGCAGAAATGATCGGAGCAACCATCAACGGGAATCCGGATCATGAAATCTCCGGAGTCAACTCCCTGAAACTTGCAAACGCAAATGAAATCACTTTTCTTTCCAATGTAAAATACCGTTCCCAGCTGGAAAAAAGCAAAGCAGCAGTGATCCTCGTTGCAGAAGACTGGAAATTTCCGCCGCAGGAAGGACAGACTCTTCTCTATTGCAAAAATATTGATAAGTCATTCAGCAAACTCTGCAAACTCTTTGCGCCGGAACCGCAGAAATTTGAACCGGGTATCCATCCCTCCGCTGTCGTTCATCCCACAGCTCAAATCGCAGAGGGAGTTTATATCGGACCGACAGCAGTCGTTGAAGCCAATGCTGTAATCGGGAAAAACACCGTGATCGGCGCATGTGTCTATGTCGGTGAAAATGTGGAAATCGGTGAAAACTGCATGATCTATCCCAATGTCTCCATCATGCGTATGTGCAAACTCGGAAATAAGATCATTATCCACGGTGGCGCAACCATCGGCGGCGATGGTTTCGGTTTCAATGCAACATTCACAGGATTGGTCAAAGTCCCGCAGGACGGTATCGTTCAGATCGACAATGACGTGGAAATCGGTGCAAACAGTACCATCGACCGCGCTCGTTTCGGAAAAACATGGATCAAAAAAGGTGTCAAGATCGACAACCTTGTTCATGTGGCGCACAACGTGATCGTGGGTGAATCTTCTGTTCTGATCGGACAGTGCGGTATCGCCGGAAGTGCAGAAATCGGCAGAGGTGTGATCGTGGCGGCTCAGGCTGGTGTCAACGGTCATATCACACTCGGTGACGGCTCCAAAGTTGCAGGTTGCTCCGCTGTCCAGCGCAGTCTGGCTCCGGGAGCATCTGCATTCGGAACTCCGGCTGAAAGTGAAGAAGACTTCATTGAACGCCACATGCTGCCGCGGAAAGTACGCAAGCTGACAGCACGTCTGGAAAAACTGGAAGCTGAACTGGCAGCTCTCAAAGGAGAAAAAGCAGAATAAGAGTTTTTCAAAACGTTGAAAATCAATCATCCGGTCATCTGATACACAATTCTGATGACCGGATTTTTTTATATATCTCTAACAAGATAAAAAAAAGGAACGCTGCGGAATTCCGGAAAGGAAAACAACAGCGTTCCGATTTTTTACTGATTCAGAGGATCAGATCATTTCTTTTCCTCTTCAGCCTTGTCGGCAGCATCAACTGCTTCCAATTCAGCCTTGTCTGCCAGTGACATGGAGCCGGACACACGTCCGTCGTCCAAGTGATTGACAACGCGTCTTTCCAAGTCGCGGAAGAGACGGAAGAGGTCAACCACGCCACCGATACCGAACCAGAAGGTAGAAATGAAAGCAAAGATACCCGGGATCAACAGCTGTCTGATGAAGAAGTAATGTCCCCACCATTCAGTCGGCCACGGAGAGATCGCATTCCAGATCAGGATCACAATGAATGCCAGAATAAAGCCGTAAATAAATGAATAGATGAAGAAGAACCATGCAATGAATCTGTCTCCTTTGGTATATTCAGGAGTGATACTGAGCAGTTTCCGGAAGATGGTCTTCAGGTTCCAGGGTTCACGTTCTTTGTTTTCACCATCGAGGTTGTATTTACCGCGATGGAGCATACGATCCAGATTGAAAGGTTCTTTGCATGTCAGTTTGGAAACAACGACATACAGGATCAATGTGATGACCATTGTAAGGAAGTAGAATTCATACGCATTGATCGGGCATTTCACCGGATTCATTTTCCATTCAATATAAGGATTGAAAGGTTTGGAAACAGATTCCAGGAAGGATCCGACAGATTCCACAAGTTCATTTCTCTGCAGGAACGGATAGATCAGATTTGCCCACTGACGCTGGATAAAGATTGCAAAGAATGCAAGGAACATACCGGAAAGCAGGGATGTCCATGCCCCGGCAGTTGTTCCGAAACGGCTGTAAAGACCAAAGATCATCACCGGTCCGCAACCGCCCTGCCACATGGTACAGACGATCGTCACAAACAGGTTGATATAGTCCAACTGAGCCATAAAGAACGATCCGAAGAAGAAGAACACCCCGACTCCGATTGAGGTCAGACGGATCACCAACACATGCTGTTCCGGAGTGAAGTCTTTTTTCCGCAACGGCAGGATCACGTCCTGAGCAATGGTAAGAGATGCACTGTAAATACGGGTATCGTCAGTTGAAATCATAGCCATGACCAGCAGCAGCATGAACAAACCGAGCAGCCCTGTGGGCAACAGTTTACGCATTGTGGATGCCAGCAGCAACTGATGATAGAGAGTACGGAACTGCTGGAACTTACTGTGTCCGGCTGTTTCGCGGTCAAGTTTTTCATTTTTCAGGGCTTCAGCTTTCTGAGCTTCATCCATACCGTCTGTGATTTTGGCAATATGAGCAGCCTGTTCTGTGGGAGTGCGTTCTCCCTCCAGGAGGGTTTTGTGAACAACATTCAGATAGACAGTATCAAGATTGTTGCTGTCGCTGAGCGGAGCATCTTTTCCGATTTCATGCACCAGCGGAGGAATTGCCGCAAGTTTCTGGTTGATTTTTTTCTGCATGATTTCAGAACCGGCAACGTCTTTTGCCACCTGCTGACAGAGATCAGTACGGATTTCTTTTGCCATGGGAGCAAAATTCTTATGATTCATCACTGTCAGGATCATAACAGCAATCAGCACGTAGAAAATACCGTTCAAAGCGCCACGCCATGTACCGAGCAAACTTGCCATTTTCTGTTCGTGAGGAGATTTAGCAGCGGTACTTGTACCGGCACCGATCCAGGAGGCACGATGAATAATGGTGGTAAAAACGGTGACAACAAGGAAGAAGAGGTTGAAGTCACGCAGTTTGGAAATATCATAGGGATTGAGGAAGCTTTCGCCTGCTGCACGGTCCATCATGACCGGCACGATTTCCTGAGACCAGGAGAACTTCACGAGGACAAAGACAGTGAACACCACCATCAGAGGATAGAGCAACATTCCCTGAATAGCATCAGTAATCACCAGTGCCAGAGTCCCCCCCATGCAGATAATTGAAATTGCAATGGTCAGACAGATCGTGACCAGAATCATGAAAGTGGGAATTTCTAAACCCAAAACAGAGACGGAACGGGGAAGATCCAAAATGTAAATAAAGAAACGGGCGGCAATAGCAGGCATGATCATGTTTGCCAGCATTTCTGCGATAGAACGGAGGAATGCAGCAAAGACACGGAATGCTCTGCTGTAACGCATTTCAAGGAACTGGCCCAAGCTCATCGCCTTTGTTTCACGGAAACGGTATGTACAATATCCGGTCAAACTCAGAATGATCCCCAGCGGAAGCATAATGTTGTTCCAGAAGCTCAATGCATAACCGGTTTTATACTGGACCTCGACATAAGCCACCAGCCCGATAATACTCAGAGCATTGGCAATGTCACCGACACTGATGACGTAACGTCCGCAGATTCGTCCGGCAGCCAGATAGTCAGCCACGCTCCGCACATAGCGGCGTGACCACAATCCGATACCGATAACAAAAGCTACGGGAATGATTACAATCAACCAATCAATCCAACTCATTTTGTTTTCTCCTTTTTTTGTTTTTTTTGGGATTTATTAAAATTTCATTAACATACGATTAACAAATCATGTAATCTATCATTATTCAGTCATTTTTTCAAATCAGAAAGAGAAATTTTTCAAAAAAAACATTCTATCAACATGCTGAAAACAGGAATTCTATTGCTGAAATACAATATATAGGGATTTTTTTGCAAGAATATCGAAAAAAGGAATTGAAAAAATACCAATAAGATTTTATTGTACTTGCTCTGTATTTTTTGCAGTAAAAACAGAAAACTTTTTAACTGGAGAAATGGGTCCGGGAAAAATGGAAATCTTACGTTTTGAAAACATTACTAAAAAGTATGGTGACAATACAGTGCTGGATAATGTATCTCTGTCGATCAATGCCGGCGAAGTATTTTCACTGCTTGGGCCCAGCGGCTGCGGCAAAACCACACTTTTGCGCATCTGCGGAGGGTTTGAACCTCCCGATTCCGGTCGGGTCATTCTGGATGGCGTAGATATCACTGATCAGCCTGCTAACAAACGGGCTGTCCGTACTGTATTCCAGAACTATGCACTTTTCCCGCACATGACGATCTGGGAAAATATTGCATTTGGTTTGAAAGCCAGTGGAGTAGATCCCAAAACCATAGCTGAAGAAGTGCCAAAATATCTGGAATTGGTTCAGCTGAAAGGTTTTGAAAACAGAAAACCGGGTCAGCTCAGTGGTGGACAGCGTCAGCGTGTTGCTATTGCCCGTGCCCTGATCAACAAACCGAAAGTTCTGTTGTTGGATGAACCTCTAGCCGCACTTGACCTGAAGCTCCGTCAGAGAATGTTGATCGAACTGGATACGATCCATGATGATGTCGGGATCACCTTTATTTTTGTGACCCACGATCAGCAGGAAGCCATGAGTATCAGTGACCATATTGCGGTTCTCCGCGGCGGTCATGTGGAACAGATTGGCACTCCGCCTCAGCTTTATGAAGCACCCCGGACCAGTTTTGTTGCCGCCTTTATCGGTGATACAAACTTCTTCTCCGGTCTGGTTCAGAAAGTGGAAGGGGATTACTGCGACCTTGCAATCGAAGCATTCCCGCCGATCCGTCTTTATAATGATAAACGGGTTCAAGCAGGTGCCAATGTCCATATAAGTATCCGTCCTGAAAAATTCATGATCTCTCTCAACAAGCCGGAAAAAACAGATATCAATACCAATCTTCTCCACGGCAAAGTCGAAGAAGTGATCTATCTGGGAGCCCACACCCGTTATTGGGTCCGGGTCCAGGATTGGCGGATCTCTGTAATCAAACAACATTACGGATATGCACTGGATGAACGCAGTATCAAATGGGGCGATGATGTCTGGCTGAAATTTGAAGCTGATAATGCCTATATGCTTGACCGTTATGCTGAGGATGATGAAAATCTCCTTGCACTTCCTGACTTGTGATCGGGCAGCGATGATGAAAATACGGAAATACAGCAATTTTTTCCTCGGACTACCCTCCTTTGTATGGTTGGTCATATTTTATGCCATTCCGGTGTTGGTCATTTTCCTTCTGGCATTCAAACCGGTTGATTCCAACGGGGGGATCGGTGCGGGCTGGACTCTCTCCACGCTCCGGGATTTGAGCAATCCGAGTTATCCGGCAATCATCTGGCGTACATTCTGGCTGGGAATTGTCTCCACTGCAATTTGTATTGCAGTAGCGATCCCGATCAGTTATCAGTTATCACGGATGAGTTCCCGACTGAAAAATCTTTTTCTGCTTCTGATCATTGTACCGTTCTGGACCAATTTTCTGATCCGGATCTATGCGTGGAAAGTTTTTCTGCATCCGGATGGTTTTTTCAAAAAACTTCTGGTTCTGATAGGACTGATTCCGGATTCGACCATGCTGTTATACAATCAATGGGCAGTTCTGGCCGTGATGGTATATACCTATATCCCATTTGCAGTTTTACCGATTTATGCAGCGTCTGAAAAATTTGATTTCTCACTTCTGGATGCGGCAAAAGACTTGGGCGCAAGTTCTTTTTATGCTTTCAGAAAAATCTTCCTGCCCGGCATCGCCAATGGTGTGACAGTCGCGATCATGGTGGTATTGATCCCTGCATTCGGAGCCTATCTGATCCCCGATCTGGTTGGAGGTCCCGCC
>JAGCNI010000107.1 GCA_017646015.1 Lentisphaeria bacterium
AATCAATTATTTTTTAATTTTTTTCAAAAAAAAACTTGCAAAAAGGGAATTTAGGGGTAAAATAGGGGTTATTAGGGGAATTTAGGAGCTCATAGTTGACTATTGGAGAGTAATGGAGATAATGGAAGATCAATTTTGTTTTGTTGATTCTTTTACGTACTCGCTGGATACACAGCGACGTATCGCCATACCCTCATGCTGGCGTAAAAAGGACGGGGAGACGGTGTTCTATCTTCTTCCTGCCAAGGAAAATATAGTTCAACTGATTCCGAAAGAAACGTTCTATGAACAGGTTATCCGCAAAGCACAGAAAATGTCTCTTGCTGATGCACGACAGTTGCGGGATCTGGCTCTTTGTGCTTCACGGGCACAGAGTTGTGTCTGTGACAAGCAGGGACGTATTCAGATTTCTCAGAAACTGTTGGATCATGGCGGCTTCAAAGATAAGATCGTACTGGCAGGAGCTTTCTGGCATATTCAGTTGTGGACACCGGAACGTTGGGATGCTCTCAACTCCGGAGAAAACAGTGATTTCTTCGATGTGATGCAGCGGATCAATGAAATGCCCGATCCACAGGGAGGCAGATAAGAATGAACTCTGACTATACACACATTCCTGTTCTGGCGGATGAAACTGTAAGCCTGCTTACAGGTGACAGATGTTCCGGGGCATTCCGGATGATCGACTGTACTCTCGGATGCGGCGGACACTCCTCCATGGTACTCCGTCAGAATCCGGATGCAGAGCTTCTCGGGATCGACCGTGATCCGCAGGCGATCGCAAGAGCAGCGGCAAAACTGGATTTTGCGGCAGATCGTATTGTCCTGGTCCGTGGAGATTTCGCCTCGATGATGAGAAACGCGGTTTCCAGAATTGGCTGGGTTGATGGTGTGGATGCGGTTCTGATGGATCTCGGGGTCTCCTCCCCGCAGATCGATGATCCGGCAAGAGGATTCTCTTTCCGTTTCAATGGACCGCTGGATATGCGTATGGATACGACCTCTCCGCTGACTGCGGCACGGGTGCTGAATCATTATGATGAAAAGGATCTTGTCCGGATCTTCCGGGAATATGGCGAACTGAAAGAAGCTGTACCTCTGGCAAGAGCGGTTGTGGAAATACGTGAGGAAAAACCCTTTGAAACAACAACACAATTTGCAGAGGTCTGCGATAAAGTCCTGCGGAGAAATGTCAGACGGGGAGCCCCTCCGACACCGACACTCTGTTTTCAGGCACTCCGTATTGAGGTCAATGATGAACTCGGACAACTCAGGAGAGCCTTGGAAGAAGCTGTTTCTCTGTTGAAACCGAACGGTATTCTGGCGGTTATCTCCTTTCATTCGCTGGAAGACAGGATCGTGAAACATTTCATGAATGATATGGCAGAAAAATGCAAATGTCCGCCGGGACTTCCGGTATGTATTTGCAACTGGAAACCGAAACTTTCCATTCTGACCAAAAAGCCGGTAACAGCATCAGCAGAAGAACTGGAACGGAACAGCCGGGCAGCATGTGCAAAACTGCGCGGAGCAAAAAAATTGACAGACTGAACAATACAAAAATGATGGATATACGGAAAAAAAGGGGTTGGCGATGAGATCTTACACAAAAAACACTGGGTACGAAGAAAAAAGGAACAGGGCTTACAACAATGGGAAAAAATCAATCGTTTGTACAATTGCATTCAGAATTTGCGTAATCTGTCTCCTGATCTTTGGTGCAGTTGCCCTGCGGGTCCATTTTGTTGCCAAAACCGAACGACTGAACAAACAGATCGTCCGGATCCAGAAAAAGATCAAAGATATCAATATCGAAACACGCAATCACCGTGCCCGCCGGGAAGAACTCACTGCCTGGCCCTCGATCAAAGGGAAACTTTCCAAATACAGACTTGGCTTGCGTGAAACAGATCCCAGACAGATTTCTTACATCAAGCTTCAATCTGTACCCCGGAGAAAATTGTACAGCGGCATGGAACATGAACCGAAAAAAGACTATGCTGCCATTCAACGAAACCATTGATGACCGGAGCGTTGCTTTATGACGACTTACAGGGGAATCAATAACAGACTCAGAGTAGCGTTCATTCTTTTTCTTGCGCTCTTCGGCTATCTGGCATATCATCTTTACGGTGTTCAAATCGAACGCCATGCAGAGCTGCACAGCAAAGCAAAAGCAAAATACACAAAATCAACCTCTGATGAAGGTGTCCGTGGGGAAATTTTCGATTACGATGGCAATGTTCTGGTCGGAAATCATCCTGTCGGTAACATTGTGGGCGATCCCTCTCTGCTCAAAAATGATACTAAATGCCGGGAAGCGGCAGCATTTATTGCAGAAGAGCTGGATCTTCCCTATCCAATCGTGTACCGGAAACTGGCTCGGAAAACATTCCGTCAGAAACAGAAAGACGGTACCTACAAACTGGCTGAACGCCGTTATGTTGTTCTCAAAAAGAATATTCCGTTTGAAGAGTATGAAAAGATCCTGAAAAAGATTTCCGAAAAAAAATTGAAAGGTCTGACAGGACATATCACCCTGCGGCGGACTTATCCCAAGAACCGGATGCTTGCCAATATTCTCGGTTATACAGAAATCAGCAATGACCGTCTGGTCCCCCGGAGCGGATTGGAAAAAACTTTTGATGAAGATATTGCCTCCAAAACCGGAACGATCGTATATGAACGCAGCCGGGATGGAACGCCCCTTGCTTTCGGAGAGATCTCCCGGGAAAATGCAGAGGACGGCTACAATCTTTATCTGACGATCCGGGAACCGATCCAGGCGATCCTTGAAGAAGAAATCGACAAAATGATGGCAAAAACCGGAGCAAAACGCGGATATGCTGTTATGGCAGATCCTTATACCGGTGATATTATCGGTGTGGCTCAACGCCCCACATTCAATCCGAATGACCGCAGCACCATGAAACAGCAGTTGATCGGGAATCCGATCATTGAAATGGTCTTTGAACCCGGTTCCATCATGAAACCGATCCCGGTTGCCGGAGCTCTCGATCAGGGAATCGTGCGTCCGGATACTCGTTTCGATTGCGAAATGGGAACATGGTTCTATGCCGGAAAAAGATTGAAAGATTCTCACAAACTGGATACGATCACTGTTTCCGAGATCATTCAGCACTCCAGCAATATCGGAACCGCTAAAATTGCTTTGGAAATCGGTGAACCACGCTTGAAAAATATTCTCTCCTCTTTCGGATTCGGTCAACGGACAGGAGTTCCGCTCCGTCCGGAATCAAGAGGGATCTTTTACCGGTATGTTTCCAAAATTTCCATCACCCGTATTCCCATCGGTCAGGGAATCGCTGTCACGCCCCTCCAGATCGTCCGGGCATACTGTGCACTGGCAAACGGCGGCTATCCGGTAAAACTGCGTTTTGTGGACAGGATCGTTCATCCGGAAACAGGTAAGATCCAGAAAATCCCGGTGGACAAGGGAACAAAAATTTTCAAACGTCCGGAAACGAAATCGGAAATCATTGCCATGATGAAACGTGTCACACAGCCCGGAGGGACAGCCACGGAAGCAGCCATTCCCGGCTATTATGTGGCAGGCAAAACCGGTACAGCAGAAAAGAGTCTGAACGGGAAAGCCTATTCCAAGATCTATACAGCCTCTTTTGCCGGATTCGTACCTGCGGATAATCCCCGGTTTGTACTTCTGGTCACTTGCGACGAACCCTCAAGAGGCGATGGTCCCGGATTCTATTACGGCGGTAAAGCCGCTGCTCCTTATTTCAAATCCATTGCAGAACGGACATTGAAATATATGCACGTTCCGCCCGATATGACACCGGAAGAATATGAAGCCATGAAGAAAGCCGCAGCCCAAAAAGCTCGTGAAGATAAACAGAAACTCTGGGCGCGCGAACGGGAAATGCGTAATAAAAGAAAAGCTTCCACTCAACAGCAAAAAACAAAACAGACAACTCTGGTTGTCCGTCATAAAAATAACAGAAAAAGGAACTGAGACCATGAACATCCTCAAAGCATTTTGTTTCCTATTTATTTTTTCGGAAAAATATCTTGAAAATTCAACCGAAGCACAGTATAATATATACTCAAAATGAGTTTATATATCAACAGTGATTCTTTATTTTTCAAGAAAAGGATTTGGTCATGCCAGAAAAACTGCCGGGAGGCAATGAAACAATATTGGTTGTGGACGATCAGGAAACAGTATGGGATTTCCTGATCGAAGCTCTGCAGAACCTCGGATATTCTGTCATACTGGCAGAAAACGGTTTGGATGCAGTCGAAATATGCAGGGAAAATCCGGGACAGATCGATCTCGTGATCCTTGATATGATCATGCCGAAACTCGGCGGACACAGCACATTCTACCAGATCAGAGAACTTGATCCGAAAATCAAAGTGCTCCTCTCCAGCGGTTATGTCGCGCCCTCTGCGGTTCAGGATCTTCTGGCAAACGGAGCAGTGGGATTCTTACAGAAACCGCACCGTCTCCGTACACTGGCTGAAGAACTTAGAAAAATCCTTGATAAAACAGAATGACTCCTCCGGATAAGAATATGCCTGAATCATCAAAGAAACGTTATGACTGGATCGATATACTGAAATTTCTCTCCATCTGGGGTGTCTATATGATGCACTCCAAAGCATACGGTCATGCGGCTGATACGATCACGATTTCGATCCTCGAAGCATTTTTCTTTGTTTCCGGATTCTTTTTTCTCAAAGGATGCACGGAAAAGTTTCTGCCGTTTGTAATGAAAAAATTCAAACAGCTCATGCTCCCGTATTACTTCTTTCTGTTGATTTATTTCATTCCCATGGCGTATGATACAGCCTCCCGACATCCGGATCTTACAAAATGTATTCTTCAGGGGATTTGTGCCATAAGAGATAAAGTCTTTGTTGCAGCACTCTGGTTCCTGCCATGTCTCTTTGTGCTTTCCATTATTGTCTATATTCTGAAAAAGATCACCGACAGGATCGCCGGAAGATTTTCACTGTTTCTTCTGCTTCTGCTCAGTATAGCGGCTCATGCCGGAGCTTCCCAGCTCCAACAGATATTTGCAAAATATATTCCCCAACTGCCGGGAGTTCCATTCAGTGTGGACTGGGCTCTTTATTTCATGTTCTACTTCATTCTGGGGGCAATTCTCTTTCCGAAACTCAAGGATCTCAGCTTTGCGGAAAATCCCCCGTATGTCCGCAGGATCTTCTGGATTCCGGGGATTGCTGCAATGATTTTCCTGTTTCTGGGGATCGCACAGCATCCGGCATTCTGGTTTTACAGCCAACTGACAGCACAACATACGCTTTATCCGCTGGTCATTGCAATCAAAAGCATGATCCTTGTCTATGCAATGATCTGTCTTTCAAAAATCCTTGAAAATTGCAAACTTTTTGCGGATATGGGACGGCAGACTCTGTTGTTGTGCTGCACAGAACAACTCTCTGTTCTGCTTCTTACAACTGCGGTAAATCTGTTGGGGTTGAAAGTGAATCTCTATACGCCTCTGGCAGCATGGATCTGGACATTCGGATGTATGTACCTCTCCTGCAAAATATTGATCCCGTTCTTTTCCGCCAACTTTCCTCTCATATGCGGGCTCCCGCCTGAAAAAGGAAACTGAAAAGAGATTCAAACCTTTTCTCTGCGGTTCGATTTGCGGGTGAGCAGGATATAGAAACAGGCTGCCATGGTACAGAGGATCGGCAATGCCGGGATTTGATAACGCGGCATCACCACCGGCCCACCGGCAAAGAGAAGATACAAGCCGAACACCGCAAACAATGCCAATTTCCGCCAACGCCATTTGAACAGCCAGATCAACAGGCAGCCAATGACTCCGGCGTATAACAACAATGTCATCAGCAGAAATGGTACAGCCGGCAGAATCAGTTTAAAATTCCCATCCAGATAATGTTTCAGCGCAGCAAAAACCCCTTTCGCACGCATAACATCCAGCGTACCACGCCCGGTAATGGTCTTCCGGTTGTTTTCAAGAAAAGTCGGCAAATCCGGCAGAAGCATCTGATATTGAGGTAAATGTGTTTGCAAAAATGCAAATGGATAGCGACGGATCAAACCAAAATATTTCCGGTAATTATAAGCATTCCGGTCACGGAGAAGCGGGAACATCTCCTGATTTTCCACAAAATAGCGATCGGTCTCTGCCCGTAAACGATTCCGGATCACCCCGGTATTCTCCCCAGTGACAACTCCGAGGATCGCAGATCCGCAATGATAATAAAGATCCCCGCGGTTGCTGTCCATATCATAATCCGCTCCTGCACGGTAATTCCGCAGCATCCATGGTGCAAGAAAAAGAAAGTAACTGATCCACAGCAGAGTCCATCCGGCAAGTGTCTTCCGTGAAAAACCAAAGAAGAATACAGTCAGCAGCGGCAGAGCCAGCACGATCACAGGAACAACGATCGGTTTGAAATAGCAGGCTGCACAGAAAAACAGTACAGCAAAAGAAAAATCCGCCACTGATCCATGTTTCAAACTGCGTACCATGAAGAACAGACCCCATGCACTGAAAAATCCCAGCAAAGTATCCGCAAGGATCATAGGCGAATGGGCAAGAGCTGTCAGATTCAATGCCAAAAGAAGTGCTGCCAGCCAACCGGCAAGACTGTTTCCCATACTCCTGCCGCAAAGACCGACAGGGAAACAGGTCAAGGCTCCGGCAAGACATCCAACCCAACCGAGGCATACCAGAGATTTTCCGCTGACAAGCAATACCGCAGCAATAAAAACAGAATATCCCGGCGGACGTGTTGTGGCAGCCTCCCCGGAATCCGGGGCAGTCGAATACGTCCCATCCGCCAAGAGCGAATATGCAGGATTCAAGTAAGTATGGGAATCAAAACGAAGCAGCTCACTCCCATCGCCGCACAATACAGGCAACGCACACAAGATCCGGATGGCAAGTGCAAGAAAAACGATCACCCACAAACCGGAGAAAAAATATTTACTGGAAAAAACAGAAAGCCTCATCCCAACAGACTCCCTCGCAAGACCTCAAACCAATGCAAAATCCGGTCTGAAAAAAAGATCCATGCCATTCCGCCAAACGCAAGAAACGGACCGAATTTCATGGTCTTCCGATGACGGTATTTCCGGACAGCCAAACGCAATACAGGAAATCCAAGCAATCCGCTGAGACTGCCCGCAATCACCATAAACAATGCCCCCGGTAATCCCAACATGGCTCCGGCGGCTGCAACCAATTTCACATCGCCCCAACCAAGTGCCTCCCGTTTGAAAATCCATTTTCCCAACAGAGAACATCCCGCAAGCAAACCTCCCCCGACCACAATCGAACCAACACACAACAACAGTGCCGCCGGACGGGAAGCTGTATGCCAGAATGATGGACATAACGGGGAAAGGATCAGACCAACTGCAATGCCCAGATATGTAAATTCATCCGGAATGATCCCCAACTCACAATCTGTAAAAGCGGAACAAATCAGAATCGCTGAAAAAATCCCGTAAAACAAAAGAGCAGACGGCGGCAGATTCTTCAGGATCACCGTCATATAGATCAATGTATAAATAAAACCAAACATCAATTCAACAAGAATATAACGCGCTGAAATCGGCTTTTTACAGGAGCTGCATTTCCCGTTCAGAAAAATCCAACTCAGAATCGGAATATTTTCCCACGCACGAATCTGATGATCACAATTCGGACAATGTGACGGAGGTGACACGACCGACATTCCCCGCGGGACCCGCCAGATGCAGACATTCAGAAAACTCCCGATACAACATCCGAGAATAAAAGTCGAAATCAATCCAAACATGAAAAAACGCTGTTCCATACGAAACATCTCAAATAATTCCAACATCGTCACAATACACCTCCGGTAATTATAACTTTGACAATTCTGAAGTCATCCGCATAAATTCCCGCAAAACCTCTGTCCGGTCTTCTCCTGCAGGAATCGACAGCAACTGCCGGCGAATCTCTTCCACTTGTTTCTTCAATCTGTTGCGCCGGATCATCTTCAGACAATCTGCCGCAACCTTGAGATCCAGTTCCATATTGGATCCCGTTATCTCTTTGGCAAGCAATGCACTGACTGCTGAATAATCATACTCACAGGAAACCAGTGCCGACGCAATATGTCTTCCCGCCTGTTCCGGTTCATGATCCAGAAATGCCTGAGCCACAACTGCCAATGCAATTGCAACAGGACCATCATCCAGATATTCAGGCGACAACTCCCGCGCAACCTTTTCAGCGCAGGCAGAATTTCTCAGGGCAACTTCCAGCAATTCAAGCATTGCCATATTCAACATACGGTCAGACATGGAATCCGGCAAATCCTGCGCCGGCTTCTTCGTATCCACATTCTGCTGCACAACTTCCCGTTTCCGCAATGGTGCACTCTGCGCTTTGTTCAAACGATGCATCTCTTTTTCCAGAGCAACAGGAGACAACCCCAGTTTTCCGGCAAGCCAGTTGAAATAAGAATCCCGCACAATATCGCTGTCGGAAAGACGGATATATTTCAGCAATTCATGAGCAATACGGATCTTGCCCTCCGGTGTGGAACTGTCAAACCGGGATGCGGATGCGGAATACAGAAATTCAAAAAAGTCAGCAGCTTCCGCCACGGCTTTCTGAACAGCCTCCGGTCCCGAATTGTGCAGAAGTTCATCCGGATCCTTTCCGCCGGGAAAAGTCACAACTTTCAAATGAAAACCCATCGGCAGAAGAATCGCGGCATCTTTCAATACAGCCGCCATACCGGCACTGTCGGAATCTGTTGCCAACAGAACCGTATCCGTATAACGACGCAGCACAGATGCCTGATCCTGCCCGAAAGCTGTCCCCTGCGGAGCTACCGCATTGGTACATCCCGAACAGTGCATAGCAATCACATCCATCTGCCCTTCACAAAGAATCACAGAACCTTTTTTCGGAATGTCAGGACGGGCAAAATTCAATCCGTAAAGCAGACGCCCTTTTTTGAAAATCGGGCTTTCCACACTGTTCACATACTTGCCGCCCCCCTGCTCCTTGTCGATCTGACGGGCGGAAAAACCAACCACACGACCTTGTTCATTCCAGATGGGAAACATCAGACGGTTCCGGAAAAAATCAATATAATTCCCCGGGGATTTCTGTCTTTCAGAAACAAGATGAGCCTGTTTCAACTCTTCCAGAGTGAACCCTTCTTTCAATGCCCAGTTCATCGTGGCATCCCAGCTGTCCGGAGACGAGCCGATCATGAATTTCAAGGCAAATCCAGGTTCGATTTGACGGGAACGGAAATATTCCGCAGCTTTACTGTCCGGATTATTTTTCAGATTGGAAACATACATCGCCGCCAATTTTTCATGCAGCAGGAAAAGACGCTCCCGCAGGTTATAACCTGACTCTTTGGAAATATTGCCACTGCGGTGAACCGGAGTCGGTTCAGGAATGATCACATTGTATTTCCGGGCAAGAAGCTGTGCCGCTCCCGGAAAATCAAGATTCTCGATCATCATGACAAATTTGAACACATTGCCGCCGACACCACAGCCGAAACAATGGAACATATTGGTATCCGGATTGACAATGAAAGAAGGTGTCTTTTCCTGATGAAACGGACAACATCCTTTCCAACGCGCCCCTGCCTGTTTCAAAGTCGGGACATACCCCAACACAATATTGACAAGATCCGCACGGGCTGAGATCTCATCAATCGTTTCTTCCGGAATATACGGCACAAAAAACTCCCTTTTCAGGCTTTCATCAATTTCCGCTGATCGAATCCAGACGGGACTGTGCACTGCCACGGATCATGTCATACTCGGCTTTTCCAGTGGAAAGACGGATGAAACGCTGATAATATTGACATGCCAGCATACGGTTGCGGTTGTAGCGGTCATAAAAAACTGCCAGATTCAGCGAGGTTACAGGATCATAAGGAGCGATTTTTTCAGCCTGACGGAAAAACTGTTTTGCTTTTGTGGGCATGGTTCTGGCATAACAAATCCCGATTCCATTCCAGGGAAGCGAAGTACTGCGGATCTGCGGATTCTGTTTTGCAAGTCTGGCAAAATAAGTTGCAGAAACCATATACTGTTTCTGGTGCAAAGTAGCCTGAGCCAGAAGGATCAGTGTATTCTGATCGTTCGGACGCAACTTCAGAGCCGCTTTCAAGGCAACGTGTGCAAGATCATATTTTCCACTCTTATAAAGCAGCTGTCCTTTCAGATATTGCGCCAGAAACAGATTCGGTTTGAGATTGGCGGCAGCAATCGCATAATCCAGAGCTTTCTGCTGTTCATCATGATGACTGCATGACATGGCACGAAGGATCAACGCATTCACATTGTTCCCTTCCCGTTTCAAAACATTCGCGGCAAGCTTGTCTGCCGCAGTCCAATCTCCGGTTTCCGCTTTCTGATATGCGTCCTCCAACATCACATTGACCGGGACTTCCGGTCCGGAACAACCATTGACAAACAACACTGTCAGCGCAGCCACTATCGAATAAATATACTGTTTTTTCATTTTTTTTGACTCCTTTATTATAGGAGGTAAGGTAATTGCTTGTGAAAAAATTTCAAGGTTATTTATTTAAATAAATAAAAAAAACATGCAGTTCCACAGAGGAAACTGCATGTTGCGGAAATCATTGTTTCAGTCGAATCAGAGGACTTTCAGGAGTTCCACTTCAAAGATCAAAGTTGAATTCGGCGGAATTGCGCCCGGTGCCCCGCGTTCGCCATAAGCAAGATTGGAAGAAATGAAAAATTTATATTTGGCTCCTTCACTCATCAGCTGAACACCTTCTGTCCAGCCGGGGATCACCTGATTCAACGGAAAATCAATCGGTTCATTACGCTGAACGGAACTGTCAAAAACCTGTCCGTTCAACAAGGTTCCGGTGTAATGCACACGGACATTGGATGTAGCGGTGGGTTTTGCACCTGTACCTTCCTGAAGAACAATGTACTGCAGACCGGAAGCAGCGACTTTCACTCCTTCTTTCTTTTTATTTTCTGCAAGGAAGGCTTCCCCTTCGATTTTGTTCTTTTCTGCAGATTCTTTATTTTTCGCCTGAGCCGCCTGAGAAATTTCCTGCATCTTGGTCTGGATCATTTTCATGGTTTCCTGATATTCTTCAACGGTAATACCAGGAGCACTTTTGAAAGCATCCTGCAAACCGCTTACAACCATTTCAACATCGAGATCGACCGGCACATGGGCAACATTTTCTGCCAGATACAGACCAAAGGCATAACCCATTTTTTCACTGTCATTCTTAAAAGTCTTGGACATATCTTTTCTCATCCTGTTTTATTATGTCAAATACAGCCTTTCTCCCGGACGGAGTTCAGCGCAGATGACTTCATTCATACAGTAGTATAGCCCTTTCCCGTGCAAAATACAAGAAATAAATCACAAAAAAACAAAAAACAAAACGCTTTTCTTTGAAATCCGTTCCTCCTCACTTGCTTTTTTCAGTTTTTGCGGTATGTTAGAGTCGAAATAAAATTAACAGCGGATGACAGGCACTGCACAGATGAAAAAGTTACTGACAAAAATAACAGAACGGGAAGCCCGGATCGCATTGATCGGATTGGGATATGTCGGACTCCCTCTCGCAGTCGAATTCGGAAAGTATTTTGATACCGTCGGATTCGATGTAAAAAAAGAACGTCTCGACTCTCTCCGCCGCGGCGAGGATCCCACCCTTGAAACATCTCCGGAGGATCTCAAAGCAGCTCATCTCCTGCGCTACTCTGATAACCCGGAAGATCTTAAAGACAGAGATATTTTTATTGTAACAGTCCCCACGCCGGTCGATCAACATAATCAGCCGGATCTCTCTCCACTCTATCTGGCAAGTCAAACAGTCGGACAGGCTCTTGCAAAAAATACTCTGGTCATCTATGAAAGTACCGTCTATCCAGGATGCACGGAAGAAGTATGTGTGCCCGTACTCGAAAAATTCAGCTCGCTCACATTCAACCGCGATTTTTTCTGCGGATACAGCCCGGAACGGATCAATCCGGGTGACAAGGAACATACACTGACAAAAATCCTGAAAATCACTTCCGGTTCCACTCCGGAAACAGCAGAAACAGTCGATGCCCTTTATAATTCGATCCTGAAAAACGGAACCTATAAAGCCAGTTCCATCAAAGTCGCGGAAGCCGCAAAAGTCATCGAAAATTCTCAGCGGGATTTGAATATCGCATTTGTCAACGAACTGGCAAAAATCTTCCATCTCATCGGAATCGACACACAGGAAGTCCTTGCCGCAGCCGGAACAAAATGGAATTTCCTGAATTTCAAACCAGGTCTGGTGGGGGGGCATTGTATCGGAGTCGATCCGTATTACCTGACTCATAAAGCACAAGCTCTCGGTTATCATCCGGAAGTGATCCTCGCCGGACGACGAATCAATGACGGTATGGGGAAATATATCGCCACTGAAATTGTGAAACTCATGATCCGGAAAGAACGGAAAATATACGGTGCAAAAGTCTTGCAGCTGGGAATCACATTCAAAGAAAATTGTCCTGATATCCGGAACTCAAAAGCGGCGGATGTCGCCGCTTCCCTGCAGGAATTCGGTTGTCAAGTCGATATCTGTGACCCATGGGCAGATCCGGAGGAAGTCAGAAAAGTATATGGCATGAGTTCCACCAAAACGATCAAGCCGGATCAACATTACGATGCCGTTGTTCTGACTGTCGCACATGCAGATTTCAAAAATATTGATATCGTCGCTCTGCGTCAGCCCCATACAGTGATCTATGATATCAAAGGAATCCTGCCAAAGGATTTGGTGGACGGGAGACTGTAAGAATGATTGAAAAAGCCAGAATCTTAGTCACAGGAGGAGCCGGATTCATCGGGTCCAACCTGACTGCAAAACTGCTGGAGTTGGGGCACGCGGTCACGGTTCTTGATAATTTCTCCACAGGAAAACGGGAAAATCTGAACAAATTTTCCGTCCATCCGGATTTTCATCTGATCGAGGGCGATATCAGAGATCAGAACACTTGTCTTTCTGCCGCTGAAAATGTGGATTATATCTTCCATGAAGCAGCTCTCGGTTCTGTTCCACGCTCCATTCAGGATCCGCAAACATCGCTGGCTGTCAACATGTTCGGCTTTCTCAATATGATCGATGCTGCCAGAAAAAATAATGTCAGACGTTTTGTCTATGCCTCCAGTTCCTCTGTCTATGGAACAGACCCGGCAGGAATCAAAATGGAACAGGATACAGGAAAAGCACTCTCTCCTTATGCCGTTTCCAAACAGACAAATGAACTGATTGCGGAAAATTTCAATCGGGTCTATGGCATGGAAACGATCGGGCTGCGTTATTTCAATGTTTTCGGCAGACATCAGGATCCGGACGGGCCTTATGCAGCCGTGATCCCGAAATTCATCCGTGCCCTGCTGCGTCATGAAATTCCTGTCATCAATGGCGACGGTTCCAATTCACGGGATTTCACCTATATCGACAATGTGGTCCATGCCAATATTCTTTCCATCGAAGCACCCGCCGAGGCGGCTCAGGGAAAAGTCTATAATATTGCATGCGGCAACCGAGTGACTCTGAACGAACTCTATGAAGAGATCCAACACACTCTCGCAGAATATGATCCGGAAATCGCAAATCTCAACGCTCAATACGGTCCGGCAAGAAAAGGGGATATTCCCCATTCCCTTGCCGATATCTCGCTCGCAGAAAAATATCTGACCTATCATCCGCTTTATCAATTCAAAGAAGGACTCCGCGAAACTGTCCGCTGGTATTTTGAACAGTGGAACAGACAGAAATAAAAATCCGTTTCAACCGGTAAAAAAGAACCGCATCCGGTCAGCAGAAAAAGCTGAAACAGATGCGGTTTCTTTTTGTCAGAAATGACAACCCTCCCGGGGTTGTCAATTTCCGGTTCAGTTTTCCAGATATCTCCATCCTGCAAAGTTACAGGCGGCAGGCCCTCCGGTGATATAGAAGATGATATTCTGTTTCCCGGTCAGTCTCTGGTTCAGTTTCACAGGAACTTCCACATAGTTGTTCCATCCGCCGGTGGAGCGCAGAGTCAATGTACCGACTTTCTTGCGGCTGTCGCCCGGTGCATTGCAATGGATTTCCAAAGTTCCGCCGGCATAGTTGGGATCAACAGTCACGCGGACAGCAATGGTCCCGGCTCCTTTTGTTCCGAAATCAACTTCGCCGAATGAGATGAAAGTATCCCCTTCCAGCCAGCCGACATGAGAATTGTTTTCAGTTTTGCTTCCTCCGCTCAGAGCAACGATATCTTTGGCGGTATAGAGTTTACCGGAAACACCTTTCACTTTTTTCGTAATGGTCGGCATCACAAATTTCAGTCCGGGCAGATCAGATCCGGCATCAAAAGAAGCAATCTTCTTCATGGTTGCCTGAATCTTGTCCGCAACAGCTTTGGGTCCTTCGATCCAAACTTCAGAACAATTCCGTTTCAGAGAAACAGCCGGAGCCGTTTTGCTGAAGACAGGTTTATCGGCACCTTCACGGCAGATCCAGAATCCTTTGGAAGACTTGATCTGCGGAACAGCGGTCACATCTTCCAGTTCCTGAGTATTGGTGAAGAGCCACATGCGAGAACCATCCGCCCCCTGCCATGCAGAGTTGGCGATCTTCGGCATGGTAACGATCAAGGCTTCGTTGCCGCCCCATTTGCTCTTGTCAAGCGGCATGGATTTCCACTGGATCGGAGCCAGCATGCGACCGGTGTTGAAGTAAGAAAGCAAAGCTTTACGGATATACATGGTCTTCTTCACATACAAACGTTTGGCATCCGGCTTGGAAATGTCACGGATCGTGAACCAGCCGATCTGTTCAGAGTTGACAAGCTGCTGTCCGACTTTGCTGAAGAAAGACTGACGGTCTCCGCGGCGGCTGTGGTCAAACAGACGCCCCACGAACTGCGCTCTGCCGGAATAGATCGACTGGAACAGCGGGATCTGTCCGGGAACAGTCCAACGCCAAACCATATAGCCGTCAAACTGTCTCAGATACACTTCCGCATTTTCTTCGGTAGTGTGGCAGAAGTTCGGATACTGTTTGTGAAGGACCTTGAACATTTTATCAAACATCGGCCAATATCCAAGTTCCAGCCAGACATCTCCACCATTGAGATAATGTCCGTGTGTCGGATCATAGCACATTCTCGGTGCTCCGGTTGCGACCTGATCGTGATAAACACCATCGAAGCCGTCTTTTGCGAGACGGATCACAAGGTTTGCCATGAAATCCTGCCACGGCTTTACAGCCGGACACATGATTGCATAGACTGCGGTTTTGGAATAGGTTTCTGTATAAATTTTTCCGTACAAATCTTTGGCGGCATATTTGTGACCATGGGATTTGTACATGTAATCAGATGCTCTCTTCGGACCGTCTTTCAGTGCCCAGAGACGGTTGTCGATATAGGGAATCGTGTAAATTCCGGCAGCGCGGATCTCTTTATTGATGTCTGCTACAAATTTTTTTGCTGGGAAGTGAGGCCAGCCGAGTCCATCATTACTGTCATCCCAACCATACCAGTGGATCCCGATCGGCATATCAAAATATTTTCTCAGAGCGATTGCCTGATCACGCATGGCTTCATGAGATTCAAGAGTGTTGGACATACAGAGCAGCCAGAGAGAGTTTTCTTTGAACCATGCCGGAGAAGATTTGCGGGGAAGATCTTTGATCCACCATGCGGCAGTTTCTGCAAACTTGCGATAGATTTTTCCGGCTTCATACCAACGACCGGAACCGTACAGTTCAAGAACCGCTTTGCCATTGGCGGTGTAAGTGTTGCCACCTTTGCTGCCGGGTTTGATTCCGGCTTTGTTGATCCACTGCACAAAGAGCTGTCCGCGTTTTCCGCTGACTTCCAATGTTTTCGTGCGGCCGAACCCATCTTCAAAACCATAGTAAACACCGCAGTTGTTTCCGTAATAAGCCCCGAACTGCATGGTCGCTGTTCCGGAGGGATAACGTCCGGTCTGACCGTATTTGAAACGTTCCATGGTCGGATTCGGAACTTCGATCCCGGACATATAGGGATGAGCGATCGCATCATTTTTACCGGGGATACGGGCAAAGTTATATTCCGGATAAACAACTTCTTCAATGACTCTGTCAGCAGCAAGACTGCGGAAAGTTGCATCCGTTTCCAAACGTTTTCCGTTGAAATCCAAAACGGTAACAGCTTCATAAGCAAACGGTTCTGTTCCCTGCCATTTCACAGTCAACTGATTCCCGTTGAGAGTGGAGTTCCAGCGGACAGGAGAAAGATTGCTGCCGAAGAAGAACTGTTTTTTATTCTGACGTGCATTGATTGTCCAGGAAATCGTTCTGTCAGCGAAAATCTCCCGTTTGGCATTCAAATCATACAGACCCATCAACGGATGATTACCTTTGCCATTTCCGATGGCAACGACAGCTGCCTGATCCGGAGTGAGAACGATTCTGAAATTCTTTTGAGCGGCATTGAAAGCCTTTGCAAAGTTCTTCATGGAAGAAGCTTTGGCAGCGTTTTGAATTGCGGGAATGGCGGACTGCAATTTTTTCTGATCCAAACCATTGGTTGCTGCACGCTGGAAGGCAGCGGCAAGCCATTTGCCTTCAACAGAAGCCGATTTCTGAAGTGCATCCAGAGATTTCTTCAGGGAAGGCTGAACTTCAGTGAAGCCTTTGCGGACTTTTTTCACCCGTTTTTCTTTGGCAAATTCAGCGGCGATTTCAGCTTCACTGAAAGCACGTTCATACATTTTTGCCATGGCAATTTCGCCATTCAGAAGCCATGTTCCGCCACCGAAACCGGAACCGATCAGAACATTATCTGTCACCTTTTCCGGTTTAGTCCACGGGAAGCGTTTAGCAACTTCCAATTCACCGTTGAGGAAAATTCTGACAATGAATCCTTCATCGCCCTGTGCCCGGTCAGAATAATGTTCGATGGTTGCGGCATATTGAGCCCATTCACCCACGACCGGAGCGGATCCTATCGTAGTGGCAGCCCATTGCTTCCCGTCATGGAAGTTTACATACAACTGTTTATCGCTGCGTCCGAAAATAAATTCTCTGCCTTTGGCAAAGAACATATCATGACAGGTCGGTTTGCCGGGGATCATAGAACCGTACTCTTTGAGCTTTGCGGTTATGATCATGGTCAAACCTTTTTCTGTCAGATGCCAGTTTTTGCTGTTTGGAACAGTGGCATAACTCTTGCCATCCATCTTCAACAGATTATCTTCAATTTTTGCGTTGGAATGCAGTTTGATTCCCGGATTTTTGGAAAAGGTATAGTCCAGCAGGACTCCTTTTTCCGCAGCGGAAAGACAAACAGCCCCCACTGCAAACAATGCTGTAATAATTTTTTTCATTTCAACTCCTGTATATTAATCAATCATTACCAGATATGGGCATTTCCATAAAGATCCCCGAGTGCCACGATTTCCACACGGGTCATGGTATCTACACTACCGTCACCCAGAAGGATATTAGCCTGTCTTCTACTGCCATGACGCAACCCCAAACACTGCTGAGATCCAAAATTTGAAAGAACATAGCAGGGCTCATCAGTTCCCCCCAGTTTCATGTTGGAGTCTGCAATGAGAATGTGATTGCTGGGGGAAAGCCCCTGAACCATAATATTTTTCCCATAACTGCTTTCACGGGAGCTATATGACACAGAGAGAGAACCATTGGCTGCACGGGTCTGTTTCAAACAACGCAGACCATAAGTCTTTGACCAGCTTTTGATTCCCTGAGGAATACCGTTTTCGATCTTCAGATCCGACATGTACTCAGCTTTTGTGTTGGTGCAGAAGAGAACTTTATAATCTTTCAAATAGCCATGATAATAAAGCAAACCGCCCCACAAATCCCTGCCGTCTTTTGCTGTACTCTGAGATGCTGGAACATTGAATGCCGGGAAAATGGTATCATTGAAATCCTGCATATAAATAAAAGTTACGACTCCGAGCTGTTTCAGGTTGCCGACACAACTGATCGTTCTGGCTTTTTCCCGTGCGGCATTCAATGCCGGCAGCAACATACCCGCAAGAATTGCAATGATGGCAATCACAACAAGAAGCTCTATCAACGTAAAATGAAGAACCTTCTGAATTTTTCCTCTTGTTTTCATAACATATTCTCCTGATTTCAGATAAAATTATACCATACTCAACTCATACCGGAGTTCCATTTCTCCGGCAAGAGTTGAGAATATCAATATTACCAGATATGGTTATTCCCGTAAATATCTCCGAGTGAAACGATTTCCACACGGGTCATGGTATCAGCACTGCCATCCCCCATCAGGGCATTGGCTTGTCTTCTACCGGCATGTTTCAGACCGATACACTGCTGAGTACTCCAAGTGGAAAGGAAGTAATAGGGGTCATCTGAACCTTGATATTTGACATTGGAGTCTGCCACAAGAATGTGATTGCTGACAGAAAGTCCTTCAACCATGATATTTTTTCCGAAACAGCTTTCACGGGTTTTATTGACAACTTCCAATTTACCGCTGGCATTACGGATCTGTTTTGCTCCGCGAATTCCGTAAGTCTTTGCCCAACCGTCACCTTTGGGGATATCATTTTCAAATGTAATATCACTCAGTAATTCTGCTTTTGTATTCGGACAGAAAAACACTTTCACATTTTTCATATAACCATCATAATACAATCTGCCGGTCCAGAAATCTCTTCCGTCTGTAGCTTTGTTATCGGGGGTCAGGAAAGCGGGGATGAGCTGTTCCTTCCAGTCCTGCATGTACATGAACAGAACAACACCGACCTGTTTCAAGTTTCCGACACAGTTGATTGTTCTGGCTTTTTCTCTTGCGGAGTTCAATGCAGGCAGCAACATTCCTGCGAGAATTGCGATGATAGCGATCACCACGAGGAGCTCTATCAATGTAAATTTACGACGCATAATATGAGTTATGTTGCAGCGTTTCAGTTCATTTTTCTTCATAATTTTTTTTCTCCTTATCGTTTTTGTTCTCTTTCTTACATATTCGCATAACATAACTCATATTATGCGACCCAGCAACTTTCTTTTCGTTTTTCTCCTTGTATTCTTCTCCTTTATTTAAATTGTTTTTATGTTCTATATTGCAAATATTTTATAGTTTCGGCTTGATCAGCTCATGGCGGATCACCATCTCACCCGGTAAAATCTGCTGAAGCGGTTTCAACGCAGGATTCTGACTTTTTTTCCAGAGATATTCGATACAACTCAAAGTCATTTGAGCAATCGGCATCCGTACAAAATTATGACGCAGAGGTTTTTCCGGATGAAACGTGTCGATATCGTCAAAAATCAACAAGACTTGATCTTCCAGAGATTTTCCGACAGTTTGCAGATAATCTAACTGAAAAATCGAATATGCCCACCAGTTCAAAATAAAATATGCGTCCGCCCCGGCTTGCTGAAGACGGGATACAAAATTTCCTGCCCGGATCTCTGTATGGGAAATGACCAACTCCTCCGGTGCAGTCAAATCAAAAGAGCGATAAGCATCTTTCCACCCGAGAAAACGGTTGTAAGTTGAAGCTGTCGTACATTCAAGATCGACTCCGATACATGCGATCCTGCGATATCCCCCCTGCAAGAATACAGATACAGCCCGGCGGGCTTCGTTATGATGGTCGATTGTGGCATATCCGACGCCATCATACAAACATTTCCGGTTCAGATGAACAAGCGGTAAGCCTCGTTTCAGTAATCTCCAATAGACTACCTCCGGATACAAACTTCCCGACAAAAAGACAGCATCCACTTCCTCCGGGATCCGTCCGGCAGTAATATCCGCAGGATCTGTCAGCTTGATGTAAGTATTTTTCCCGAACGGCGATGAAGTGATCGCATTAAAAATACTCCGGTAATATGGATTTTCAATATTATACGATTCCATTGCAATTTTGAAAGAACGATCCGGCACATCCAATGAGGCTTTTTCCAAATTACAGACAAAAGTCCCCTTTCCCATCCTTTTTTCCAGCATACCTTTATCACAAAGTCTGCCGAGGATCTTCCGGACAGTCGGGCGGCTGATCTGATACTGAAGAGCAAGATCATTTTCAGACGGAATAGCCATCCCGGGATGCAGTTCCATCCGGGTTATCTGACGAAACAGATCGTCATATAGTTTTTGTGCATTCGGAGCTTTTATCATCTTTTTGTTTACCTGTAAACATAGCTTGTATAGTAATAATTATAATCCATTTTTAATATTTTGTCAATAGACTGAAAGACAAAAAGAGAAAAAAAAACAAAAAAAAGAGTATTTTTTTTATTTATAAAGTAAATAAAAGAAAAAAAATTGCACAATAGCCATTTTCTGCCATTGTGCAATTTTCAGAATAAACCATTCAAAAATCATTCATCAAAGCGTCCGGGTTCCTCTATTTCTGCATTCGGATCCAGAAGATTGGTATAATTTCCAAGATCGAAAGATGCACCATATCCAGACGGAATGACCGGCAGTACATCCAAGGTATTCGAGGAATCTATCGCGACTTGAAGTTCCTGACCATCATCAACTTTCCAATCCACTGTAATCTTGTCTGAACCGCAGGCAAGACGGAAATGGGCAGAGTGGATCGTATCGCAGGCGGGATTGAAATAAATCTGGGAATATCCCGGTGCCGACGGGCGTACACCCACCAGTTCGCGAATGATAAAGTCTGCCGCTACGATACTGAACACATGCGGATTGCATTTCTGTTCATAAAAATCAAATTTGCAGGTTTCAGCAAACCCCTCTTTGATCAGCTCCAACGCCTGAGACTGTCTGCCGTATTTGGAAAGTGTTTCCATCACGATCATGACAAACGGAGTATGGACAGACTCCATCAGACTTTCTCTGTCGGCAAGACAGATATCAAGGATCCGTTCCGCCTCTGTCCGATTGGGCACGATTCCGGCATACAAAGCGGCAATATTACTCCGGAAGGAAGCGGATTCACTGCATTTACCATCCACAAAACAATCCGCAAAAAGTCCGATTTCCGGATTATAACAATATTCCTGCATGTCACGGACGAGACGATCTGCGACATACTGACAATTTTCAAAGTAATCATTTTCTTCCAGCAGTGCAAAAAGTTTTGCCGCTGACTGCATTGCTTTGCAATAGAGCGCATTGAGCGGAGTAAAAATCCCGTTCTCCTGCAAGTGACGCTTGTCATTGAGGAAGAAACAATGTCCGGCACGTTCCGACGGCAGCAGGATATCCTGTTCCGGCGGAATTATACGGAAGAAACGGACAATATTCATCAGGCAGGGCTGAAGCTGACGAATGAAATTGAGATCGCCTGTGTGTATCCAGTGATCTTCCAGCCAGATGATCCACAGCAATGCCGCATCCGGCGAATAGGAGTGGATCCCGGACGGAGCGATCTTCAACAACATACCATTCTCAAGCTGACTGGCGGCGAACTCCTGAAGAGCTTTTTCCACGACATCCCTGCCCTCAAAGAGATAATACAAGGTTCTGGCATATACATACGCCTCCGGGAATGCCTGACAACGTCTGCCGCAGGGATCATCAATGATATTCTGTCCGACACAATGCCGGAGTGAAGCCAATGCATTCTGCCAGACAGTATTATAGATCTCTTCGGAACAGAAAAATTCATTATCCGCCCCCAACTCTGTCGAAGCGGAAACAAACCGGAGGATCGGCGTTACTGCCCGGGTGGCACGACGGACTGAAATCATAACATAACGTGCCATTCGAGGAGTCAGCCGCAACCATGTATTATTGCCGTCACGCAGATGAAGTGTATCTGTCATACGCCCGAGAGGTCCGATGGAGCAAACAGAATTTCCGGTAAGACGCAATCCACAGGTAATATCCACCACATCCCCGTCCTGTCCATCAATATCCAACAGCGGGAAACCATAATAATAAGTGGCGAGATCATACACTGCAAATTCGCCCTCCCGCAAACTGCCGGATTCCAAAGTATCCCCATAGGAGGAAAATTGACAGGTCGTCAGATAGGCGGACATATCGTTGATATGATCTTTGATCGGCAGAAAACCAATCGGTTCAGGACGATTTCCCATACTGAATGCTGCAGAAGAGAAAGAGAACGGCAAGCGGAGCGGACCGCTGATATGCCATCCGGATAACGCTTCATTATTACATTCCCGACGGAAAATAATATCATGTTTCGGCACGTCCGGGAAGAGGATCATCATCCCCATTGAATCTTCGCCGGCATCCTGGAAACAGAGGATACGGTTCCAGCCTTTTTTCAAATGGATCTCTGTGGTATGCAGGATCTCATCCCCGCAGCGGGGAGAATGCGGCATTTCAAAAGGATCCAGATTGCGGGACTGATTATTGAAAAAGACCGGATCCTCATTACAGAAAATCACAAAGGGATCATCAGAAGAAACAAGGATCTTCACATCCATCGGAGTCTGGACAAGTGCATACGATTCAGCGGCATAGTTGCCGGGTTTGAATTTTCTGATCCCGGAATAGGAATAGAACGTACAGGCATACTCTTCAGAAAAAGTACCGGATGCGATCACATCAAACGCTTCGGATTCAGACCAGAAATGCGGACGGACTCCGGAAAGCATCGGTGTCGGAATTCCCTCCGCGACCCCGATGATCGCATGGGCAGGATCCCAATGACGGTCATCATAACCACTCTGCATCCAATCACTGATGAAAGAATCCAGATTCACTTTCTCCACAGATTCAAGACCGGTATGATTCCGGGGTTGGAATTTGTAATACGAGAGACATTCAGAGATCTTCCAATCCTTCCCGGTCGTCAACACAGGAACACCATCAACCGAAAGCATACACCAGATTTTCGGCGGATAAGGATGCGCGAACCAGGAAGAATATTTCTGATCAACACAAATGATCGCAACCGTATTGATCCCGTTTGTCAGACAGGAGGTCACATCATAAGAATCGACATAGCAGTATGTATGAGTCGGAGCTGCCGGACCATAACCGACATGTTCACCATTGATATAAACATGATAAAACGGCAAAGCGGCGATTTTCAACTCGGCAAAACCGGAAAAATCTTTCAGAACAAACTCTTTGCGGGCAAAGACTTTGCGATTTTCTTTCCGTTCATGATCCTGCAACCAGATCCAATCTCCGACACAATCCGGTGGTAAAGGTTGTATTGACATAACTGCTCCTTTTGTTGAATAGTTCCCGTTCCTCAGCTTATCAATTATACTCACTATATAAATAAAATCAACCCCGGAAAGAGGGATAAATGATCTTTTTTCATAATATTTTTGCTTTTTGACTCTTTCAAAATAAAAAACACTCGAATTTCTGCTTTATTCATGATCGGAAGCGGTCACTTATAAAAAATATTTTACTCACCCCGCTTTTTTGTTGTTGTATCTTTTCCGAAAGCATGATATATTAACAAGAAGTCAGGAGATAATCAAAGTGAGTATTCTGTTCAAAAAGATCTGCCGGCTCGCCGGAAATGCGATCGTTCAATACAACATGATCGAAAATAATGACCGTCTGCTGGTCGGTGTCAGCGGCGGGAAAGACAGCATGGTTCTGTTGCGTGTCCTGCATCATTTCCAGCAGACAGCTCCGGTTTCCTTCTCTCTGGAAGCAGTGACTTTTGATCCGGGATTCCCTGGTTTTTCTGCCGGAGGAACAGCGGAATACTGCACTGGATTGAATATCCCGCACCACAGGATCCATTTTGATATGGCTCAACTGCTCTCCGAAAAAAAAATGGAAGAAAATCCCTGTATGCTCTGTTCCCGTCTGCGACGTGGAAATCTCTACTCGCTGGCAAGAAAATTGAATTGCAGAAAAATTGTCCTCGGTCAACATCTGGATGATGCGGCTATATCCTTTCTCATGAGTCTGTGCAGAGGTGCGGGTCTTTCCACAATGGGACCGAATGTACCGGAAAAAAATGGTGAACTGCGGATCATACGCCCCCTGATATTCACTCCGGAAAAAATGATCGCAGACCTGGCGGCAGAAATGGAATTACCGGTCCGCGGCGAATGTCTCTACAAAGAACAACTGGAAAAAGGCGATCGCAGATTTTTCAAAAATCTCCTGCAGGAAATGTCACTCAGGATCCCGGATCTCAGAAGCAATATTCTCCGTTCTCTTTCCAATGTACAGGAAGGATATCTGCTGGATAAAAAATTTCTTGATCTGAATACAACCAAAGGAGATGCAGATGAAACGGCTTTATAACACCGAAGAACATCGTCAGGAGGTCAAGGACGCCTTGAAAGATGGAAGATTCTGGCTGATCATGCGTGCCTTCTTTTTTCCGAAATTGGCAAGACACTTTCTGTTGCGTGTCCTGATCGTGATCCTGACGGCATGGTGTTTCTTCAAATTCATCTGTATGCCGCTGGTCATCAAAGGCGGCAGCATGCTGCCGACCTATCCGGAACGGGGATTCCTCTTCTGTTGGACTCCGGCATATTGGTTCTCCTATCCGGAACGGGGCGATGTGGTCGTTATGAAATACGGAAGAGGTGTCATGCTGCTGAAACGGATCGTGGCTCTTGAGGGGGACACTGTCGAATTCAGAAACGGAACTCTTTTTGTCAATGGAAAAGAAGTTTCCGAACCCTATGTCAAAAAGAAATCTGACTGGGATCTGCCGGAACGGAAAGTTCAGAAAAATCATTTTTATCTGGTCGGAGACAACCGTTCTGTCCCAATGGATCAGCATGTTTTCGGTGAAATGCACAAACGTTATCTGGCAGGAGCTCCATTATGGTAATCAAAGGAAAACATCTTATTTACGCCGCTTGCATCATTCTGTTTCTGCTGCTCGCCGGTTTTGCAGTATGGTACATCCTGAAGCCGGGAGAAGAACAATTGATCCGGCGTCATTTTGCAAATCTGGTGGAACAGATCAACAAAACCCCGCTCAAAAAAGAGGGTGCGATCCCGGCAATGGCAAAAGCACAGAAAATCGCAGCCATGTTCACAGAACAGAGTCAATTCAATGTTGATGCGCTGAAATGGGTCTCGGGTTCTTTTTCCAGAGAGGTGCTGGCAAATAATATTTTCCGTTCACGGGCGATGTTCGACACCTTGCATCTCTCTCTGGATCATTTGGATATCGAAGTTGCAGAAGATCAAAAACAGGCTGTTGCACGCCTGAGTGCACAACTCTCTGGTAAAATGAAAAATTCAGGTCAGGATCTGGATGAGATCCGGGATTTGGAATGTAATCTGAAAAAAATAGATTCTGAATGGTTGTTTGAATCATTCAGAATCCATAAAATGATCAAAAAATAATCGTTCTTTACGGCACATCCGGAATATGATCACGGATCCCATCACGGCTGATTTCCAACTCATCTTTGGCGGAACGGATCACATTTGCAATATCGCCCAAATGTTTTTCAGCCGGTAATGAACTGATTAAACCTCGGTTGAATTTTCCCGCATAAACCTCAAATGACGGCGTGGGATGTTCCATTGTCGCCATATTTACAGAGAATGTCGCACGCCACCCGGATTCCCAGTAAACAACATTTTTGTTTTTCGTGGAATTCATGACCGAATGGATCAAACTTTCACGATTCCGCTGAAGACGGATCATTTTTCCGGAACTGTCATATTCCATCAACTCTGATTCTGTCAGAGTTCCACAGCCGGAAATACAGAAAAGCAATCCAATCAAAAACATGCAAAATAAATATTTTCTCATCTTTTCATTCTCCTGAAATCAATAAAACCAACCACCGATCGCGATCCCGCAATTCAAAAGAAAACCGATAACAGCGGCAATACGCTGAAATTGATGTTTCTCTGCAATCCTGTGAGACTCCAAACCTTGCAATCTTTTTTCCAGAGTTTCATATTTCCGGATCAACCCCGGTTCCACTCCACCGGACAACTGTTCCATGATAAGATCAAGTTTCGTTTCGATCCTGCCAAGACGGTCTATGGTCTCAATTTCAAATTTTTTCCAATTCATTTTGGGGACCTTTCTGTTTGGTTTTTCTGATGGGCGGATTGCCAGGCGGTACGGGCGGACGGGGTTTGGATCGCAAGGTCGGAAGCGGTTTTGACTCCCAACCAATAGAGACGTTTTCTGCGGTAGGAAGCGGAGAGGATCTTCCACGTACACAATGGATAATCGGCACGGAAGATTTTGTCGCTGTTGATTTTCCAATCGTTGACCGTTTTCTGGAAGCCGGACTCGGAACCGTCGCTTTCAAAAAACTGGACGTCGTGGATCAGGATCAACGGCGCAAAGAGATCCATCATGGCAGTCAGGATATCTCTTGCCAGCGGGATCCACGAATCCGGACCGGCTCCGTTATAGATTTTTTCCAGCTCACCGATCGTATAATTTTCGAGGATCTCTTTCCCCGTAAGGTCGTACTCCTTACACATGACAAGTAATTTTTGAATATTCTTCATTTCCAACTCCTTATCTGTCTGTGGGTTGATATTCTGTTGCAAGGACTGCAATTTCATCAGCGGTCAAAGCTCTATTGTAAACTCTGCATCCAGCTAAGTATAAAGAAGAGCTCGGAAGAGACCTTGACAGAGAACCCAACATCAAGACACCTACTCCCGTATTCTGTGCATTAGAAGAAGAACCAATAAGTTGTCCGTCAACATAAAGTTTCCCGAGAGACCCGTCCCAAGTGCCTGCAAGGTGTATCCATTTTCCAGTAATTCCACCTTGTGTGACACCTCCGTCGTATCCGTCTCTGCCCCAAAAATAATTCAATGAACCATTGTGATAACGCAAACCAATCTCATACTCGCTTCCGTAACTGATTGCTATATTTTCCTCCCACTGGTATTGGTCGAACCATACCCATACAGAAAGTGTCTTTGCTGAGTTACCAAAGGGAAGAGCAGATACATCTTCAACTGTGATGCGGGAATTATTATACAGAGAAACACATGGGATGCCATCTTTTAGGGTGTAATTAACATTTCCAGTAGGGGTCATGCTTTGTCCTGTCTCTGCTACTTCGGAAGCACCATCTAGTGGAGCATAAAATACCATGCCAGTTTCAGGTATATTATAAAGACCTGAAAGCCGGACGGAGCAATCAGCATTATATACGAAGTCTTTTTGGGGGATGTATCCAAAACGATAGCTCAATCCGGCTGTTACTGTTTCCTCAAAAACATAACTCCCGTTTACCATTTCTGCTTTATATCCCGTCCATGTCTTTGTTGTGCTGTCAACGGATGCACATTTGTAGTAATTTTCTCCGCCGGAGGGAATTACTTCCGGAGTTTCGTTATGAAATTCGCCGACGGGGAGCCAGCAATTCGGGAAGACTTCAATAACTCTGCTGCCGACTGGCGGGATGTCACACGGCACGAGATTTTCTTTTTTGATTTTCATGTTTGCCATGATCGGACTCCTTATGTGTTCAGATATTGAGCTGCGAGTTCGCCGATACGTTCATCGCTCAGAGCGACGGCGTACTCAACGATATTGTTGATGTAGAATGTCATTCCGAAATCGGCACTCCACCCGAAATATTTTTCAGGCAGACAACAGAGATTGAA
>JAGCNI010000108.1 GCA_017646015.1 Lentisphaeria bacterium
ATCAGCTATGTCAAAAAAGTTTGGGCTGCGATCAACGATCCCTCCAAGACTGTTATCGTCCAGACTGCTCCGGCGGTCCGCGTTGCGGTCGGTCAGGAATTCGGTTTCGCTCCCGGCGTGCCTGTGACCGGAAAGATGGTCGCCGGTCTCCGTGCGCTCGGTTTTGATAAAGTCTTCGACACCAACTTCTCCGCTGACCTTACCATCATGGAAGAGGGCAACGAAATCGTTGAACGCATCAAATCCGGTAAGAACCTCCCGATCCTCACCAGTTGCTGCCCGGGCTGGATCAACTTTATCGAACACAACTTCCCGGATCTGCTGAACATTCCGTCCAGCTGCAAATCCCCGCAGCAGATGTTCGGTGCGATTGCCAAGAGCTTCTACGCTGAAAAAATCGGCGTGAAACCGGAAGATTTGATCGTTGTTTCCATCATGCCCTGCCAGGCTAAGAAATATGAAGCAGCACGTCCGGAATTTGCTCCGAACGGCGTCCGCGATGTTGACTATGTCGTCACCACCCGCGAACTCTGCCGTATGTTCCGTGAAGCCGGTATCAATCTTTCTAACATGGAAGATGAAGAATATGACAGCCCGCTCGGACTTTCCTCCGGTGCTGCTGACATCTTCGGTGTTACCGGTGGTGTTCTCGAAGCTGCATGTCGTTCTGTTTACTTCATGCTCAACGGCAAAAACCTCGAAGGCGATGCAATCAACTTCCGCGCTGTCCGCGGTCTGGACGGTATCAAAGAAGCTACTGTTGAAATTGCTCCCGGAAAGAGCATCAAAGTTGCTGCCTGCTCCGGTCTGGGTAATGCCCGTAAAGTCCTCGAAATGGTTCGTGAAGATCCCAACCGTTTCCAGGCTATCGAAATCATGGCATGCCCCGGCGGCTGCATCAACGGTGGCGGTCAGCCCTTCCTCCATGGCAGAACTGACCTCGTGGAAAAACGCATGAACGGTCTCTACGCTGAAGATGGCGAAAAGACTCTGCGTCTTTCTCATGAAAACTCCGATATCAAACAGCTTTATGCTGAATATCTCGGAGAACCCGGCAGTGAAAAAGCACATCATCTGCTTCACACGGTTTACCACCAGAAGTAAGAGACGCGTTTTTATACGCCATACAAAAGGGAATTCCGGAATCCTCCGGGGTTCCCTTTTTTTTGGTATTTACGCAAAAAAATCCGGAGAATGTAATATTTTCTCCGGAAACAAAAAACTCCTCAAATCCGGATGGTTCCGGCAGATGAGGAGTTTTCTTATGCTGTTGGAGCAGCTTTTTATTCAGGCACGATAGGCTTTGAGGATGATCACCGGTTCGATGGGAACATCCTGGTGCATTCCGTGGCTGGTGGTTGCGACTTTTTCGATTTTGTCCACAACATCCATGCCTTCAATGACCTGACCGAAGACACAATATCCGAAACCGCGGGGAGTCGGGGAGGAGAAGTTGAGGAAATCGTTATCCACAGTGTTGATGAAGAACTGGCATGTGGCACTGTCAACAACGCTGGTTCTTGCCATGGCAATGGTTCCGCGTTTATTTTCTGCGCCGGACTGAGCTTCATTTTTGATCGGATCCTGAGTGGGTTTCTGATTCATTTTGGTATCGAAACCGCCGCCCTGGATCATGAATCCGGGAATCACGCGATGGAAGATGGTGTGGTCGTAATGACCTGCATCGACATAAGCGAGGAAGTTGGCGACAGTAATGGGGGTATCCTTGTCAAAGAGTTCCAATTTGATATTCCCCATGGATGTTTCCAAAACGACTTTCTGAGTTTCTGTGATCATGATTTTTCCTTTTCTTTATGATTAAGATTGAAATAATGTAAGTTCATATTTCCGGAACTCCGGCGAGAGTTCCCTGTATGCCTTTTCCTGAGTTTCAAAATCCGGATAGAGTGCAAAGAGGGTCGGTCCGCTTCCGGAAAGAAGAACGGAACCACCGGTTTTTGCGAAAAGTTCAGTACAGAGTGTGAGCACTGGAAATTTCTGTACGACTGCCGGAGCCAAATCATTCCGGAGCAATTTCCCGGCAGCTGCAAAATCTTTTTTCTGCAATGTCCGGATCAACAGTTCCGGATCAGAAGATGCCGGCGCATGATCTTTATACTGATTCCAGTAACGGTATGCCCATGCGGCTGAAACCGGGAATAGAGTCGGCAGGATCAGGAGAGGCAGATGATCCGGCAGATCCACCGGAGAAAGCTGTTCGCCTCTGCCCCGGGCGAGTGCGGGTTTCGGATTCAGAAAAAAGGGTACATCCGCTCCGATCGCAAGAGCAGTTTCCGCAAGTTGTGATGGCGTCAACGCCTGAAATTTTTGTTGCAGGAGCAGAAGAACAGCAGCCGCATCAGAGCTGCCACCGCCCATACCGGCTGCGACCGGGATCTTCTTTTCAATATGGATATGAAGTCCCGGATTTTTCATGCCGGCGGCATCAAAATATTTATCTGCTGCTTTGCAACAGATATTTTTCTGATCCACTGGGACACCGGGAGCGGAGCATGAGAGTGCAGTGCAAGCGGTGTCTGAGAACTCGACCTGAACAAGATCCGTGAATGTTGTGACCGGATAAAACAGAGTCAGCAATTCATGATAGGAGTCCGGGCGTTTTCCTTTGATTTCCAGATACAGGTTGATCTTTCCCGGGGCTTCAAGAGTAGGCACGGTCAGGACTTTCTGAATCTGTAAAGATCATATTTTTTGTTATATGCGTCAATTTCTTCGGTGATTGCGGCTGCCAGTTCGAGGGCGCGCAAGCCCTGACTTCCGGTGACTTTCGGTTGAACGATCATCGGACCTTCTTTTGTTTTTCTGACAGCATCAACGAAGTCCGCGATTTCAGCTGCGAGAGCATTCTTTTCGCAGAGATTGACTTTTTTGACTGCCACGCCGAGGAAGCTTTTGCGGAGGATTTTTCCGGTACTTTTTGCATAATCCATAGAGATATATGAATCTGTTTGAAATACACGGAATTTCCGCATGGGTTCGGCACTGACACGGCTTGCAGTGATATTGGCGACCGCTCCGTTTTTGAATTTGAGGCGGACACTTGCAATATCTTCTGTTTTGCTGAGTACGGGCATTCCGACAGCATCAAAACGTTCGACTTCGCTGCCGACCATGGTCAGGACGAGGTCAAGGTCATGGATCATCAAATCGAGCACGACACTGACTTCAGTTCCACGTCTGTGCAAGCCTGGTCTGGGCGGGGGATATTTTGCCAGACGGTGAGCTTCAATGAAGAGTGTATTGGAACGGTTTTTTTCCAGGAAATCCATTGCTGCATTGAAACGTTCTACGTGACCGACCCCGAAGACAAGATTTTTCGCTTCTGCTGCCTGTACCAGTTCTCTTGCTTCCGGAACAGTAGCAGCGAGGGGTTTTTCCATCAGAAGATGTTTGCCCATATCGATCAGGGGCATTGCTGTTTCATAGTGTTTTGTAGCGGGTACAGCTACGGTGAGGGCATCGCAATGGTTTGCGAGATCGGTGAAAGACTCGAACGGTTTGACACCGAATTCTTTTGCCACTGCATTTGCGGCGGCAGAGGAAACATCGTACACCCCGACCAGTTCAACGTTAGGATTTTCTTTATAAAGTTTCGTATGGAAACGACCGAGCACGCCGACACCAACGACACCGACTTTCAATTTTTCTTTACTTGAAAACAGCATGATACACCCCGATTCCGGTTGATGACTCAGAGAGATGCAGCCAGAGCAGCCGCTTTACGGATACCTTCTTCGTCCGCTTTATTCAGCCATGTGCCGCCTGCAGCAGCGACGACATCCAACGCCAGCCAGTCGGCTGCATTTTCGATCGTGACACCGCCAGTGGGCATGAATTTGATGCCAAGGTGTTTATAGGGAGCTGCGATGGAGCTGAGCATTTTCACGCCGCCGGCAGCTTCTGCGGGGAAGAATTTAAGAAAATTGCATCCGAGTTCGTAAGCCTGTTCGATTTCGGAGGGAGTGCAAATCCCCGGAGCGAAGGTGTAGTTGTTTGCCATAGCTTCTTTGACCACGGTGGGATTGAATCCGGGTGCGACCGCAAATTTTGCACCTGCATTGAAAGCTCTGTGCAAGTCTTTTACATTCAAAATTGTACCTGCACCGATGAACATTTCCGGAAATTCTTTGGAAACAGCTTTGATCACATCTTCAGCGGCGGCGGTGCGGAAAGTGATTTCTGCAACCGGCAAACCGTTTTTGCAAAGCATTTCGCAGCGTTTGAGACCGCTTTCAACATCGTTGAGAACGAGAACGGGAATAATTTTGTACTGTGCCAGTTTTTCGGCAATTGTCATTTCAGCCATTTTGATACCTCATACTATAAAATTTTTGATTGTTAAAATGAGAAAATCATGAGTCAATATATCATTCCTTCGATGATTTGCAAGAGAAATAGATGCTTTCAGAAAGGAAAAGAGCAATGGATTTTGCTATAAAAGAGCTGAAAAAGTCACTTTTTTCCATTTTTTTGAGATTTTTCTTGCGAAATAACTTGCCATTTTGAAATTTGATGTTAAATTAAAAGGCATTGTTTCTAAGTTGAACAACAAAAAACTGGAAGAGAGATCAAGACATGGGAAACCTGAGAAAAAAACGTCGCACAAAAATCGCCCAGCATAAACGCAAAAAAATGCGTAAGGCGATGCGTCATAAGACCAAGTAAGATGCTTTTCATCTGAAAGGCAGCAAAAGGTTCCCTTTTCTATGGCTTTGCAAGAAGCCCGGAAACAGGGAACTTTTTTTATCTCTGCAACTTTTCTAATGGAGCTGTGTATGTTTCATAAATCTTTCCGGACCATTGGAGTGATTGCTCCTGCCGGACCTGTTAAAAAAGAGAAAGTAACTGATGCTGTTGCGTTTATGGAATCCTGCGGTGTTCGCGTCGTTATCGGGGGATCCATTCTGAAAAACGATGATGCACCTTATCTTTCTGCTTCCGCGGAGGCTCGACTTCAGGATTTGAACGGGATGATCCGGAATCCGGAAGTCGATTTGATTTGTTGTCTGCGCGGCGGATACGGTTCTGTTCATCTGTTGGATCAGGTCGATTGGGAAACCTTTCGGAAACGTAATCTTCCTTTGATCGGATACAGCGATATCACAGCATTGCATCTGGCGATGATCCGTCAGAAAGCGGGGATCCCGATTGCCGCCCACATGGCGTTGACTTTTCGTAAAGAGTTTGAGAATAAACAGTTCTGTCATTCTTTCCGTCGTGCATGTGCTCTTGCCGCAGGGGAACGTGGAACGTTTCGCAAATGTGGGCGTCTTATTTCCTGCGGGGTAGAAAGTCCGGATGTAAGCGGGCGTCTTCATTGTGCGAATCTGACCGTGATGACTTCGTTGTGCGGAACGGCTCACCTGCCATCTATGCGCGGGAGGATCCTTGTGCTTGAAGATATTGGTGAACCTGTCCGTAAACTGGATCGGAATCTGATGCAGTTGAAACAGAATGGGATTTTCGATGAATGTGCGGCAGTTGTATTCGGCAGTTATAAGAATTGCGGGAGTGTTGCAGATCGCAGTTATCTGTTTGAGAATTTTGCGAAATCAATTCCTGTTCCCTGTTTTTCCGGTTTACGATTCGGACATTGTGCCAATTCGCTTTCTTTTATCTGTGGAGAGGAAGCGGAGATTTCAGCGGGGATCCTGAAAGTGTGTACTCCGGAGTTGTGAGTTTACCAGAGAAAGATTTTGAATGGTTTTTCCCGGAGCAGACTGCAGAAAAAGTCCGAAAAAGCTTTGATCCTGCGTTCCGGAATAACGGCTTCATCTTCATGATAAGAGAGCCATTTCCGTGCAAAATCTTTGAATCCTCTGAATGTGAGGATCAGCGGGAATTCGGCGAATTCCGGATCGTTCCGCAGTCTTGCACATTCCCAATCCAGTTTTTCAACAACAGGAAAGAAAAGTCCTGTCATGGAAAGTTCTGTCAATGGCGGTGTCAGAGTGCAGTTTTCAAACAGCAGATTCAAATTGATTTCTGCCCGTATCGAAGGGAAGATCGTATCGCTGCAGCGGACAGTGCAAACCGTATTTTTTTCCGGTTGAATTGAAAGATCCGTTTTTTTCTGTGCGGGATTCATCAGTGAGATCGTTTTTGCAACCGGATTTATTTTCTGTGCGGATGCAGCTGTTTCTCTGAAATGGCGTGCCAGTTCAAGAACCAGTCGCGGAGAACATTTTTCTGCACCGATTGCAGCCATAGCACAGCGTACCTGTTCCGCCAGAACAGTCACACCCGGTTCAGCCAGTTGCAATTTTGTGATGAGATATTCTTTGACTGTATCAAGAGTCAGTTTTCCGAAATCGCCGGAATGAGCAGTTGTTTTTCTGAAATGGGTTGAAACGACGGGATATCCGGAATCTTCCAAAATGCGGCTGACACAGTCATCGATATCTGCTGCATGGATGAGGAGTCCATTGCCGTCATTATTTCCGGCACGGCATCGGAGAGCGTATTCGACAGCCAGCACGATTTCTCCGGCGATCCATGGATCCGGCATACCGACTGCCATGCAGCTTTTTTCCAAACGCTGCCGCAGTTCATCCGGATCAAATGCCGCCGAAGTGCCGTCGGTATAAAGAATACTGATAATCCCGCTGCTGACTTCTATCATTGTTCTGTCTCTTTATTTTCGTACAATCGAATTTTGCCGTAATTATATCATAAAAACCGGAAAATGCAAAAAGATTTTGATTGAATCCGGCTAAAAACTGAAGGTTTTTGCATTTTTTTTATCCGGTTTGGAGAGAAAAGGTTGAATCTTTCAAAAAAATACGGGATTATTGCAAAACATTTTTGAAAAAAGCACAAAACAAATGTAAATTACATGACTTTCAAAGAAAGGTTATACAAAAATGTTTGCCAAAAGAATAATACCGTGTCTGGATGTGACTGGCGGACGGGTTGTGAAAGGTGTCAATTTTGTAGATTTGATTGATGCCGGTGATCCGGTCGAAGCTGCACGGGAGTATAATAGACAGGGGGCGGACGAACTGGTTTTTCTGGATATTACAGCGACCAGTGACGGGCGTGAAACCATGGCTGATCTTGTACGCCGTACTGCCTCGCAGGTATTTATTCCGCTGACAGTGGGAGGAGGGATCCGTTCTGTTGGCGATATCCGCAAGATGCTGGAGTCCGGAGCCGATAAAGTTTCTCTCAATTCTGCAGCCGTGTATGACCCTGATTTGATCCGCGCCGGAGCGGAACGTTTCGGTTCGCAATGTATTGTGCTGGCAGTGGACGCCCGTGCTGTACCGGGACGATCCGGGAAATGGGAGGTCTACACGCATGGCGGCAGACGCAATACGGGAATGGATGTGATGGAATGGGTCGATCAGGCGGTATCGCTCGGGGCAGGGGAGATTCTGTTGACCAGCATGGATGCCGATGGTACGCAGAACGGATATGACTGTGCGTTGACCTGTGCTGTATCGGAACGGGTCAATGTGCCGGTGATCGCTTCCGGCGGAGCAGGCAGACTGGAACATCTGGAAGAGGTATTCCAGATCGGAAAAGCCGATGCTGTCCTGGCGGCAAGTATCTTCCATTTCGGAACATATACAGTTTCGCAGGCAAAAGAATTTTTACGGAATAAAGGTATTTCCATACGATTTTAACCAATAGGAGTTTTACATGAGCGACAAAAATCTTACTCTGGCTGAACGCAGTTTGGCCTATCACAAAGATCCGGTTCCCGGAAAATTGAAAGTCATCCCCTCCAAACCCTGTGTTACCCAGCAGGATCTTTCTCTGGCATACACTCCCGGTGTGGCAATTCCCTGTCTGGAGATCAAAAAGAATAAAGACAACGTGTGGAGCTATACCAACCGTTCCAATTCTGTGGCTGTTGTCAGTGACGGAACCGCAGTTCTCGGCCTTGGCAATATCGGTCCGGAAGCCGGAATGCCGGTCATGGAAGGTAAAGCAGTTCTTTTCAAATCTTTTGCCGATATCGATGCCATTCCGCTGTGCCTTTCCCATGTCCACGGTGAAGACGGCAAAACAGATGCTGACAAACTGATCGAAGCTGTCCGTACTCTTGAACCCTCTTTCGGTGGGATCAACCTGGAAGATATCGGAGCACCTGCCTGTTTCAAAGTGGAACAGACCCTGAAGAAACTGATGGGAATTCCGGTGTTTCATGATGACCAGCACGGGACCGCGATCATTTCTCTTTCCGGGATCATCAATGCGTTGAAGATCGTTGGCAAAAAGATCGAAGACTGCCGTTTTGTGATGAACGGAGCCGGAGCTGCCGGGATCGCCTGTGCAGAATATTACATTTCCGCCGGAGCCCGTCGTGAAAACTTCCTGCTTTGCGACTCCAAAGGTGTGATCCGCAGTTCCCGTACTGATCTGACTCCTGAAAAACAGCGTTTTGCCCGTGATACTGATTGTGAAACACTGGCGGATGCGATCCGTGGTGCTGATGTGTTCATGGGTGTTTCTGTTGCAAAAGCACTTACCCCTGAAATGGTTGCCACCATGGCACCGGGAGCTGTTGTGTTTGCCATGGCGAATCCGGAACCGGAAATCTTCCCGGATCTGGCATTGGAAGCCGGGGCGGCAGTTGTCGGTACAGGCCGTTCCGATTTCCCGAACCAGGTCAACAACGTTCTCGGCTTCCCCGGAATTTTCCGTGGCGCATTGGATGTCCGTGCAACTGATATCAATGAAGCGATGAAACTTGCAGCCTCCCGCGCTCTTTCTGAAATCGTCTGCGAACCCATGCCGGAAAAAATCCGTGAAATGCTGGTCGCCGCTTATCCGGAAGAAGCCGCAAAAGGTGTGTTTGAAGGTGAGATCCCGCTGAAAAATACCTTTGTGATCCCGAAACCCTTTGATCCCCGCGTTGTGCCCAGAGTTGCCCGTTATGTCGCTCAGGCTGCAATGGAAACAGGGGTCGCTCAACTCCGAATCGATGATCTTGACGCATACGAAGCCGCTGTTGCAGCCCGGATCGGAAAGGAATATTGAAAATGGATATCATCCGTTCTGTCAAAGAAATGCAGCAATGGTCCCTTGCCCGTCGCCGGGAAGGGAGAACGATTGGTATCGTGCCGACCATGGGATTCCTGCATGAAGGACATCTTTCTCTGATCGATACTGCCCGTGCCAACGGGGCTGATTGCGTGGTCGTTACGATTTTTGTCAATCCGATCCAGTTTGCACCCAATGAGGATTTTGACAGTTATCCGCGGGATTTTGAACATGACAGAGCTCTCTGCGAAGAGAAGAAAGTAGATGCAATTTTCGCACCGGGTGTCAATGACATGTATCCCGCACCGGTGACATGCTATGTCTCCGAACGTAAACTTTCCAAAGGGCTCTGTGCCAAAACACGCCCAACTCATTTTGACGGTGTGACAACTGTTGTTGCCAAACTCTTCAATGCAGTTCTGCCGGATCTGGCTGTTTTCGGACAGAAAGATGCTCAGCAGGCGCGTGTTCTGCGGCGTATGATCCGGGATTTGAATTTCCCGATCCGCATGGTGATCTCTCCGATTATCCGTGAAGCAGACGGACTTGCTAAAAGTTCCCGTAATAAATATCTGACTCCTGAAGAACGCAGTAATGCACTTGTGCTTTCCCGTTCTCTGCAGGAAGCAAAGAATGCAATCGCCAATGGTGAAAAAGATCTGGTCAAGATCGCCAATGAGATCAAAGAAAAGATCACTGCCGCCGGTGGACGTGTTGATTATGTGGAAACAGTAGATGCGGATGAACTGGAAGCTGTTGAAGTCAAAAGCGAAGCTCCCATTATGATTGCTCTGGCTGCTTATTTCGGCACAACACGATTGATTGATAATATGGTCATTTGACACTGTTCAGATCGTTATCAGTATTTTATGAAAAAGACTCTTCCTGATTCCGGGGAGGGTCTTTTTTTTTATTTGGAAGAACAGCTTTTTCTCTGTCAGACTCTTTTATTTTTGGATAACATACTGTTTATTTTGTGGATACACAGTTTTGGGATAGGTCTCTTTTCAAGTAGTTTTGATTTTAAGGAAAAATTCAGGATTTTTTTATTTGCGATATTGATTTTTTTTACACCAGAATTATATTACAATGCCGTCCGTAATTGAAGCAGGAATTACGGACGGCATTTTTGATTGAATTTTTTAAAAAAATTAAATTTTATTTTTATTTTATTATATAAGTGTAGTTATTGATTTTTTACTTTATTTTATGTTTTTCTCTACTATCAGAAGAAGGGATATTTTTTTAAGATTCTTTGCAGACTGAACAGCTGATATTTCACTATTTACCCAATATTTGCAGAGCCAGCTTGACTTATAGTGTTATCAGAATTATATTACAATGCCGTCCGTAATTGAGGCAGGAATTACGGACGGCATTTTTATTGATTTTTTCAGTCTTATTTGAGAAAAAACATTTCTCATGTTGTTTTACAAATTGTTCTGCTCCACAGCTGATTTAATTGACCACATTGATGGGATTTCCGGCAATAAAAGCCCGTACATTTTCTTCTAGGATCTGAATCAAACGTGCTCTTGCTTCCAGAGTTGCCCATGCAACGTGAGGTGTCAGACGGCAATTTCTTGCGGTAAGAAGCGGATTTTCCGGTTTTGGCGGTTCCGTACTCAGAACATCCAATCCTGCTCCGAACAGTTTTCCTGTATTCAATGCTGCTGCAAGAGCCGGTTCATCGATCAATCCACCGCGTGCTGTATTGATCAGAATTGCGGAATCTTTCATCAAAGCCAGACGTTCTGCATTCATCAATCCGGTTGTTTCCTGTGTTTGCGGACAGTGCAGCGAGACAATATCACTTTGTGCAAGGAGTTGTTCCATCGGTACCTGCTGTGCCGGATAATCCACTTGTTTCGGGGATCTGGAGTGATAGATCACTTTCATTCCGAAGGCATTGGCAATTCTGCCGACAAGTTGACCGATTGTTCCGAATCCGATAATTCCCAGAGTCCGGTTGGCGAGTTCACTCAGAGGGAGCGTGTAGAAGGTGAAGTCTTCTGACTTGACCCATTTTCCTTCATGGACAGCCTTATTCTGAGCGGCTGTTTCTGAATAGAAATCAAGGATCATGGCGAAAGTCAACTGAGCCACAGAGTTAGTGCTGTATGCGGGGACGTTACTGACAATGATACCTTTTTCTCTTGCGTATTTTGTATCGATGATATTATATCCGGTTGCCTGAACGGCAATGAATTTCAAATTGGGAAGCTGATCTATGACTTCCTTTGTGAAAGGAGCTTTATTGGTCAGTACGATTTCAGCCTGAGCGGCTCTACGTATGATTTCAGCGGGATCGGGGGGACAATGTTCATAGACTGTAAGATTTCCATATTCTGCAATTCCAGCCCAGGAGAGGTCTCCCGGATTGGCTGGGTGTGCGTCGAGGATCACAATATTGAGTTGTTTCTGCATAAATCTGACCTCCTGATCTTGTTATGAAATTCGTTCCAGCAAAGCACCGAAAGCCCCGTCGCAGAGAGCAGAGGGCATTTGTTTCAGCTGTCTGACGAAACGGAAATCGGGATGTTTTGCAAGGAAATTTTCGATTTGTTTTTCATCTTCATTCTGTTCGATACTGCAAGTGGAATAGAGCAATGCGCCACCGGGTTTCACCAGTTGAGCCAAAGCGTTCAGGATTTCTGCCTGGAGTTTTACGATATCAGCCAATTTTGAAGTGGAGAAATGCCAGGGTACATCGCAACGTCTCCGGATCACACCGCTGTTTCCGCAGGGGACATCTGCCAGAATCAGATCGAAAGAGTCTTTTTTGAACGGATTTTTTTCTGCGGAAGCATGAAGAACTTCTGCTGTTACTCCTGCATTCTGCAAATTTTCTTTCAACGTATTGATTCTCTGTAAAGAACGATCTGCTGCGGTCAACTGGATTTCAGAACCAGCTTTTTTTGCAAGATCCCACAGGAGAATACTTTTTCCACCGGGAGCGGCACATGCATCGAGGACTTTTCCTTTGAGTTTATCGCCGAGCAGGGAGAGTGCCACCATTGTTGCCGGATCCTGCACGTAAACAATTCCTTTTTCAAGCCAGTTGAGTTTGAAAAATTTTTCCGGTTTGAGGATTTCATAAAAACGGAATGGAGATTTGAACGGGAGCGCAGAGATTTCTCTGTAAATCTCCTGTTCATCGCATCCAGGCAGACCTACATTGCGCAGACGGAAAGAGGGGAGAGGATTGGTTGCATAATTTTCGATCAGATGTGTGGTTTGTTCTTCTCCGAATTCTTTGATCCAATGGGCACGGAGACGTTGCGGGAAAGAGCAGGGCGGAGGTGTTTTGATTTCATCCGAAGCAAGGATCGCCCGCAGGATCGCATTGACGAAAGCGGAGGGTCCGCGTCCGAATTTTCTTTTGGCACAATCTACTGCGATATTGGCGGCAGACTGAGCGGCGATCCCTGTTTGAAAGACCATTTGCGTTACTGCACAAGCAAGGAGATTCCGCAAATCCTGCCGGACAGCCCCTTTTTTCGCCCGGGAAGCGATCAGTTGATCGACAAATTCTTTGTGTCTGAAGTATTCAAACAGCAGAGAAGAGACCGCCGGTTTTCCTTCGCATCCATCGGAACGCAGTTTGTCAAGACATTCATCCAAAGTGGTATTGGAGCGTTCCCATTCCATCAGTGCATTCCATGCACAGAACAATATATTTTCAGAAATCCGATTATTTTTCATGCTTTTATTACCATCTGTTAAAGATTCTGACAGTAAAATAACGCATTTTTTTGATTTTTCATCTTTTTTTGATAACAAAATCAGAAAATACAGCTATATTATCAGATAAAAATTGAAAAATGGAGAGATTTATCATGAATCAATATGGAAAAATAGCATTTATCGGTGCCGGGAAGATGGCAACAGCAATCGGAAAAGGACTTGTCAACAGCGGAGTCAGTGTTGCTGATATGTCTGCCTATGATCCATCTGCTGCTGCGGCGGAGGGATTCAGCCGGATGACCGGAATTGTTTGTTATGACAGTATGCAGGTTGCTTTATCCGGAGCTTCCATCGTGATCCTTGCGGTGAAGCCTCAGTTTGCCCAGTCTGCGTTTGCGGAGGCTGCACCATACTTGAAAGACAGTCTTTTGATTTCCATTGCAGCCGGACTTTCAATCCGTAATCTTGAAAAGATGTCCGGGATCAAACGGATTGTCCGTGTCATGCCCAACACTCCGGCATTGGTTGGTGCGGGGATGAGTTGTTTTGCTCCGGCGGAAGGAGTCAGTCCGGCGGATGTGGAAAATACACATTTGATTTTGAGTTCTTTTGGCAAAAGCCGTCAGGTTTCAGAAAAACTGATGGATGCGGTGACCGGCTTGAGTGGAAGCGGGCCAGCTTATGTATTTGAGTTTATCATGGCATTGGCGGATGGTGGTGTGTATGAAGGTCTGCCCCGTGAAACAGCACTTGAACTTGCGGCGCAGACGGTGTACGGTGCGGCGAAAATGGTTTTGGAAAGCAGCGAATCTCCTGCAATACTCCGTGATGCAGTGATTTCTCCGGGGGGGACAACTGCCCGAGGGGTTGCAAAATTGGATGAAGGAGCTTTCCGCAGTACGGTTCTGAAAGCGGTCGTGGCTGCGTCTGAGCGTTCTGCTGAATTGAATAAATGTTCTTGAGAATAAGGATTGATTGAACGATGTTTCCCGGTTTGCCCGAATATCAGCCGGATCCGATCCGGACTGCGGCTGTACGGCTGGAGGTCAAAGGCTTGCAGGCTGTCCGCAAAAAACACCCGTGGGTTTTTGAGGATTCCATTTTAAAAATGTCCGGTGATCTCCGGACAGGTGATATTGCGGTGATTTTTGACAACCGCAAGAAATTGGGTGCAGGGCTGTTTGATCCGGGCAATGAGATCCGTATCCGTATGGTTTCTTACGGTGCGACCGCGAAAGATATCGGTCTGGAGTTGTTTCATGAGCTTGCTGCCAAAGCAGCGGCGAGACGGAAAGGTTTATTTGGAGCTGAAACGGATGCCTACCGATTGATCAATGGAGAGTCGGATGGTTTTTCCGGACTGGCGGCAGACCGTTATGCGGATGTTCTTGCGATCAAAGTTTATTCAGCGGTCTGGCTGCGTTATCTTCCGGCAGTGGCGGAGGCTTTGCAGAGTTCTTTTGAAGGTTTGCAGCGATTGGTGATCCGTCTGTCGAGAGATGTTGCGGGGCTTTCCTTGAAACAACGTTTCGGGTATGAAGATGGGATGTTGTTTGGCGGGCAAGATTGGGATGGAACGGTTCAATTTCATGAAAACGGTCTGACCTTTGAAACGAATGTACGATTTGGTCAGAAGACAGGATTTTTTCTGGATCAGCGTGAGAATCGTGCCCGAGTGGGGGAATATGCGGCAAATTGCGGCAAGGTATTGAATGTATTTGCTTATTCCGGCGGCTTTTCATTGTATGCTGCTGCCCGTGGTGCGTTGGAAGTGACCGATCTGGATTTCAGCAAACCTGCATTGGAGGCATCGGAACGTAATTTTTCTCTCAACACCCATATTCCGGGGATCGCGCGTTGTAAACACCGGACTATTTCCGGGGATGCGTTTGTTGAGATGAAAAAATTGGCGGACAAAGGAGAACGGTTTGATGTTGTGATCGTAGATCCTCTCTCCTTTGCGAAATCCTCACTGGAATGGAAACAGGCATTGAATTCCTATTCCAAGCTGGCAGTTCTTGCATTGCGGCTGTTGAAAAAAGGCTCTCTGCTTGTTTTTGCATCCTGTTCCAGCCGGGTTTCAGCGGATGAATTGTTTGATGAAGTTCACCGGACAGCCCGCAGTTGCGGTTCCCCTTTGAAAGAATTGGAACGGCGTGCCGAGGCACCGGATCATCCGGCAGATTTCCGGGAATCCCATTATCTGAAATGTCTGTATGCCCGGAAGTGATGTATCCGGTATTTTCTGATAAACGGCATTTTATATTCATGATATATTTGTGAAATGGTATTGAAAAAGGTAAAAAGTGTGCTATTTTACTGTATAATATTTATTTAAATTTCAGGTACGTTTTTTGGGGAAGGATTTTTATAGAATCATGGAAAATAAATTATCATCTGCTGCGAAGAAGAACTGTTTAGGTTCTCTTGCATGGCTGGGGATCAAGAAGGCCTTGAAATTTCTGGATTTCACCGGCTTGGCTTTGACTGTATTTCAAAAGCGTGACTTGGTACGTCAGCTTATAAAACGGAATATCTCTGTTCGTTATCGAGGATCTTTTCTCGGAATTTTTTGGAGTTTTGCCAATCCGTTGTTGATGTTGGGAGTATATCTTTTTGTATTCGGGGTTCTTTTTGGAAGCCGTTGGGAAGGTTTGAATAAAAATACAGACAAGCCCGGAGCTTTTGCGTTGGTTATGTTATGTGGGTTGGCAATTTATAATATTTTTGCGGAAACGGTCAATTATTCCTGCAATATTATTATAACGAATCAGAATCTTGTTAAAAAGGTTGTATTTCCACTTGAGCTTCTCTCTTTTGTTCAGGTCATTGCAACATTTCTGCTTGGTCTTGTCTGGTTCGTTTTGTTGTTTGCGGGCGGTCTTTTTGTATTTGGTTTGCATTGGACAATGCTCTTGCTTCCGGTATTTCTTTTGCCTCTGATCTTGTTTTCATTGGGGTGGAGTTACATTGTTTCCTGTTTTGGAACGTATATACGTGATACACAGCATGTGGTTTCTGTTTTACTTCAGATGCTCTTTTTTATGTCTCCGATTTTTTATCAGTTCGGGCTTGTTGAAAAAAAATTACAAGCGGCGGGTTGGGGATGGGTTATTTATATTTTGCAATTGAATCCGTTGGTATATATCATTGAAGATTCGCGAAGGATTTTTCTTTTTGGTGAATTGCCTGCCAACTGGTGGCATGTCTGTTTGATTTATCTGATTTCCATAGTGGTATTTCTCATTGGATTTTACTGGTTCCGTACAGTAAAGAAAGGATTTGCAGATGTCCTCTGAAAATAATATAATTACTGATGCCGGGGTCAGAGAGAATTCTTCTGATTTGATGTTGAAGATTGAAAATGTTTCAAAATGTTTTGAACTGTATAATAACCCCGCAGATCGCTTGCGTCAGATGTTTCATCCCCGCAAGAAATTGTATAAAGAATTCTGGGCTTTGCAGAATATTAATTTTGAGCTGCATCGTGGTGAATGTATCGGGATCATCGGTCGGAACGGTGCCGGCAAATCGACGTTGTTGCAGATTATTACCGGAACGTTGGGTGCGACGACCGGGACGGTAGAACGGAATGGCAAGATTGCCGCTCTGCTTGAGTTGGGAAGTGGATTCGATCCGGAATTCACCGGACGGCAAAATGTGTTTTTCAATGCATCTATTTTGGGGATGTCTGAAGAAAAAACTGCGGAAAAGTTTCAGGATATTGTTGATTTTGCTGATATCGGAGATTTTCTGGATCAGCCAGTGAAGACCTATTCCAGCGGGATGATGGCAAGACTTGCATTTGCTGTGAATGCTTTTGTGGATGCTGACTTACTGATCGTCGATGAAATCCTGTCGGTCGGGGATGCACTTTTTCAGCAGAAATGCAATTTGCACTTGAAGCGACTCTTGGAAAAAGGAACTTCTCTGTTGTTTGTTTCCCACAGTACCGGTGCGGTTCAACAGCTTTGTTCCAAGGCCTTGTATCTTGATCATGGTAAAATGGTTACTTTTTCTGATTCTGCAACTGCAATTTCCATGTATTTGAAAGATCTCAGTCTTACTTCCTCCAATAAAACTTCCGGTACAAAAGAGAATATTCCTGCAAAATCTGCTGATGATTCTGCAAAAACCAAGACTGAGCCGGTGGAGAAAAAAACAGTTGTTCCGGTAGAGGAAGAAAAGAAAGAACCACCCAAAAAAATCTTTTATGAAATCTATGAAGCAGGAAAAAATATTTCTATTCCCCTGTCTCCTGTGAATGAAGCGGTGTATGAAAAAAAGAATCAGGGAGAACGTTATGGTTCCATGCGTGCAAAAATCATCGGAGTGGATATCTTTGATGCCCAAGGAAAGCCGAGAGAATGTTTCATGACAGGTGAGACAATGGTTTTCCGTATGCATGTAAAATCAGATCATGATATCAACAGAGTTTGTTACAACCTGAAAATTTTAACTGAGTACGGAGTAGGAGTGGTTCATTTTTCATCCTATGAACGTGGACAGAAAGAACTTATGTTAAAAGCCGGAGAGACTGTTTCGATTGATTTTGTGATTCCTTGTGTTTTGGGCGGAAAAAGAAAATATCAGGTACTTGCCAGTCTGACAACACTTGAAAATGGAAGCACGATGATGGGCGAACATGAAGTTTTGGATGCGATTCAATCCTGCAATGTCTTTGAAGTCAGAAATACAGAAGGATATGATATTTGGGATTTAATTGATATTCCTTGCACAATCAAACAGGTAAAATGAGATAGAGGAAGACCATGAAAAAAGTAGAACATATAATTTCGGCACTATCTTTTCCGCATGTGATTGATGATTTGATTATTCCTTTTCAAATCAGCAACGAAGAGGTCTATCCGGATCGTCTTGCTTTTTTGGTGGATGCGGTCAAAGGGAAACGTGTTTTGCATTTGGGATGTTGTGACCATATTGATATTATTGAACAGAAGATTGCGAACAATATCTGGTTGCACGGGCTGCTCTGTGATGCATCTGAATTATGCTATGGCATAGACAATAATCAGGAAGCGGTTGACTTTCTGACCAATAAAGGCTGGAAAAATATTTATTGTGCGGATATCAGCCGGGGAATACCGGAAGAGGTAAGACAGCAGCATTTTGATGTAATGATTCTCGGGGAGATTCTTGAGCATATCAATGATCCTGCTGCTTTCTTGAAACAGTTACATTCATTTTTTGATTATGAATATACTTTGATCATTACAGTTCCCAATGCGTTTACTTTGGATAACTGGAAGAATGTAATGAATAATTTTGAACGGATCAATTCTGATCACCGTTATTGGTTTACGCCCTATACGATTTCAAAAATCTGCTATGAAGGCGGTTATAAAACAAAAAATGTCAACTTTGTCTATCGTTCTTCAGAGACAAAATATGGAATTGGAAGTGATATTGATAAATCGCTCTTCCGCTATTATCCAGGATTCCGTGATGTGCTCGTTGTTGAAGCCTCTTCAACCGGTGATGGATTGAAAGATAAAATCAATCCGGAGATTCCAGAGTTGAATAAAGAGGATATTTATTCTTTATTCCGTTGGGATTCTTCTCCGGAATCATGTAAGTTCCGTTCCTTTGTAAAAAACACCTTGTACAGTTTGGAAAGATCCTGGAATACTTCTGTTTATGACAGAAATTTACAGATGTTTCTTGCAGAACAGGAACGCATTGTTGAGGAAAATCAGAAGCTCGGTACGGATTTGCAAACAGTTACAGCACAGAAAAATACGCAGTCAGCACAGTTGACAGATGCACTCCGTGCCAATGAAAAAATGTCTGTGGAATTGGGGGAAGCTCTCAAGGCAAGAGAAGAACGGAGCCGTTTACAGGCGTCATTGGATGAGGCTGGCAAACGGGAGGCAGAACTTCGATCCGGAAATGAAATATTGAAAAATACCGTGGCTGAACGTGACCGGACTGTTGTTGCTGTCACCACTGAAAATAATCACTTGAAAAATTCTTTGACGGAATATGAAAAGTCGGTTGCCGAAGTTCGATCCGGAAATGAGGAGTTGAAAAAACTCTTGGCAGAACAGGAAAAAATGATTGCTGTTCTTACTTTGGAAAAGGAACAGCTTTCCAGTCGTCTGGCAGAGACCGGGAAAACTCTCAGTAAGACAGAAGAGGTGTTGTCTAAGAAAAATGATGAGTTGGCAGTTCAGCAGAAAGCGTTACAGGAAGTGAAGAGTCGTATGGCAAGACAGGATTCTGACATTGCTTCTGCAACACGCGAAAATATTGCTTTGCAAAGTCAGCTCAATTCGTTGAAACAGGAAAATTTAAGAGTTTCAGCAGACTTGCTTCACATGACCGGACATTCACAATATCTTTCTGCGGAATTGACTAAAAAAATCGCCGAAGCAGAGGAGTATTTTGCGGAAGCTCAGCAGTATCAGACACGATATTTCCGGCTCTGTGCAAAAATTCGGAAAATATTGAAAAAGATTTTATTCCTCAAATAAGGTGTTGGGGCGAGAATAGAAATTACAGAAAAGAGGATAATATCATGAAAAGTAATAGTACAGTATCTGTTATTGTTCCGGTATTCAATACGGAAAAATATTTGCAGGCTGCATTGGATTCTCTGTTCAAACAGACTCTGAAAGATATTGAGATCATCTGTGTGAATGATGGTTCAACCGATTCATCCCGCCAGATCCTGGAAGAGAACAAAGATCGGATCCAGATCGTAGATAAAGAAAATGGCGGTCTTTCTTCTGCCCGGAATGCAGGTCTGCTCCGTGCTCAGGGAAAATATGTATATTTCTTTGACAGTGATGATCTTCTGATGCCGGATGCCTTGGAAACACTGTATTTGCAGTCCGAAAAAAATGAGTTGGATATTCTTCATTTTGAGTGGGTCCGGTTCTTTGATGATGAGGATGCCAAACAACATTTCAATGGCAATACGCAGGATTCGCTGAACGGGATTTATAATCAGGTTTATGAGAATGGCGAATTATTTGCACAGAAAGTGGGAAATGATGATTTCCGTTCCAGTGCCTGTCTGCGTTTTTTCCGGAAAGAATTTCTGGATCGTGAATCTCTGACTTTTCTGGAGGGGATCGTTCACGAAGATGAACTTTTTGCAGTTCTGTGTGATGTCCATGCCAAACGGGTGATGCATTGTCCGCATAAATTTTTCCACCGTCGTGTCCGCAGCAATTCGATCATGACAGCGAAGAATACCAATCATCTTCATGCTGCCTGCCGTTTTATTGTGGCTGCGACTTTGTTGGAACATTTTGAAAAACAGCAGAATATTGCAGACGCAGTGTTGGAAAAGGTCCGGAAACGGATCGAAATCGTTTTGAATGCGGCACTGTGGGATTATATTCATCTGGAAGATAATCAGAAAATATTGGTGCGTGAGGAGTTCCAGAAAAAGACCGGACTTGCCTGTGAAGTATTTCTGCATATTTGTGAATATGCGTTTCAGCGCGGCTGCATTCAGAAAAATAAATTGGAATCCCAACTCAATGAGTATCAGGAAAAACTCTCTTCCATTGAGAATAAATTGGCTTATGAATCCAAAATTCTTTCTGATCCGGAAAAGAAACTCGGCGATGGATGTGTTGCTGTCGGCAAAATGGAAGAGAATGACACTGCCCCTCTGATTTCTGTGATTATTCCTGTTTTCAATATGGAAAAATATCTGGGTGAAAGTTTGCGTTCTGTGATATCCCAGACTCTTCAGAATATTGAGATCATCTGTGTTGATGACGGATCCAAAGATGCGTCTGTGAGTGTGCTGAAAGGTTTTGCTGCGAATGATTCCCGGATCCGTATTTTCCAACAGCCGAACTCCGGAGTGGCAGCCGCCCGTAATCTCGGGATGCTCCATGCCAAAGGGAAATTTCTGGCATTTCTGGATCCGGATGATATGTATCCGGAGGAAAAGACACTGGAAAAATTGTATCATGCAGCCGTTGACAATGATGTGTTGATTGCCGGGGGAAGTGTCTGCTGGCTGGAAAACGGGGTGATTCAGGAACATCCGGAACGCGGATTCGGCGAGATGGTTTTTGAAACCAGCGGGAAACGATCCTATGCGGATTATCAATATGATTATGGATTCTGGCGATTCATTTACAATCGTGAACTGGTTCAGAAAAACAACATCGTATTTCCGCCATACCGTCGTTTCCAGGATCCGCCTTTCATGGTGGCGACCTTTGCGGCTGCCGGAGATTTTTATGTATTGAAAGAACCTGTGTATGTGTATCGTGCAAACTACCGGAAACAGGATGTTTCTGCCATGCCGATCGATAAGGTGTTGGATATTTATTCCGGTAATCTGGATGTGATCCGTATTGCAAAAGCTTATTCTCTGAATCGTTTTCATCAGCGTGTATTTAAGAGAATCAACTGTGAATTGCATGAAATTTCCTATTCCGCTGTATATAACGGAAATCGTGCAGTGTTCGATAAATTGATGGCGATTCAGAAAGAATTAGATCCGCAATTTTTGGAAGAGGAGGATTCATTGCTGATTCCTTTGAAGAGAATTTTTGAATCCTGCACGAATAATAACCGTTTGATTTTTTCAATTATTATTCCTGTTTATAAGACAGAACAATATCTGGAACAATGTATCAATGCCCTTCGCAGACAGACTGTTCGGAAATTTGAGGTGATTTTTGTTGATGATGGCAGCAATGGAAATTGCGAGCAGATTGTGGCAGACAGTTATGATTCCCGATTCCGTTATATCCGTCATGAAGAGAATAGAGGTTTGTTGGCTGCCAGAATTACCGGAGCCCGGCATGCTCAAGGAGAATTTTTGGTTCATTTGGATCCTGATGATACCTATGAACCGCATTTGCTGCAAAATCTTTTGAATGTGATCAATGCTTGTTCTGATGTGGACATCATCACCTACTGGGCGAATATTATTGAGGGAGATAAAAAATCCGCATTCTGGGCAAATAATCCGACGGAAACAGTGGTTGGCAAAGAGATTTTCTCCCGGCTCATCAATGGAAAACAGTATTGGACAATCTGGGGAAAATGTATTCGCAGATCACTTTATATCAAGGCGGTTGATGCGTTGGATCTCCCGCAAGATTTGAATTTGACGAATACGGAAGATTTGTTGCAATTTCTGCCGATCGCATATTTCGCCAGGAAAATGGTTTCTATTGAATATCCCGGATATAATTATTTCAAAAATCCGCAGTCTGTGACAATGAATGTCACGCAGATGGATAAGTGGACAAGATGCTTTACCAATGTTTACAACTCCTGGAAATATCTCTGCCGTTTTGCCGAAGCACAGCATGTGACAGAAGAAGAACTCTGTCGGATCCGGAATTTGCAGAAAGGTGTGATTGAATGGGGCTTGAAGCTGATCGATCCAATGCCTGCCAAAGATTGGAATGAACATTTTACAGTGCTGCATGATTGCTGTTATCAGAGTTATCTTTATAATATTATTTGCAGTAAATATATGTCTCATTTTTACGACTTGGATCTTTCCCCGGTAAAACTGCCGACTGTTCCTGATCGGAAAATTCAGACTGTCGCTGTGCTCAGTGATACTATGGCCGGTGGGGGTGCTGAACGGGCTACGGCTGTGTTGATCCGGAATTTTGTGGAAAATGGTTACCGGGTCGTTCTTTTCAATGGTTATGAGCCAAAATCCAATGAATATGATTTTCCGAGCGTGCCTCGTTATATCCTGCCGGAAAGTTACAGCGTAGAACGTTGGGATATGCTGCAAAAAAAATGTCAGGAACATCAGGTCGATTGTGCCATTCTTATCGGTCATCTGCACTTGCGGGCTTATATTGATTTGATTTGTCTTAAAATGACAGGATGCAGAATTGTCATGCAGGAACATTCTGCCTATCTTTATCCCTTGATCGATTCTGCGTATTATACCAACTTCTTCTATCGCAAGCCATTCTACAAAATTGCAGATGTTTTGACTTGTCTTTCTGATTACAATGTAAAGTGGTGGCAGACTGCTGGCGTTTCTCAAACTGTTTATATGCCGAATTTCCTTACTTTCAAATGTGATGAAAATGTTGCTCAATCCTCATTGAGCAGCAGTGATTTACTGTTTGTCGGACGTATTTCAAGATTGAAAGGTGCATTCAAAGCTGTTGATATGATGAAATTCCTGATTACAAAACAGCCTGAGGCAAAACTTTATATGTTGGGACGTTTCGTGACAGAGAAAGAGGAAAAAGAATTCAGAGATCATGTAGCAGCCCGGGGCGTTGAAAATAATGTAGAAATCGTTGGTTCTGTCACTGATGTGGCTGCTTATTTCAAAAAGGCTGCCGCTCTGGTGATGTGTTCCCGTGTGGAAGGGGCTCCGATGGTTCTCTTTGAAGCAAAAGCCTATGGCGTGCCGACTGTTTTGTTTGATCTGCCGTATGTGGACAGTACCACTCCGGAAGAGGGGGTTGTTTCGGTTCCGCAGGATGATGTCAAAGCGATGGCGGATCGTCTGGCTGAACTGCTTGGAGAGGATAGAACTGAATTGCAGAAACTGGGAGCTCTTGCCAAGAAGAGTCTGACGCGTTTTACGGATGCTGTGATCATGGAACAGTGGAAAGCTCTGTTTGCAAAATTGGAATCCGGTATTCCTCTTGAAGCCGCTCCTGTTGATCCGCTTTTGAAAGTGACCATGAACGAATTTGAAATGACGATCCGTGGAATGTCCGCACGAATAGAGGAAGGCTTGGGGAAAATCGGTCATAACCAGTGGCTTACCTCCGAGCTTACCAAGGCAAAAGGACATGGAGATTATCTTTCTGCAGAGTTGACTCATATGACTGGACATGCTCAGTATCTTTCTGCTGAATTGACAAAGGCACAGGGGCATGGGCAGTATCTTTCTGCAGAATTGCTGAAAGCTCAGGGGAATGAGCAGTATCTTTCTGCTGAATTGACAAAGGCACAGGCATATTATGAATCTCTTGAAGCAGAGTTGGCAGTATATAAAAGGTATTTCCTGGTTCGGCTGGTGAAGAAATTCTGCCGGATCCCTGCAAAATTGAAATCCATATTCATGCGGGGAAGATGAGGCTCTTATGCAGAAATTACTTTTTGTTATCAATCAGTTATTTAAAGGCGGTGCAGAAACATCTCTTGTGGCGATCTTGAAAAATCTGCCGCCGGAAAAATTTGCGGTAGATTTGGTCGTTTATGATCATAAGACCAATGTGGAGTCTATTTCTCTGATCCCGGAGATCCCTCCACATGTGAAGACTTGTATTTCCACCGGAAATGTGGCTGATTATGACGAAAATGGTTTTTTCAGACGCTATACGCCGGAAGTTCTTAATTTCGTTTCCCGGAAAAAGTATGATTTGGCTCTTTCTTTCGGGGAATGGTTTTCTACGGAATTGGTAATGAAATATACCAAGGCCGCACGGAAAGCCGTTTGGCTGCACAGTGATATTTCCCAGTCGGTTCTGGTCAATTTGGAAGATATTTTTAAATACGATCATATTACGGATTTTTACATTTGCGTGTCCAACGTTTTTGCCGGGAATATTGTTTCAAAATTTCCGTTTCTGGAAGGCCGGACTCCGGTTGTACATAATGTGTCCGATATTGAATATCTCCTGCGGATGGCGGAGGAGCCTGTGGAGGTTTTTGACTGCAATGATCCGGTCCGGAGACTTCTTTCGGTTGGTAATTTCAGACCGGAAAAGAATTATCGCCGTGCGATCCATGCGGCTGCGATCGTTAAAAAACGTGGCGTGAAATTCCGTTGGTATTGTGCCGGTGCGTTCAGTCATGAAACGACTTACACGGAAGCATTGGCATTGATCCGGGAGTTGGGACTTGAAGAAGAGTTTGTTCTGCTGGGACCGCAGAGAAATCCGTATAAACTGATGAAAAATGTATCAGCCCTGGTTTCTTCATCGGATTATGAATCCTGGTCAATGGTTATTTCGGAGGCAAAAGCGATTGGTTTGCCGGTCATTGCCACCAATACAGATGGTGCTGCGGAACAGCTGCATCATGAAGTGGATTCTCTGATTTGTGATTTTACACCGGAGGATCTTGCTGAAAAGTTATATACCTATCTGACCGATCCGGAATTGGAAATCCGTTTCAGAGAATCTCTTGCCAATAATACGGCAAAGGTGCGGATCGCAGAGGAACTTCAGACTTTGCTTTCGCAGCCTGTCCGGAAAGCGGATATGCTCTTTGTAATCGACAGTGTCAATTACAATGGAGGGGCTCATATCGCAACTGCAAATCTGATGAAACGTCTGCACCGGAACGGTTATCACATTGATATTTTCTCCGGAACCATTCCCACATTGGAGGCGCGGAATAAATTTGCACCGCTCCGGATCACCCACATGAATCTGACAGAATGCAGTATCTGGGAGAATGTTCCTTTCCGGAAATGTCTTCTTTCTCCGGAGTTTACGTTGAAGCAGAAATTCTACAAACTCAGACTGGCGGTAATGAAACGTCTTTTCCCCGCAAGTATCCCCTGGTTCAACTCCTCCCGGCGTCTGCTCTCTGCTTTCTTTTCCCATTATCCACGGGTCTGTGTCATGTCGGAAGGTTCTGAATACCGTAAAGAGGTGAGTGTCGCATCTGTTCCGCTCAAAATTCAGATGATCCATACCAATTATAAACAATGGCGTGATTTCAGTGATTACACCCGCAGTATTACTGCTTCAGATCGTGAGCTCTACAAATCTGTTGATTCGATTCTGCTTGTCTCTGAAAAAAGCAGGGAGTCTTTTGCGGAGATTTTTCCGGAATATAATGGAAAGACTCATGCTGTTTTGAATATTATTGAGTGTCAGCGGAATATTTCTCCGCTTCCCAAACGTACCAATGATCCGTTACAGCTCCTGACTGTGGCAAGGTTGGAAGCGGAAAAAGATATTCCCCGGATGATTTCTCTGGCTGCTTCTTTGAAAAATGCAGGGATCCGTTTTGAATGGAATGTATATGGTTACAGTTCTGCCATTGAGGATTTCCGGAAACAGTGTGTGGAAGATCAGGTCGATGATGTATTCCATTTGTGCGGATACAGCAATCAGCTTGATGAAGCATTTGAAAAAGCGGATCTGTTTTGCCTGTTCTCTCATTATGAAGGGCTTCCCAATACGGTCTTTGAATCTTTGATCAAAGGTGTCCCTGTGATTGCAACAGCAGTCGGAGGAATTCCGGAACAGCTTGAAGACGGAAAAAGCGGTTTCCTGGTTGAAGATGATGAACAGAAGATATTTCAGAAACTTCTGGAACTCTCTTCGAATCCGGAACAGCTTGTGAAAGCACGGGAATTTCTGGAAGATTACAAATATGACAACGATAAGATCCTGCGTGATTATATCGCTCATTTCAAATTGTGAAATCTCCTTATGATCCGGATCGCCGCTTGTTACAACGAAAAATGAAATTGAAAAAAGGTTTTGCTGGCAATGAAAATCGTTCCTTATTATATTCCCGCAACCGGGATGACAGTTGTGGATTTTACACGACTCCGTGAAAATCTGAAACTGCTCAATGCCGAATATCTCTGTTTCCTTGCCGAAGGTGAAAAATATCATAAAAGATATTTTAGAAAATTATTGAAAGCCGTTGATTCCCAAGCGGATATTGTTATGGAGGCTGTCTCTGCGTATCCGGAAAAACAGTGGAAAACGGTTCCTATGGATATTGTTAAATTCTGTGACCGTTTTACATTTGTACCCTGTTTCAATGGCAAATTGATCCGGGTCGATTTCCTGTTGGAGATCCTGAATCGGGAGGATTTCAATAAATGGACAGCTTTTTCCATGCCGGAATTATTGGTATTCTGTCTTTTCCCGTTGAAACTTGCCGGAGTGGAAACTGAACAACCTGTTGCGGCAAAAGATCTCCGGCGTATCTCTGCCTGTGTGAATGAGGCTGAACTCTGGATCAAAAATTCCGGTTATCCGTCAACAGAACAGGATCGTGCGCTGACAGCTCTCTTCTGTTGTGAAGAACGGATGGTCAATGCAGCTGTCCGGAAAAATTATGAAAACAGCGAACTCTTTTCTTTGTTCAACCGCAGTGTAGTTGTTTGGAATTTTCATAAACATCATCAGGAACGGTTGCAGGATCTCTTCCTGACAAAACAAAAGGAAAAACGGGTTGGTAAAGTACGTAAAATCGGTGTTTTCTGTTGGGCTTTGCGTGGTGGCGGAGCAGAACAATGTGCTTCTCTGATGCTTCAGAAATGGTCTGAGATCCGTCCGGATATCCAATTCTATCTTTTCGTTTTCAAACCGTGGCAGAAAGGTGATTATAACTGTCCGGAAAATGTGAAACAGATCGTTCTTCCTTTTGAGGCATTATCCCGTATTATCATGGAAGAACGTATTTTGAAAGAGGAAGAGATCGACACCTGTATTTATTATGATCATCTTTTGGAGCAGACGTATCTGGATATTCTTACGGCTGATTCTCTGGGGATCCGGACTGTTCCTATGGAACACAGTACCTTTTCTCTGCCGTATTATAATGGTTATCCGGAATTGGTTTCATTGCGTCATGCCGTGTACGGCGTGGCAGATTATATGACTTGTCTTTCCAATTCAGATGAATTTATCTGGACAGAAACCGGGATCAACACCCGGTACATGCCCAATCCGTTGACTTTTGAGCCCCGTGGAATCGAATCCCGGCAGCTTGAAAATAAAACAATGATCTTCATCGGTCGCATGATTCCGGAAAAAGGTGTAGAGGCGGCTGTCCGGCTGACTGCTCTGCTCAAGAAAAAACATCCGGATGTCAAACTCCTGATGCTGGGGGCTTTTCTGCCGGAAAGTGATTATAAGGATTATATTGCACAACTGGTGCAGTCTCTGGGGGTGGAGAAACAGATCGAATTTGTCGGTTTCACCAGTAATGTTTCTGATTATCTGCAAAAGGCGTCGGTTCATATCATGCCGACAATGGTCGAGGGGTATTCCATGACCCTGATGGAGGCAAAAGCTTATGGCCTGCCGACAGTTGCTTTTGCGATGCCGTATCTGGAAGCCGCCAAGGAACAGTTCGGTACGATCCAGGTTCCGAAACAGGATATTGATGCCATGGCAGAGGTCGTTTCCGGTTTGTTTGATGATTTTACCCGCATGAATGAAATGGGACGTCTTGCCAAAAATACTCTGGCTCTCTTCAGCAATGAAATGGTTTATGCCCGTTGGAACGATCTTTTTGAATCATTGGAATACGGCGAAGATCGCGGAGCCATGCGGAAAGTTCTGCCGGATACAGAACAACGCCTTGAATATCTGCGGATACAGTATCAGGAATTGCTTTATTCGGTTCAATACCTTCCGAGAAATACGCTCTATCGTGAGAAATTTACCAACGATGAACTCAAAACTCAACGCAGGAATAATCTTCTGCTGGATGTCGTTTTCCAGGTTTATTTCCTCTTGGTGAAACTGGATCAGAAAGAATCGGCAAAATTTATTGTCAAAGCTTTTATTTTCTGTATTCAATTTATGAAACGGATCTACCGCCGTTTCGTGCCGTGGACCGGGGAAGAACAGAAGTTATGACTGAATGATGAAAAGAAATAAAGAATGGTTTATTCTTTATTCTTTTCATTCTGTTGTTTTTCTCTGCGCAACCGGTCCCAATAAGCAAGCCGTTTGACGATTTCCCGCTCAAAACCCCGTTCCGGCGGGTTGTAGAATTTATGCCGGGGCATTTTTTCGGGAAAATAATTCTGTCCGGAAAAAGCATCCGGAAGATCATGATCATATTGATATCCCTTGCCGAAGCCGAGTTCTTTCATCAGACGTGTCGGAGCATTGAGAATATGAGAGGGGGGCATGAGTGTGCCGAACTCTTTCGCCGCTTTCCGGGCGGCATTCCATGCAACTTCGATCGAATTGGATTTCGGTGCTGTTCCCAGATATACGATCAGTTCCGCCAAGGCAAGATCGCCTTCCGGTGAGCCCAATCGTTCATAGGTATCCCATGCCGCAACTGCCACATTGATCGCATTCGGATCAGCCATACCCACATCTTCCGTGGCAAAACGGGTCAGACGGCGCAGCAGATAGAGTGGATCTTCTCCCCCCTCCAACATCCGGGCAGCCCAGTACAAGGCTGCATCGGTATCGGAGCCGCGCAATGATTTATGCAGGGCACTGATCAGATTGTAATGCCCATCACGATCCTTGTCATAACCGGGGGCTTTCTGTTGAACGATATGCAAAAGTTTTTCTTTATCAAGAATTTCTCCCTCTCTTGTCAGGTTGAATACACTTTCTGTCAGATTGACTGTATAACGTCCGTCCCCATCAGCCATATCCCGCAGCGTTGCCCGGGCTTCTTCATCAAGGGGCAGGGGGCGTCCCACAATTTTTTCCGCCCGCTGCAGGATCTTCTCAATCGCATCGTTATCCAACGGTTTCATTACAAATACTTTGCAACGGGAGAGCAATGCACTGTTCAATTCAAAAGAGGGATTTTCTGTTGTCGCTCCAACCAGAATCACTGTACCGTTTTCCACATACGGAAGAAATCCATCCTGCTGAGCCCGGTTGAACCGGTGGATCTCATCAACAAACAACAACGTGCCCTGTCCGGCATTCCGGCGGCGTGCCGCTTCTTCAAAGGCTTTCCGCAAATCTGCAATTCCGGAAAAGACAGCGGACAATGCCGTGAAATGCAGAGATGTATTATTTGCCATCAGGCGTGCCGCAGTGGTTTTCCCGCAGCCGGGAGGACCCCAGAGAATGAAACTTGAGAGTTTTTTACTGTCCACCATACGTCGCAATGGACCATCTGCTCCCAGAAGATGATCCTGCCCGACAATATCATCCAGCGAGGCGGGACGGAGCCTGTCTGCCAATGGTTGTCCGGCTAATGTGGAGAACAGACTGTCTTCCGTCATTCGACGACCTCACCATTCAACATTCTGCGTAATGTATTCAATGCGGTTGCCGCAGTACGGGCTCGAACCTGTTCCCGGCTGCCACGGAAATGATATTCTTTGACAAGTTTCTGTCCGGCACATTTGACTCCGATAAAGACCAGTCCGACCGGTTTTTCGGCTGTACCCCCGTCCGGACCGGCAATGCCGGTGACAGAAATCCCGCAGTTTGTATGGAATTGGCACATTGTTCCTTCCAGCATTGCATCGGCACATTGGGAACTGACTGCCCCGTACCGGATCAGGATTTCTTCCGGAACACCGAGCAGTTCCGCTTTGGCTTCGTTCGCATAAGAAACGATCCCTCCGGGAAATACCGAAGAGGCTCCCGGATTGTCTGTGATCAGCTGGGAAATCAATCCGCCTGTACACGATTCCGCCAATGCGAGAGAGGAGCGTTTTTCTTTCAATAAAAGAATCACTTCGGCAGATACCGATTTGACATTATCATGCAGCAGTTCTTTGGCAAATTCTTTCTGTACCGCCTGTTTTGCGGATTCCAGACATGCCGGATCTTCTGTTTTCAAAAAGAGTTTTACAAATTCCGGCGCAGCGCAATATGCCACGGAAAGTCCCGGATGAGCTTCAATGATCGGAAGAGTACGTTCTTCCACACGGGATTCCGGAACTCCTGCAATATGAAAGAGTTTGGTATGAAGACGTGCATCAAGGTTTTTCAACAGTTCCGGCAGAAGCTGATTGTCAAACATCGGATGCAGCTCCGAGGGCGGTCCCGGCAGCATGAAAATCTGTTTCGGATTTTCGCCCTGTGTTTTGATATGGATTCCCGGAGCTGAACCATACGCATTCAAAAATGGTTTTGCGCCGCGCGGAATCAATGCCTGATTCAGAAAATGATAGGGCAGTTCGCCCCGTTTCAAAGACAACCAGCGGTCACGGACAGCCTTCTCCGCTTCAGGATGCATTTCAAGCGGCATTTGCAAATACTCTGCAATCGATTGTTTTGTCAAATCGTCTGCTGTCGGACCCAGTCCGCCGGAGGTGATGATGAAATCTGCCTGATCCATTGCATATTGCAAGGTCTTGACCACGTCCTGCGGAGTATCCGGCATTTCCATGCACAGTTCCGGCATGATCCCATGTTCCAGCAAACGTTGTCCCATATAAGCAAGATTTGTATTGATCACTGCTCCTTTCAGCAGTTCATCGCCAATGCAGAGAATCGCAACTTTCATATTGACTCACTCCTTCTTTTTATCTACCGTAATGGCATTGAGTTGTTCCTGAACTTTCAGACGCCAGGTATCCATTTCCTCTTCCGTCAGATTTTTCGGGATGAAAATCGCTTTCCCTATATGCATTGTGATTTTTGCCCAGGGTTTCGGAATCTGGAATCTATCCCATCCTTTCAACTCCCAGTAGGAGGAATAATTGACTGCGATCGGGAGGATACGTACACCTGTTTCACTGGCAAGATGGATCGGTCCGCGACTCATGGTATATTTCGGTCCGCGCGGACCATCCGGTGTGAAGCTCACATATTTCTTTTCTTTCAGGATCGCCTTGGTCGCACCGAGCAAAACCTGTACCGCTTTCCGGGAGGAGGAACCGCGCACACTTTTGATCCCGAACTGACGACAGAGGTCGGCAATATATTCCCCATCACGGGAGGCACTGATCACTGCCACAGTATGTTCCCGTTCCCAACGGTCAAACATCGCAGGGAAAAAAAGCAGTCTGTTGTGCCATGTCACTGTGATTGCAGGCGGATTCTTTTCTGCAATGGTATTATCTTCATCAATGATCTCTGTCCGCATGATGTACCGCATCAAAAGAAGCAATTTTGCGGGAAACCAGTAAACCCAGTCCGGAAAGTTTTTGATCTGACGGAATTTATAGGTAAGAGAATTCATTTTCTTTTCTTTCTTCTCTTCGACTTTCATTTCTTTTTCCCTTTTTTCAATTTATTTTTTCCCGCAGCATGACGGCAGAGATGCGATACTGGACAGTGTTCACATTTCGGGCGGCCGGCAGGACACAATGTTCTGCCGTGAACGATCAGAAGATGCGAAAATTCTCCCCAGCGTTCCGGGGGAAGAGCTGAACAGAGAATCGTTTCAATTTTGACAGGATCTTCCGTTTTGACCAATCCCAGCAGATTGGTGATCCTTTTGACATGGGTATCGACCGGCAGACCGGGAACACCAAATGAATCCGCAAGGACAACATTGGCTGTTTTTCTGCCGACTCCGGGCAGGGCTGTGAGATCTTCCATATTGTCCGGCAGTTGCGAGTCGAATTGTTCCACGATCGCTTTCGATGCAAGAATGATATTTTTGGCTTTTGCCCGGTAATATCCGCAGGAATGGATCCATTTTTCCAGTTCTTCCGCCTGAAGAGAGGCAAAATGTGCCGGTTCAGAATATTTCTGAAATAATTCCGCAGTGACTTTATTCACCATTTTATCGGTGCATTGTGCGGAAAGGATCGTTGCCACCAGTAATTGAAAAGGAGTCTCATGTTCCAGAAAACATTTCTGCGGACCGTATTGCTGCAGAAGAATACGGTCGATTTCAGACAACGTCTGCCGCAGAAGAGTTGTCTTTCCTTTTCCTGAGGCAGCACTCATGATCTGCCTCAGATATTTGCGTCGCTGGGAGACTTCAGCAGTCCGATTTTTGCAGCCAGTGTTGCCAACGGAGCCCAGATCACATATCCGTTGATCAGAAGCAATGCGACCCATGCCGGTTCAAAACAGGTGGCACCGAGGACAATGAGCACGATCAGGAGACGTTTTTTATGGCGGGGAATGGAGAAGATCCATTTTCCGAAATGTTGGTAGGGGATCACGCTGACCATCAGGAATCCCAGGATCGCGGCATAATACGGAAGAAACGAAATCAGACGATGCATCGCTTCGCTGTCCGATTTTTCCACAGCGTAGAAAATGATCACACTGCAAATTGCTGCCGCTGCACCGGGAGAGGGCAGTCCAGAGAATTTTTCGCTGCTCTTCTTTTCGAGCATTGCATGAACATTGTATTTTGCCAAGCGCAAAGCGGCACAGCCAATATAAATGGCGCAAAGACACCATACCTGAGTGAACTGAGTCGGGCGCAGGTGATTCAGGGAGTGAGCCATCACCGCAACAACAGTTGCCGGAGCCACCCCGAAAGTAACCATGTCCGCGAGAGAGTCCATCTGGATCCCATGAACACTTGCCGCATTCAGCAATCGTGCTGCATATCCGTCAAAAGCATCAAAGACCATCGCAAAGATAATCATCAGTGCACTGACCATGAAGATTTTTTCAATTCCTTCAGCTCCATCACGATACATCATTTTTTCGTAGACCTGAAGAGTAAAGAGGATTGCAGCAAATCCGCAAAGGGAGTTGCCGAGTGTAAGAGCATTGGGAACCCATTTCAACCACTGGTTGCGGATCAGAAGATCTCGAAACGTCTTTTTCATAAGCAAAACTCCCTTGCTGCCGGATGATTATTCCGCTTGTTGTTCTTTATAGCAGGCAATGACAGTGACTCCTCCGGTGACCCGGTCGCCTGTATTGACTTGCGGTTCAAAATTGCTTTTTGCCGGAAGATATAATTCAGTACGGGATCCGAATTTGATCATCCCGTATCGTTCGCCTTTTTTCAATTCAGTTCCGGGATCAGCTTCGCAGACAATACGTCTTGCGATCGCACCGGAGATCTGTTTGACCGCCATCGGAAATTCTTTTCCGGCGATCTTTCCTTTGCCGCCCAGAAGCAGAGATTCATTTTCCTTGATCGCATCCGGGTTGCGGGCATCATGGTATGCCCCGTTTTTATGAGCCGAGAAAACAACCTGCATATCGCAGGGTGCACGATTGACATGCACATCAAAAACCGACAGAAAAATGCCGATCCGCAGCATGTCCTGCCCCTCAAACAACTTAGCCAGTTCAGGATTTCCACAGTTGCCGTTGGGGATAAATTCAATGTCTCTCACAACACCATCCGCCGGTGCAGTCAGCACTGTCGCGCCTTCTGTCACTTTCCGGTTGGGGTCACGGAAAAATGCAACCGCTGCAAGCCAGACGATCAAGTCAAAAATCAAAAATCCGATCAACCCTTTGAGGCTGAAAAGATGATAGAACCAACCAATCAGAAACAGAATTGCAAAAATAAGCGCAATCACTGTTGTTCTCAACCATTCACGCTTGCCGTATTTCGTAAGAGTCATTCTTATTTTTCCTTATATTATATAATGGGTGTCCGCTGTTTTTTTACAATTCATGACCGGCGAGACCGGCAAGTTCCGGGCGGGATGCGATATTGGCATGACATACTGCCAGAGCCAGAGCATCTGTTGCATCATTCGGGATTTGCCGGACATCCAGCGAACACATTGCTGCAAGTACAGACGCAACCTGTTCTTTCGCTGCAGTTCCCATTCCGACGGCTGCTCTTTTTGCTGTTTTCGGAGAATATTCAAAAACCGGGATCCCGCAAATTGCTGCTGAAGATACCGCTGCCCCGCGAGCCATGCTCAAAAGCATCGTCGTTTTTATGTTTTTATTTGCAAATGCCGCTTCAATCGAAGCTGCATCCGGGTGGAATGTTTCAATTAATTCCTTAATACCGAGAAAGATACGGCGCAAACATTCACCATGTTTCAGAGAGGCTTTATTGCAGATAACTCCGCAATCCAGAACAGAAAAAACTCCATTCTCAAGCCGAATCACTCCGTAACCGGTTGTCCGCAGTGCCGTATCTATTCCCAGTACGATCATTATATCAACGCAGATCAGGCATCCAGAGATTCAAGGATCTCTTCATCGATTTCTGCATTGTGGTGCACAGACTGAACGTCTTCGAGTTCTTCCAACTTGTCAACCAGACGGAGGAGCTGGGAAGCGATATTGGCTTCTTTGATTTCGACAACGTTATCAGGACGGCGTGTGATTCCTGCTTCAGCTGTGGCAATTCCGGCATCTTCCAATGCTTTTGCAATGTCAGCAAAGGTTTCCGGCGGAGCCCAGATTTCAGCAATGCCGTCTTCAACACTGATATCTTCTGCTCCTGCATCCAGAACCACATCCATCAGTTTTTCTTCATCTGCGTTGGCTTCATCGGTGATGACGAAGTGAGCCTGACGCTGGAACATCCAGCCGACAGCTCCGGTTGCAGCGAGGTTACCGTTGTTGCGGTCAAATGCAACACGGACATCCCCGATGGTACGGTTTTTGTTGTCGGTAAGGCATTCCACGATCATGGCAGTTCCCTGCGGACCGTAGCCTTCATAGACGATTTCTTCGTAAGTGACGTTTCCGAGTTCACCGCTGCCTTTTTTGATTGCGCGTTCAATGTTGTCGCGCGGCATGTTGGCAGCTCTGGCTTCGATCAAAGCCATACGCAGACGCGGGTTGGTGCTCGGGTCTTTGCCGCTCTGTTTGACACAGACCATGATTTCTTTGGCAAGTTTCGAGAAGATCTTGCCTTTCTTCTTGTCAGAAGCTTCTTTTTTGTGCTTGATGTTTGCCCATTTACTATGACCTGACATGGTAAACGACCTTTCTTTACTGTTATTAATAACCGATTGATGAAATTATTGATCGGGTAAAATAGCACACATAGTGCATTTTGTCAACATATTTTTGTAAAATCATGCCTATGATCCATGAAAAAAGAATTTTTTTTGCTACTGCTCCTTGCTTTTCTTTAAAAGAGAGTTATATTTATTCATCCAAAAACAGTTTTTGACACAAAGACAACAATTTATTTATAGAAAGGTGTAGCTATGAGCAACGTATGTGAAATTTGCGGAAAGAAGAAAGTTCAGGGTGCAAGAATCATCCGTAGAGGTCTTGCAAAGAAACAGGGTGGTATCGGTATGCACGTGGTCAAAGTTTCTCCGCGTACATTTGAACCGAACATTCAGTCCATCCGTGTCAACGAAAATGGTCAGAACAAACGCATGAAAGTCTGCACTGCATGCATCCGCAGCGGTAAAGTCAAAAAAGCCTGCTGATCCAGTTTCGTACTGAATTCTTTGAAAGCCGGGGTCATTCAGCTGATTCCGGCTTTTCCTTTTTACATTATATAATACAGGAGATAATTCATCATGGAAATCGACCGTAAGAAAATCTTGAAGAAAACAGGTGTCATCGCCGCATGGATCGTTGGAATCATTCTCCTCCTCCTGATCCTGACTCCCTTTATCGCTCCGGTTATCGCCAAAACATCTATCAAAACTGTCGGCTCGGCAATCACCGGTGTACCGATGGAGATGCAGTCCATGTCCATCAATCCTTTCACAGGAAAAGTTTCTATCAAAAATCTGAAAGTCGGAAATCCGAAAGGATATACTTCCGCTCAGGCTTTCCTCCTTAAAGATTTCTTCGTGGATCTGGATGCCTCTTCGCTTCTTTCCAAAAAACTGGTGATCGAAAATATCCAGATCAAAGGGGTCGAAGTCAATTTTGAAACAACTCTCCTGAGTAACAATCTCTCTGATATTCAGAATAATGTCAACAAAACTCTGGGAATCGATCCGGATAAAAAGAGCACCAAAACTGATGCTGCTCCGGCAAAACAGAAACCGTTGCAGATCAATCATTTTGAAATGTCTGATATTACCGCATGGCTGGTGCTCAAAGGTACAAAAGCTCAGGCTCCGATCATGCTTGTTCCGGTCACTCTCAATAATCTCGGAACTGGTCCGGATGGCGTTTCTTCCGCTGCCGTGATCAATTACGTGCTTGTTTCCATGCTGACAAGTCTTGCAAAAGTTCCCGGTGTGGATATCGCTGTGAAAGCTGTTTCTGATGGCGTTTCCGCAGTCGGAAATTTCCTCGGCAATGCCGCTGATGCCATTATCGGAAATGACAGTAAAAAGAAATAAGTTATTTCTGTAAAACAGAAAACGCCGGAAGTCGATTTGATTTTCCGGCGTTTTTTTTTATTGTTCTTGAGTATATATTCTGATTTTTTCTGTCAATTCTTTTACCAATGATTCCGGGGCGGATGCGCCTGCTGTAATACCGACAGCGGAGACATTTTGCAGCCATTCTTTCCGGAGGGATCCTGCATCCGGGAGGAGATATGCTTTGACGCCATTCCGCAGAGCAACATCCAGAAGACGTTTGGTATTGGAACTTTGTTGAGAGCCTGCCACGAGAATCAGATCGCAGCATGCAGCAAGGTCACGGACTGCATTCTGGCGGTCACGGGTCGCAAAACAAACTTCCGCTGAAACTTCAAGATCCGGTAAGGCTTTTTTCAGTTCTTCTGTCATGGCATGAATATCATCTGCATTCAAGGTCGTCTGTGATAAACACGCATAGGATTTTTTACGATCCGCTTGAGCGAGAAAATTCTGCAAGCCCTCCTGTGATTCGATCACATGGACCGGAGTTGAAACTCTTCCCAGCAAACCTTCTACTTCCCGGTGTCCTTTTCTGCCGAACAGAATGATCTCTTTCCCAGCCAGCGAAAACTGTTCCATTTTTCTGTGGAGAGCTTTTACGATCGGACATGCCGCATCAATGACTTTGAGAGAGAGTTTTGCCGCCCGTTCTTCCACATCCCGGCTGACGCCGTGAGCACTGAAAATCAATGTGCCGCCATCATCCGCTTCCTCCGGTTCATTGATGAAACGGACTCCCCGTTTTTTCAACTCATTCACGATACATTCATTATGGACGATTTCGTGGAGGACATAGACGGGAAACGGTCCTTCCGATAAAGCTTTTTCCACGGTTTGCAATGCACGTTCCACTCCGGCACAGAAACCGCGCGGTTCCGCAAGAAGGATTTCCGGGTTCATGAATATTTCTCCAGAAAACGACGGTGCTGATCTTTATCCTGATAGCGATCATCGGCATCCGGCAGTAATTCTTCCGGGAGATAATTGGAATGGACATCATACACATGCACACCCTGTTCATCGACCGTATAAGCGATTTTCCAGGTTCTGCATCCGATCGTGTAAGAACCATCCGAATAAGAAATGATCCGTTTGCGGTCAGGAGAAACCGGATCATGTGCCAACTGAACTTTACAGAAATGCGTGAGATCTCTGCCGGCGATCTCTTTGATGAATGCAAATTTTTCCAGTGCATCTGCGGTGAAATCGACCGGAATTTCCGAGGCGTCCACTTCATCCCGCCATCCCGCTTTTGAGCTCGGGAACGCATCCGCTGAGGGAATGTAAGGTTTCAAATCCAGAACCGGTGTCAGATCCAGCAGATCATGGTTGCGGATATAAATTTTGAGTCCCTCGATCTTGACCAGTTCCACACAACTCATTCCGATCCGGTTGGGTCTGTGAGGGGATCGGGTCGCAAAAACTCCGATCCGTTTTTTGATTCCGGTCAGGGGCGGGGTCACTTTGGGACGCCATGTTTCATTCAAATGAAAAACAAAGAGGACCCAGATCCGTTCAAAACCGGACAGGTCCTCCAGTGCTGTTTCGTAACCATGTCCGGGTTGGAGCTCGATTACTCCTTCGTTTCCTTCTGAATATACACCCTGCCGTGCGGCTTCATATCTGTACCTGCTGGCACAATGAACCAAGCCGATCGGAGAAAATGCAAAAGAACTGTCCATGGTTACAAAATAAATTTAAATCATCAGATCATTCTTTGATCTTGAAATAGTTTTTATCAAACATTCCCTGAATATCCGCTTTGCCGATGGTTTCAGCATGTCCATCCAGAAAACTCATATTGAAATCATTGGAGTGCGGTTTGCGTGTCAACTGAGCCGGATAGCCCATTGCCGCAGCAGAGGCTGCAGTGGAATCCATGCCGAGCTGTCCATTATCATTTTCAGCAAACATGACCACTCCGCTCGGAGAACGGGTAACGCTTGTCATTTTGATGAATGATCCTCCGGCAACTCCTCCGGGACGGTCTGCATCGCCATAATTGATGGAGTAGGAAGATGCATTGGTGCTTGCATCAAAGAGATTGAGTGCACGTTCATCGGAGGGACAGAAGAAAACACTCATATCATATTTTGCGTAACGGAGCAAACCGGTTGTCCACAGTCTCCGGTTTGTGCCGGTCGTAATGGCTGTTGTGGCATTGGCTGGGTCATTGAATTTACTTTCTTTTTCACCTCTTGCATAATTTTCCACGTTTTTGCTGCGGACATTATAGTCGTTTGCTGCCTGATACATAACGATCTGTCCATTGCGGTCATTGCTGAACTGCATCCCCAACACACCGACCTGACGGAGATTGGAAGAACATTCTGTTCTTTTTGCTTTTGCCCGGACAAGTGCCGTTGCGGGGAGAATCAATCCTGCGAGGATTGCGATCACTGCGATCACTGTGAGGAGTTCGACCAGCGTATAAAAATGTTTTTTCATGTGTACCCTCTTACTGTTCATTTGTTTTCCAGGAATACAGGAATGCTTCTGTATCATCTGCTGCTTCTGCATTACCATAAGAATAGATCAAAATCTGTCCGAGGAGCGCATCTTCTTCTTTTTCTCTGGCAAATTTATCAGTGGAACTCAAATTGATTTTTCCATCATAGTTCCAGTCCAGAGCGATATTGTAGCGTCTGCCCCATGGGTCGAGTTTGAGAAATCCGGAACCAGAACCTACGGCAGCCTGCACCGGTTTTGCGGGGGGATCAAGATAACGTTTTTTCTTGCTGTTACCGAAATGATATTTTGCAGATGTTTTATTTGTTATCAAGTCTTCCGGTACAGTACCGCTGACAACATTATTGGTCAGAGCCTGAGTCAGATTATCATAAGCGGCAACAGATGCAGTGAATGAATTTGCGGTATCTGCGGTATCAAAAGGAGTTTCAATCAAAAGATCTCCACTTGCTGTGATCGTATTGAAATTAGAGATGGAAGGGCCTTTATCAATCAGCGGCCAGACGGAATAATCTGCTTTGAACTGAGTGAGAGCCAGTTTAATGGCATTCATATCGGCACGGGCGGAAGTTTCTTTTCCTTTGGCTGACATTCCGACAACGACGGGGATCGTGATTCCTGCAAGAATGGCAATCACAGCAACCACTGTGAGCAATTCTACTAATGTGAAATAACGACGCTGCATATTGGATACCTCCTTATAAATTGTTGTTTCTCTGTTGGAATTATAATACCCGAATGGGTAAAATGCAAGAGCTGTTTTATGAAATATTGATGAAAAGAGAATATTTTCCGGTGAAAATCTCCTGAAAATCAATTTTTCCAGCTCTGCTGATTTTCATCTGCGGGTACTTTTGATCCGTCCGGAACTGTCCCGGAAAGTGGTACTGTTCCCGTTTTGAGATGCGGATCCCTTGATTCTACCGGATGAGTCCCGATAAACCGTTCTGTTTCCTGTTTGAGATGCGGACCCTTTGATTCTTCCGGAACTGTCCCGATAAACCGTTCTGTTTCCATTGGTAGTGGCAGTTCCCTGAATTCTGCCGGATGAGTCCCGGTAAACCGTTCTGTTTCCATTGGTAGTGGCAGTCCCCTGAATTCTGCCGGATGAGTCCCGATAGACCACACGATTTCCATTTTTTGTAGCGGTGGACTGGATTCTTCCTGATGAATCTCGATAGACTTTCCGTTCGGCGGCAAAGAGGACGCAGACGAAACACAAGAGGATTGCGATAAGGAACTTTTTCATTTCCAAAATCTCCTTTTTTTATTTACAGAATTCGGGATCTTCTTTCAAGAGCTGATCGAAATACTCAATGGTTTTTGTCAATCCCTCGCGGAGCGGAGTGACCGGTTCCCAGTGGAGGATCTCTTTCGCTTTTGAAATATCGGGCTTGCGCTGTTTGGGGTCATCCGATGGCAGGGATTGACGGATGATTTTTGAGCGTGATCCGGTCAATTCAATGATTGTTTCCGCCAGTTGGAGAATGGTGAATTCTCCCGGATTTCCGATATTGATCGGACCGGTGACATCTGCGGGTGTTTCCATCATGCGGATCATGGCTTCGATCAGATCATCCCGGTAACAGAAACTGCGTGTCTGGGAACCATCGCCGTAAATGGTGATGTCCTGATTCTGCAAAGCCTGCAGGATGAAATTGCTGACAACTCTGCCGTCATTGGGGTGCATTCTCGGCCCGTATGTATTGAATATACGCACGATTTTTACAGGGAGAGCGCACTGCATATTGTAGCAGTTGAAGAGTGTTTCAGCGCATCGTTTCCCCTCATCGTAACAGGAACGGACACCGATCGGGTTCACATTTCCCCAGTAGGATTCGACCTGCGGATGGATCACGGGGTCACCATAGACTTCGGAGGTGGACGCCTGCAGAATTTTGATACGGAGTCTTTTTGCCAGACCGAGCATATTGATTGCGCCGTGAACACAGGTTTTCACTGTCTGCACGGGATCGCGCTGATAATGGATCGGGGAGGCGGGACATGCCAGATTGTAAATTTCATCGACTTCTGCATAGAGGGGGAAAGTGATGTCATGCCGGATCAGTTCAAAGTGATGATTATCCAGCAAATGAAGAATATTCCGTTTCGCGCCGGTGTAAAAATTATCCACACAGATCACATCGTTGTTCCGTTCCAGCAATTTTTCGCAGAGCCATGAACCGAGAAATCCGCTGCCGCCCGTGACGAGAATTGTTTTTTTACTCATAAAAGTTTCTCCGGAATGGTTTATTCAGCTTTTTTGTTTTTCAGGAAGAATACAAAATATTTCCGCAACAGGTAATTGCCGAAGAATCCCACGATAGAAGCGAGAAATTTTGCAAAGATCATTCCGATTCCGATATGGATCAATCCGACCGTGATCCCGTAATCAATTCCGCCCATGATCACCAGTGTGATGGTGTATGCCATGAATTCACCGAAAGTGCTCCAGCAGGCTTTATGTCTGAAGAGCAGAAGAATACAGAGAATGTAATTGACAACTGCCGAAATCACATACGAACCGATCACCGCCGGCAGCAATGTCATGGAGTAGGAGGTCATTACTGCAAAACAGATCAAGTTGACCAGTGCGGCTGTGCCGCCGATAAAGAAATAGAGCAGCAGTTGCATGGGGACAGGAGCATTGCAAGCCCCGTAGTGAAGGATGCAGTACAACGCCCGGACACCATCTTTCCAACCGATTTTTTTCCCTTCATCATAGGTACGCGGATTGTAATTGATCGCACATTCATAGACACGGCATTTTTCTTCTGCGACATAAGCGGTCACTTCCGGTTCAAATCCGAAGCGGTTTTCTTTCAGTTTCGGAGCGATTTTCTGAATGATCTCCCGGCGGAAAAGTTTGTAGCAGGTCTCCATGTCTGTAATATCGAGATTGGTAAACATGTTGGAACAGGTGGTCAGAGTTTTATTCATCCAGGTGTGCCAGAAGTAGAGAACTCTGCGAGTTCCGGGGCGGAGATAACGGGAACCATAGACCACATCTGCCCGACCGTCCAGCATCGGTTCCAGCAGTGTGTAATAATCTTCCGGATCATATTCCATATCGGCATCCTGAATTCCCACATAGTCTCCGGTTGCTTCAAGAAAACCTGTCCGCAATGCTGCACCTTTTCCCTGATTGACTTCATGATGAGCCAATTTGATTTCCGGATAAAGCTTGCAGAGTTCCTGTGCTTTCTGATAACTGTTATCAGTGGAACAGTCATCCACAATGACCAGTTCCAGTTTCAGATCATCTTTTTGGATTTTCAAAACACGTTCCACGATTTCATGAAGAGTCTTTTCTTCATTATAACATGGTATGATCAAACTTAATGTTACAGCCATAGTTTCAGTCCTTTTCTTACTGTAATTTTTATTTTCTGTTTTTAATATACACGTCCCCGTATTTTTTTCCATGTTGAAAACAGAGATTTTACAAGATTTATTTGTAAAAAAATTACAGCTTTTGCTATCGTTCCGGTACTGATACTGAATTATCTGCAGAAAAATCTCTTGATTTCATCTTTTTTCTATGCTGTTCTGTATTTTTCTGATAAAAAACAAACTTTTTTTGATTGTTATGGTAAAAAATGCTTGACATTTCATAATACCTGATTTGATATTACCTCCAAGAAAGATACTTGAATAATACCTGAGGGAAAAATGCAGAATACAAAAAAAATGCAAGTTTATGCGTTATTGAAAGAGCGTATAGAAAATGGATTTTATTCTCCGGGGAGCCGTCTTCCGAAAGAGGTCGATCTCGCAGAAGAACTGCATGTTTCCCGTGTGACGCTGCGTCCTGCACTGGAATTATTGGAGATTGAAAGTCTGATTCACCGGATCAAGGGACAGGGTACTTTTATCCGTGATTTTTCGGTCAACGATAAAACTTCTCTGCTGCTTATAACGCATGACCGGAAATTGACGGAGAACGGAATTCATATATCACCGAATTATATATTGGATATTCTCCGTGCGGCGGAGCGACAGAATGTGCAGCTCAAAGAATTTCATGAATCTTCTCTTTTTCTTTCTGATCCGGATTATTGTGCGAAACAGATTCTTGCCACCGGAGTGCAGGGGATTTTCTGGCTGGCTTCTAATTTCAAAGGGGATGAACCGTTGTTGAAGATCATCCGCAGTACAGGATTGCCGGTGTTGCTGCCGCATGCAACTTATAATGATGCTTTGATCACAGGCTTTCCGACTTTGGGAACAAATTATCCGGAGTTGTTTCAGGATGGCTTGAAATATCTTGCGGCACAGGGACATCAGCGTATCGGGTATTTGGCGGGCAATACGGATATCCGCGGAATTACAGAAGATTTGTATCGTTCCTGGATCCGTGAAATGAAATTGAATCCGGATCCCGCGTTGCTGCAGATCGTAAACGTTGCTGAATATGCTGACAGTAAATTTTCGTTTGGACAGGCGGCTGAGCGATTGATGAAAGATACAGTCAAACCGCCGACAGCAGTGATTTGTTTTTCAGATTATATCGCCGCTCTGATGTATGGATACTGCAACAGGGAAGGAATCCGGATCCCGGATGATGTGGCATTGTTGACGATCGGCGGGCAGATCGGGTGCAATTATTTGAATCCGCCTTTGAGTGCATTGGATTATGACAGTCCGCAGATCGCCGAAATTTCTGTCCGCTTTATGTTGGAAATGATCCGTGAAAAACGGAGTTTTGTATATGCCGTTACTCCCCATAAACTTGTAGTCCGGGCATCCACCAGGAAAGTCGTTTGGAATGATATGAAACGTAATGATAAAAAAACGGTATGATGAAAGGAGAAACAAAAAAAGGAGAAAGAATATGACTGTATGAAAAATAGACTGGGTGAGCTGCATTTATTGCAGTCTGTAAAAACAGAAAAGTTTTTTTGTATTTTCAAACAACAAGGAGAATTGTAAATGAAACAAAGAGCGAATTTTACATTGATAGAGCTTCTCGTGGTGATTGCTATTATTGCAATTCTTGCCGGGATGCTGCTGCCTGCATTGAACCAGGCTCGTAACAGTGCTTATTCCAGTAAGTGTTTAGGCAATTTCAAGACTTATGGCACAGCCACTGCTCTCTATACATCTGATAATAAAGATTATATCATGGGGTATTATAATGGAAATGATTCCACCCGGAAAACTTTTTATCTTGGGAAATCGAGTGGGCTGCTCTCTGATTATGTGCATGAAACAACCGGAACGATCGGCGGCATTGGATCTAAAGGCGATGTTTCAAAACTTGCATGTCCGAGAATCATTACCGCTAAGACCGAATGGGCAAAAACAAATAAGACTGATGCCCCCGGAATTTCAATCAATTCCCGGATCATGAGTTCTGTCACCCCATCCGTTCTTTCTCTGAAACTTTCTCTTGCACGCAGACCGTCCCGTACAGCACATCTTTCTGAGCCGACCAATTTTAAAGCCAATGCCGGTTGGTATATTGCTTATAAATATTTTGGACCGGATAAGGAAGGGGCTCCTGCTTTTGTCCATGGCAGTAAATCTGCCACATTCCTCTTCCTTGATAATCATGTTCAGATGATGAAGTTGAATGATATCCCGTGGGAAGCTGGTGGGATCATGCCCAAGAGAATCGGTTATAATGCCACATTCTGGAATCCTGTTTCAAATGAGGATAATTGGTAAAAGCGACATTAAATTATTAAGGAAAAGATATTTATGAAAAAAATTTTTTGTTTGTTGTTCTGTTGCGGGCTGATGATTTCTGTTTCAGCTTTGGAAATAGATAAAAAAACGGATCTGCAAATCATTGTGCCGGATAAGATCCCTCAGGCCTTTATTGAGAAAAATCTTCTCAAGACAGCCAATATGCTTGCGGATGCTTTCAAGACCGGTCCCGGCTGCAAAGTGAAAGTTGTCAAAGAATCCAAAGCTGTGAATGGTATGAAAGGAATTTATCTCGGCAATACCCGGAAAGCCCGGGAAGTGGGAATTCAGATTGAAAAGTATCCAAATTTTGCATTTATCATTCAGGAAAAAGACGGCAACATTTTTATTGCGGGTGAAGACTCTTACCGCAATTCGATCCCCGCGAAACAGAAGACCATGAGGAAAAATGCGGATCTTGTTCTCGGGACACTCTGCGGTGCGGTGAAATTTGCAGAAAAATTCCTCAATACCCGTTTTCTTTTTCCCGGAGAAATCGGGATCGATTACGATGAAACACTCAAGAAAGTCGTTGTGCCGGATCAATTTAAATGGGAAAATACACCGCGTTTGCGTTTCACCAATGGTTCTAACGGATTGTTTTATTCTGCCGCAATCGGAATTCCCGGTTTCGGGAAATGGCATCTCAATGCGGGACATTCTCATCCCCGGGCTGTGCCGGCTGCCAAATACGGAAAGACCCATCCTGAATATTTTGCTTTGATCGGCAACCGCCGCACTCCCGGACTGGGACATCTTTGTATTTCCAATCCGGAAGTTCAGGAATTGCTGTATCAGTATCTCGTGGAAACAGGGAAAGGATATGATGCTGTTGAGCTTGGGCAGACAGATGGTTACATTCTCTGTACCTGCAAAAATTGTGCTGCGTACGGCGGGGTGAAAGAAGCATCTGAAAAGTTGTGGATCCTTCACCGGAATATTGCAGAACGCATGTACCGTTCTCATCCGGATAAAACTGTGATCATTATTTCGTATGGTCCGACTATTTCACCGCCGCGGACATTCAAAAAATTCCCGCCCAATGTGATGATCGAACTCTGTACTTTTGCAGATAATGAGATCGAAGAGTGGAAAAAATATGTGGTTCCCAAAGGTTTCGGTGCTTATGTCTACCTTTTCGGTAATTATCATACTCCCGGTATCACTCCGAAACGTACTCCCTATTATACCGCTGCATTCGGGAAAAAATTGGCAAAACTGAAGATCAAACAGCTGCATCGTTGTCATTTCGGAGATTGTTTTGGTTTGCAGGGCGCAGCGCAATATATTTTCAGCCGAGCCATTGAAAATCCGGATCTGGATGTGAAGAAAGAGGTGGAAGAATACAATAAACGCGCATTCCGGGAAGCGGGAGCTTCCATGAACCGTTTCTTTGATCTGCTCTATAAGAATCTGGAAATCTTCTCCCGCCTTGAGGGGGAAACTACTCTGGAAGGCGGAGCAAAAAATGCTTCTCTGCTGCCGGGACCTCAGGCTCTTCTTGCTGTGATCTATCAGCCGCAGACTTTGAAAAATATGCAAGCCTGGCTTCGTCTGGCTCTGAAACAGGTCCGTCATCCCAAAGCCAAAAAACGTATGGAACTGGTCAAGATCCAGTTTGATTATCTGAAAAATCTGGCGGAGATCTGCCATTTATACACCGCTTATCAGTTGACTCCGAACCGTGAGCTGTTGGCTGAAATCGGCAAACGGGTGGAAGAACGCCGTCAAATGCTGGATAAGTTTTTTACCGGAAAAGGTTATCCGATGTTTTGGGAGGATGTGCCCGTATTCGGATATTATTCGCGCAAACAGGTTGAGACAAATGGAGTTCTTCATGGTCCCATCAATGCACCATTGAACTGGAATTTCAAAGTTCTGCTGAATAAAGATAATCTGGATACCACTCCCCCGAAAACCGATGTAATCAAGATCAATGGAGCTGTTCCAGTGAATGATTTTGAAAGCGGTGTCTGGGAAAAAAGTGCATGGAACGAGATCGGTGAAATCTCCAGAGGCGCCTTGCAGCGGAAAAGCCGTTTCAAAGCGGTCTATGACGATCAGAAACTCTATGTCGGAGTCGAATCTGAACTGCCGGATACGATTGTTGTCAGACCGATGGGCAGAGATGGAAGAGCTTATCAGCGGGAATGTATCGAGTTGATGGTCGAATCCGAAAAAAGTTTCTCTCATTTTGTGGTGAATCCGTCAGATGAGATCTCCTGCTATGATGAAAAATGGAATCCGATCATTGGCAAGATGGAATCCGGCTGGAATGGAAAATGGAGTTACAGAAATTTCCGTGGCAAAAATAAATGGCGTGTTGTTTTTGAAATTCCGTGGAGTGATCTGGATTCTGAAAAACCTGTTCCGGGAACTGTCTGGCGGATCAATATCGGACGGATGAGTTATATTCAGTCCAACCTCAGAGAAATGCTTCTCTGGGCACCCAACTACAATAAGCTCAGTTTCAGTGACAGAAACATTTACGGGGAGTTTATCTTCAAATGAAAAACCGTCTTTTCCTGATGGCAGACCGAACTTTTGTGGATAAGAGGTCTGTTAAATATGAAGATTTGCACTGGGCACAGGAACGTCCTGTTCCGGCAAATGTGATTTTTTTTGATGACAAACCGTGGGAAGCCGAACACATGCTCGGCAGTGTGATTACAGTCAAACCCGGGTATTACCGGATGTATTACCGCAGCAAACATCACGGTCCGCAGGGGATGGGGGAATGTCCATGCTGTGCGGAAAGTTACGATGGTATCAACTGGCATAAGCCGGAATTGGGCTTGTTTCTGTATGAGGGATCAGACAGGAACAACATCATTATCGGTGGGGATTGTCAGAAATATCCGGCAACAGAAAAATTCACCGGTTGGCTGAATTTTGAAACCGGGATGCACTGGCGCGGTGAAATGGATCCTTTCATTGATCCGACCTGTCCGGAGGGGGCACCCGATCGTTACAAAGTGTTGCTTCGTGGCAACCGTGGAAAATGTCAGGTGCTTTCAGAATGTTATGACTATGGAATGTACCCGGCAGTTTCTCCGGATGGCTATAATTGGCGTGTTCTTACAGACAAGCCGGTTATTACCAAAGGAAAGTTTGACAGTATCAATAAGGCATTGTATGATCCTGTCCGGAAACGGTATGCAGCATTTGTCCGTGATACCAAAAACGGTTTGCAGGATACAAATGATCCGGAAGTCTGGCGTGGTCTTGTCTGTCGTGATGTCCGAGTCTGTTTCTCCTCGGATTTTATCCATTGGACAGAACCGGAATACATCAAATATACCGATTTCGATTTCTTCCAGCTCTACACCAATGGAATCAATATTTATCCGCCTGAACCGGAGTATATGATCGGTCTTCCGACTTATTTTCATGAAGATACCGGACAGACAGAACCCTCTTTTATGATCAGCAGTGATGGTGGAGTCAGCTTCTTCCGCTGGCCGGTCGGAATGATTCCGATCAGTGCTCCGGAAGAACGAGACGGCAACCGTTCCAATTACTTCATTCATGGAATGGTCTTCCCGAATGAGGATGAGATCTATGTGTATGCTCTTGAGGGATATTACCGCTCGGAAACACACCGGATCCGCCGTTTTGTCTGGCGCCGTGACCGTTTTGTATTCATGCGCGGAACCGGATCTTTCAAGAGCCGGAAATTGGATTGGGAAGGTGGTGAACTGCAGTTGAATTACACTGGAAAAGTGATTGTTTCCTCGCTGGATGAATCCGGTAACAAAATCGCCAGTGTTGTGATGCAGGGCGATGAAATCCGTGGAAAAGCACAACTGCCTCCGGCAGATCAACTCCTGTTTGAGTTGTTCGATGCAAAGGTGTATGCTGTACGGCTCTGACAGCTTTCCGGAAATAGAAAAATAAAAAAACGCTGTTCCTGCGTGAGAACCGGGAACAGCGTTTTTATTTTTCAAAGAAATTTGTTATTTTGCTCCGGCTGCGGCTTTCCGGGTTTCTTCGATCAGTTCCTGGACCCGTTTATTGAAAGAGAGCGAATACGTTCTGCTGTGTCCGTGGGAGGGCAGACACGTGATATGTTTTTTCGCTGTAATATTGTTGTATGCCGCCCAAACAGAGGTCGGGGAACAGGTCGTATCGATCAGCCCGACTGTGAAATAGGTTTCCGCTTTGATGCGTTTCGCAAAAAAGGCTACATCATAATAAGGGGCAGTCGCGGCAATGCCTTGATTGAGCGGTTGTCCTTTTTTCAGTTGGATCAGACGCGGCCATCCAGCTTGGCGTTTTGCATAGACACCTCCGTGGTCACACAGTGCAGGGACTGCCGCATAAATCAACTTCACATCAGGCTCCAGTGCTGCCGCCACGATCGTTTGGGCTCCGCCCTGGCTGTTCCCGACAACGATCAGAGTTTTTCCATCATATTCCGGCAGGGTCTTGACATAATCCAATGCACGTTTCACACGGAGGAACATGCCCCGGAAATAAAAATTATCCCGGTTGTCTGCATTCTGATACATATATTTCTTATGTGAGGTCTGGAACATCTGATGATAGAACTCTGCGGATTTTCCATTTTCGATTCCGTGGGGATTGACATCAAACCGGATCGCATTGTCAACAAAAGCCTGTCGTGCGGATTTTCCACTTGCTCCGTGGAAAGAGACGATTGCAGGGAGACTTTTTTCTGCAGCATTGACTGGCATTGTGAGATAGCCGGACACCGGAGCGCCGACACATTTGATTTTGACATCCCAACTTTTGAATTTTCCTTCCAGAGAGGTGGGTGTTTTCATTTTCTGCGGCATCCGGAAACTGAAATAAGAGGGGGCAGTTTTCAGCATACTATTGGAGATTTTCATCTCTTTGCGTTCAATTTCTTCAATCGGTATATTTGCCAGTTCTGCCAGTGATTTATCCCAGAATTCCCAGAAATCAGCCGGTTCTTCCATCCCTGTCCGGAACTCCTGCGGATTGCTCATCATGCCGATGGAGGTGGAAACAGCAACTTTTTTTCTGCCTTTCATATACGTGATCGGTTTGTTGTCCAGAGTCATTGCTGTGACTGTGAATTTATAAGATGCAGGTGAAGTTTTCGGTACAAATGAGAATTGTCGGTCACCTTCTTTGATATCGGTGACTTTTTTGACCCCATCCTGTCTGAGGATCGTGAGTTTCAGAGGCCCGGCTGCATTTTTTCCATTGAAGAGATATCGTATATTCAGCGTGACCTTTTCGCCTTTTTTGTAAATACCATCCTTTTTATCCAGCGACAATTCGATTTCATGTTTTTTCGCTTCATCTGCTCTTGTTACGAGAGCTGCAGTCAGTGTCAGCCATAAACATACTTTGCTCATTCTCATAGAAAACTCCTGTTGTCAAATTGATTTTATTTATAGATAGGGATCCGTTCTTCTCCGTGATATTCCACTGTTTTTACGATTTGAAATGGAGCCTTTGCATTTTGCCGGTAGAGAAGATTTTTATTTTCATCTTCGGCGAAACATCCGGCGGTGAAATCATCGATCAAGGCGGGATAGACTGTATGATCTCCTGCATATTTCAAACGTTCCTGATTATAGTTTGCCAGTTCAGAAAGGAGGTCATGATGCAGACCATGCCGGTGCGGTCCTTTCCGGCTGTTGAAGAGTTCCTGCAGTTCCTGTACGGAATGACCTTTGAGATCGAGCCCGACCGGAGCGGAGATTCCGAGAATATGTCCGCCATCCATTTCTTTGGCACCGGGAGTATAGGGCTGAACAAGGATCACACTGCTGCGTAAAGTGGAATGACCTTCCAATATAGCCAGTTCCATTGGGACTGTATGCAGACCGACAAGATAACGTTTTCCGTTTTTTTCATACGTCAGATCTCCGGGATGCACATTGAGACAGGGCAGTTTTGCAACGATATTCGTAAGTGGAACAAATCCGGCGAGGATTCCGAAATCGACCTCATACTGCTGCAGTTTTTCCGCCAGCTCCTCCGTCCAGAGATCGCGGAGACGTCTGCCTTCTTCTGTGGCAAGAGAGACCTGTTCACATCCATGAGCCCGGTAGAAAGAGGCGATCGGGTGTTCCAAGAGCGGAATATTGTATTTTTGCGCGATTTCTTTTGCTCTGCTGGTCTTGGGACGGTCTGTCACAAGGAGTTTGGGAATCCATGGTGATTTTTCTCCTGCGGCATGAACGTGTTCCAGAATTTTTTCAGCATTTGAGCCATTTCCGCTTAAAAACAGTGCTCCGGATGGCTTTTTTTGCAAAACTTTTAAAAAAAACTTATTCATTAAACCCTCTTTGATTTGAAATTCTTCACTTTGTGTTATAGAATATACGGTCAATGAAAATTTTCAACCCCGGAACGGGATAAAATTGGAGAAAAAAACATGTTGATATTGTATAAACTGGCAAGAAATACTTTTGTGGAGTGCATCCGTGAACCTGTTTACTATTTGATGTTGATCAGTGCCATGTGCTTGATCGGTCTGTATCCGACTGCTGCGATGTTTGTTTTCCGTGAACAGATCAAATTCGTGGTTGACAGTGCCATGGCAACTTCGTTGGTATTCTCTCTGATCGTGGCAGTTGTCTGTTCCGCACATACGATCAGCCGGGAGATGCAGAATGGAACTGTGTTGCTGCTGCTTTCCAAACCTGTGACCCGTTTTTCCTTTGTTTTCTCCAAGATCCTCGGGATCATCGGGGCGGTGTCTGTGTTTCTTTTCCTTTTGAATTGTGCTTCTCTGATTTCTGTTCTGATTGCCAAAGATCAGTTCCGTCTGGAATTCAAACTGATGGCAGTTTATTACGGAGCTCTTGCTGTTGCAGCGATTTATGGCGGTTGCCGCAACTATTTCAGACAAGTTTCTTTCACCAGTAATACTTTGCAGGCGTTGTTGGTTCTTGTTCCGGTG